>JAPONP010000001.1 GCA_026713835.1 Bacteriovoracales bacterium
AAGCCAGATGCTCTAAGGAGGTGCCGGGCCTTGAGCTCAAGGGGTCGGATCGAAGGATTCGCTGTTTTTTGGTCTAGGTGTATAAAAAGTACAGGCTCTCTTGATCCGAATTTCAAATGACTTACACTCATCCGAAATTAAACCACTAACTATTAGGGAGGTATGGAAGATGAATGCAGCAATCATGACAATGATCGGATGTTTGGCCTTTGGGCCCTTTAGTTTTTCGGCCCATGCATCCCCGGTGGAAGAAATCACCTTTACGATTCCCTCTTCCTCTCCGGAATCCAGTGCCTGCGAATCCGCCGAAGACTTTACATGGGGTCTTTCTTCAATTCTTGAAAGAGTCACCTTAAACGATGTGACGTGTTCAAAAAGGGGGAACAAACTCGATGTCGTGCTCACCGTTGTTCGAGGAAACCCCTCTCCGACCCCTCTTATGGAGGCCCACACCTATACACTGAATAGTCACATTCAAGGGGAGATGATACGAGGTTCCATCCTCACTCTTTTTGGAAAAGATATCTTGAAGAAAATGAATGCTACGGGAAAGTGTCTTTTTACCTATCGAATTAGCCCCTACGATCGCTCTATCATCACCTGCGAATAGAATAACTTTTGGGGCGTTTAAACGCTTAGGCGATGGAGGATAAAATGAGACATTTAGCGATGATGATGGTCACGGGTCTTTTTGCTCTTGTTGCTTTTGGGCCCTCCGGCCTTTCGGCCCATGCATTTCAAAAACTTCCGGAAAAACTCACTTTTGAAATATCGGGCTGGGTCGGTCATAGGCCTTGCTTAAAGGCGGAATACGGCAAATACGGAAGGCTCGTCTGTCTCTATTACGCCGAAAAAACCAACGGATGCGAAGAGACTCGGCGTTTTGTCTCGGCTCTCTTCCGGGCCATGGACGACGTTCACTTATTAAGACAGCAATGCCTTCTCGTGGGAGGAAGCACCCATATCGATCTGGATATCCTCCGAGAAGACTCTTTGGACGGCAGCTTAAAAAACAAGGTCAAATACGTCACCTTTGGCACCAAAACGGGAAATGCCCTTTCGACACTTGGAGAAAACATCTTATCCAAACTGAATATCGAAGGCCGATGCCTTTATAAAATGAGCGATGATCTCGATGAGAATAATCGAGTTGAGTGCCAATAATCATTTGTGATGATGATAAAGGGAAACAAAATGAATTCAGCCGCCACCTCACTTTTCTTCGTTTTTGCTCTTGGGTTGCATAGCTTTTTGGGCCATGCGTCCGACAAATCAAACCTTGAGCTTCTAGACCCTTCCGAAGAGATCATCTTTGAAATACCCCTCCACCTCAAAAATAGCGAGATTCAACCCTTTGTCTCGGATTTATTTACGGCCCTCAGCGGGATCGATCTTATAGAGCAGGGTTCCTTTCCCTTTTTTAATGAAGGATATGTTCATTCCGTCGTCAATGTTTCCCAAACTCATCGGCCCATTCGCTTAAAGCATAGTTTTCACTATAAACTCTATGACGGAACCTATCGCAAGGCCTACACCACTCGTCTTCTTGGAGAAAAAATCCTAGATAGGTTTGGCGTTAGGGGCAAGTGCATTTTGGAAACATTCGACCTAGACGACGTTGAAATCGAAAGTGATCCTCCACAAGGTTACGAAGTGATCTGCAAAAGATAGGCGTTTTTTGGTAACTGCTCACCCATTTGGCGATCTTGGCAGTCGTCTGCCTCATCACTCCCTGCGGCGTACTTAAAGTACGCCGCAGTCGTTCTTCGTTGCCTCCCACCAATCTCATCCAAATGGATGGCAGTTACATTGCCTTTATTACAGTTTTTGCTAGAGGTGCGAGCAGTTACGTTTTTTGCGTCTATCTTTTGCCTTTGCTTTTCATCCTCCATTCGCACACGTCCGTCTTGTCCACGGGATACTGCAACAGAGAAGAGAATGGCTTCGTTCTATAAGTTATAAAAATTAGGCGGCCTTTTTTCTGGCCTCATAAAGGTCATACTCCGCCTGCATTCTAACCCACATTCCTGCGGTTGTTTTTAAAACTTCTTCAAGGACAAGCGCAAATGAAGCTGAAACTCCTCTCTTTCCATTAACGATTTCGTTAATTTTTCGAGGAGAACATCCACATAATAGAGCAAACTCTGTTTGATTGAGATTCATCTCTGATAAGTACACCTCTGATAAAACTTGTCCAGGGTGCATAGGTTTTGGATTTTCAATCATAACATTATCCCTTATGATAGTTTTCAATTTTTACATCATAAAAATAACCATCTTTAAATTTAAAAGTAATACACCAAGGAAGATTTATTGTAATGCTCCAATAGTGCCGACGATCACCTTTAAGTTTATGGAGGCGAATTTTAGGGGGCTGGCCTTTAATTTTTAAATCATATAAATCTTGGGTAGAATGCATTATCGTCAATAAAGCCTTCGCCCTAAACCAGTATTCCCTGGGCAGATATTTAGATTTATCGGTTTCCCAAATTTCTCGCGCAGCCTTATTCCTAAAATTAACTATCAAGATTCGCCTCGATTATTACATTATTACAGATAGTGTAATTTGTCAACTTCTTTATTTGTCTCAATTTGAGTAGAAAAGAACCGATCCAACTTAAAGGAAGGCCGACCCTCTGCACCCGTCCATCTTGTCAACGGGATATTGCAGCAGGGAAGGCCCGCTTTATTTAATTTAAAACCTTGGGTTTTTTAGTCTCGGGTCAGCCCGGCGAGATAATTTCGAATAGAATTTGAAAACATAACAAAACTGCTATATGATTATGCCATGAGACTTTTTGTATTGAAACAGGCTGAACGAGAACTGCAAAAGGTTCCCAAGGATGTCAGGATTGATATTCAGTACTGTTTTGAACGGTTATAATCCGGAAAAAAACTTTCCATGCCAATATCACGCCCCCTGCCGGAGATAACGAAGGGTTTACATGAACTGAGAATATCTTATAAAAACGGGATATATCGTGTTTTTTATGTCATCAAATTGCAAAATGCTATTTATATTTTGCATTTTCATAAAAAGAAAACGCAAAAAATAGATAAAAAAACGAGAGAGCTTATTTTATTGCGCATAAGGAGCATAAGATAATGAAAAAAGATGAATTTGTAGTTTACAAAAGCGTTAAAGATTTTGCCCAAGGCTTGAAAATTTCCAACATCGAAATGGCCCTTGCCAGAGAAAAGGGGCGAATTATTGAAGAACTCAAGGCCAAAAGAATTAAGAAAAAAATTTCTCAAGCAAAACTTGCCAAGCTCATTGGAAGCAAACAACCTACGATTGCTCGAATGGAATCAGGACAAGTCAGTCAAGTGAGCATGGATTTTCTCATAAAAGTTGCCATCGCTTTAAAAACCCCCTTAAGTATTAAGGTTGATAAAGCCGCATAGAATAAATTTGTTGAGTTATAAAGTTGACGTATCGGCAAGCGGAAAATATATGATCTTTCAGGCTGCGATGTTTTCATTCCAATCAGAAAAAATCAAAGAGGCAGGGTGAACTCTAAGCACTCGGGCCAATGTTTTGGCCCGTTCAATTCCAAGGGTAATTTTCTCGTTTTCTAAAGAGGAAATTGTTGGTTGGGTAAGGCCCGTGGCTTCAGCTAAATCATTTTGGGAAAGGTTATTTTTTTCACGCAAGATTCGTATCATTTTCCCAGGCGTTAAGCCTATTGTGGGCTTGGCCGCAATAAAATCACCATCGAGAGCGGCCTTAAGTTTTTTTCCTATAGTCATGTGGATTGACCTCCAAAATGAAAACAATTATTTCTCTTTTATCGATGTGGTAAATGACTCTCCATTTTTTACTCAAAGAAGACGATCTGGCCCCTTTCCACTCTCCCTTCAAAGCATGATCCCTATAGCCCCTGATCTCCTTTAAGGCCTGTGGTCCCGAAAACTCGATAATCTTTTTCCATCCCTCATATTCCTCTTTGATTTGCCCGGGACACTTTTTCAACTGCTTGAGGGCAGTTTTGCTCTCTAGTAGCTTCCACATTACTTATAAATAATATATCTTAAAAAGAATGTCTTGTCCAGATCAATCTGAAGGGAGACTGCTTTGGGGCAGCGTGATGGACAGAGCAAAAAAGGATTTAATAAAATTTTAGTTTTTCCAAGGGGTTAGATCACTTATTTTGCCGTTGTTGTCGTTTTTGCTAGAAGTGCAGGCCGTTACGATTTCTGACTCAATTATCCATTGTCAACTTTCCCTTTGATCGAAATGAGTGCCCACTGTCCTCCGGGCACCCGTCCGTCTTGTCAACGGGATATTACAGCAGGAAAGGCCCACTTGATTTAATTTAAAACCTTGGATTTTTTACCCTCGGGCCAGCCCGGCGAGATAATCTCGAATAGAATTTGAAAACATAACAAAACTGTTATATGATTATGCCATGAAACTTTTTGTATTGAAACAGGCTGAACGAGAACTGCAAAAGGTTCCCAGGGATGTCAGGATTGATATTCAGTACTGTTTTGAACAGTTAGAATCCGGAAAAAAACTTTCCATGCCAATATCACCGATTTGGCCCCCTGTAGGAAGTTGGATTCAGGCGTCCACGCCATCTCGCCTTGTTTTTCGATCTTTTCCGGGGCGTGATGTTTCATTACTGAAAAAATGTGATGAATCAACGGGCGCAATACCGTTTGATAAGACAACATTTCCCCTTAGTGGGATTGTGGGCCATGGGAAAAAAGCTCAAAGGGCCGATTCATGACCACCTTTTTAAAGAGGTCTATCAAGGCACTCGATACGCCCTCGATATCTTTCGCTTGGTTCTCACAAAAAGGGAGTTTCAACTCTTCAATTGGAAAACCCTTCGCTCCGAATTGACCGACTACATAGATG
>JAPONP010000002.1 GCA_026713835.1 Bacteriovoracales bacterium
CCCCCCGGCAATCTTGGCAGTCGACTGCCTCGTCGCTTCCCTGCGACGTGCAGGAAGCACGCCTCGGTCGCTCCTCGTTGCCTCCTACCAATCTTATCCGGGTGGAGAACAGTTACCTCGCCTTTATTACAGTTTTTGCTAGAGGTGCGAGCAGTTACCTTTTGTGGGGTATCACCCTCTCTAAAAAAAACCTTGAGTTGGCCCCTTCTCGTGACCTTTTCTCCAACGAGAACGCGAATATCGCCTAGAAGTCGAAAGTGACCGGCAAACTTAGAAAATTGCAATTCAAACTCAAAGATTCGACCGGTTTCATTTTCCCTACCGTCCCTTTCCCGAAACTTAAAGGTCAAAACACCCTCTAGGGAAAAACCCACATCGTAGATCGAGCTTTCGGGGTGCAATGTCCACTCTCCCGGGTCATTTTGTCGATACAGGGTTTCATAAGTTTGACCGGCCCAGTGGCCCAAGCGAATGACGATTTTCTCCCCATGGAGATCAAAGGTATTATCCTTTTCCGTACTCTCTTTATAGACTTTGATCCAATTGACTTGGGCCCCTTCGTCGATATTTCTTACGGGAAGGCCGTATTGATCCACCACCTTGCGATGGTTTTCATCCAACATATAGGAGACGGCCTGGGGATCGAGGGCCTCTTGGACAACCATTCCCGCTTCCTGCTGATAAGCGAGGGCCTCCTTGACATATTTTTCCAAAGAACTCTGTCGATCTTTAAGAGGAGTGAGTTTTTGGGTGAGTTCTTTTTTTTCCAAAAAGAGATCGGAGATTTGCCGATCGATGGCCTCTTCTTCTTGGGCCTGGCCTTCGGTCAACGTTTTTTTCAAGGCCTTAAGCTCCTTGCTCTTAAGGCCTATGGCCTTGATTTGAGATCGAATGACCTCTTTTTCCTGCGCTATCTTTTCCAACTCGTGAGTCGTTTCTCTTTTTCTTTGAAGGTAGCTCAGGGTCCACTTGTTAAACTCATCATCGGCCAAAAAAATGGTATGGGATATTCTTTCGATATAGGAGATATAGTCCAAGGCCCCATCCGACGGACTGTCAAAGTATCCCAACTCCGTTCCCCGCCTAAAATACTCTCGACTAGGCCAAAAGAAGGCCCCCATGAGGTCGGCCACGAGGGCCGGGCGAGAGCTTAGGGCGTCGGCCCCTTGCAAGGACTCTTGCAAGGGCACTTCGAGTTCTTTTTTAGGGGCCTTATCATATCTCAGTTCGTTACAAGAAATAATCAAAAGGCAAAAGAGGGGGATGGTATATGTTTTCATCTATGGCATATCCTAAAAAAAGAGCCCCAATTCCATAATGACCGTAGGGTCTTTGATGACATTTCGTCCGGCCAAAGGAATCGCAGACATCAGGTTAAAATCAAAGGGAATGGGAAATTGTTTGCTTAGAAAAAGATGGGCCGTGGAAAAATTCACTCCCAGTTGCAAAGCGTGAAGGCTTTGAGCGCTATCTTGGCCCAAAAAATCATAGCGATGGGCCTCGTATTGATTCCCCTCGTATTCATCTCTTTCCTTGTATTGAAAGGAATACTGGGTATTCAACTTGATCTGCCGGTTCAATTCAAAACTTCCCCCGGCACTCAAATAAAGTCCGTCCCCAAGTTTTCTCAAAACTTGCCCATCCAAATCCGATGAAAGAAGGGCCTTTGAGTCTTGGGGAATCCTGCGAACCACTCGATCCGGAGCTTGCCAGGTATAGGCCAACCTAGAAACGAGAGTCGTCCGAGGGCCCATATTGTATTCCCCCACGACTCCAAAGTTTAAGTCAAACTGACCGTCTCCCGTAGGCACATCGATGATGCGATCGATATCGACCCTGCGCCCCGTAGGCAGTGTCAGTTCGTTCAAAAAAGCCAGGGCGTATTGTTTATGGGAAAGAAATCGGACTTTGTTGATCAAACGGATATCCCCTAGGGAGGTTTCCTGCAGATAGGAAGAGGAAGGGGTCAAGGGATTGTAACCATGCTTATCGCCATTTTCGGCGATGGGGGATTTCGTTCTTTTTTTCATTTCCAAGGCCTTAAAACCTTGGCCTTCGGTCACCATCTTGTCCGTGATCCCTTGCAAATCCCCGTGGGCCCTAAAACCCGTGTCTATATGGGTTCGGATCGTCACCATGGGAACGGCGAGGGCCATGGTCCATCGATCCGTCATCCCCCAGGCCAAGATGGGAACCCGAGCATCGATTTCCACATTGAGCGCACCGGTGGTTTCCCCGGCAAGGGAATCCAATTCCCTACCCTGTTGCTTGAGGTAGCCTCTAAGAAGACCCTTTTCGAGAGGGGAATCTTGGCCATCGACAAATTCCCGGTAGCTCACCCCCGTATTCATGGAACTTCCAAGAAGGGTCGAGGTTCCGGAGGAATCGAATCTCTCGTTGGCCCCTCCCATGAGATAATTGAATCTTAGGGTTCTCACCCCCTTGGGAAGAACCTGGGCACTGTCAAAGTAATAGGGGGCCGTGATGTCGGCCCCTAGGGCCGGGATGGAAAGATAGTAAACGCCAAGGCCTAAAAAAAATGTTTGGAACCAAGGCCTAGTGCTTCCCATCCCTATTTCCCGCCTCGACTTAAGGCCCGACATTGAAGGGATTTTATTTTTTTCCTGGCCTCTTCCATCTCGTAGATGGTTTCGGGTATCCGGCTTTTGAGAAGGGTTTTGGGGTCTTGTTCCACAAAGGTTTGTAAAATGTGACAGGCCAGATCGATCTCCTTAAAGTCCTTATGGGAGAGGATATCGGCGTAGTACAGGTTATTGAGACCGTGAACGGAAACTTTGATCGTGTCGCTCACAAGGGTATTTTCAAAGGCCTTTTTGTGATATTCTTTGGATAACGTCTTGTCACCGCCCGCATACCAGGGCATAAAATACTCGATTCGCCCCAAGGCCCGATGGGCCCCGTAATGTTGGATCTCCTCATATCCCAAATCGATAATATCGTTCATGGCCTTTTTGACTTTGGACGCTCCAAAAAGATCCTTTTTAGCTTGGCCCAAACAGGCCCCGTACCAAAAAAGACCCAACGCCTTTTGTTCCTCTTCTTCCATGCTTTCGGGCCCATCAAAGAGTTGAACCACCGTATCGGCCGCAGCATAACACTCCTCAAAACTCTTTTTCCCTAGACCCTCTTTTTCCTTTTCCAGTTCAACGCCAACATACCAAAGGGCCTGGGCCCGTTTACCAATCATTTGGGCACGTTCCCTATCGTCATTGGCCGTCTCGGCCAACCGACCGTACAAAAGGGCCGCCCGGCGGGCGTTTTGCACATCCCGGCCCCGCCTCCCGTAAAGCTCGTCTGCCCTCTCCTTTACGGTGGGGCCCGTCTCTTTTGCCGGGGAAGTCTTCTTTGTTATTTTCTTTTCTCTGACCCGAATCTTTTTTACGACCGGCGCCTTGGGGGTGGGGGCCTTGGTCTTTTGAGCGAGGTTTCGGTTTGCGGAAGGGGCCATGACCATATCCCGACCGGGCCCGGAGCAAGAGGCGGCCAAAAAGCAAAGGAGAAGGAGATGGCGATGGATTTTTTTCATAAGATTCCCCGAAAGTTCATCGGCACTCAAATATGCCGGGATAAGTTAATAAAAAAACTATCGTCTTTATGGTAATTTTCGAGTCCCACGGTTCCGGGCCCTTTGGATTCCTCTTTCGGAGGGGCCTTATACTTTCGCCCCCCCAGGTTAAGAGACCAATCTCCTCCCAATCTCTGGGAATAACTAACGGAATAAAGCTTTTCCGATCTTCCCTCTGTGTCCGTAATGTAGTTTAGCTTCAACTTGGAATCCAATTCGTTATTAAACCTATGTTGAACCCCCACAAAGAGATCCTGTTGGAAGGCCCCTATTTTGGCCCGCTCCCATTTTGAAGGACCTATAAATCGGCTCCATTCGATAAAGACATCCATTTCCTGATCGAAGGAAAAGGCGATACTTTTTTCAATGCCAATAGCGATATCCGTATGATCCTCTATTCGCTCGGGCCCATCGTTGGAGAGTATGGGCCCATGGTCATCGTATTTTAATCTGACGCCCTCAAATTTAAAAAGCGTGTTTTTGTAGGCGAGTTCCAATGTCGCCCCCAATTCCCATGTTCTTATAAAATAAGGTGTAGGAGAAAAGGTAAAGGCCCTCTGGGCATCACGACAAATCGTTGGAGCAGGGGCACAATTTCCCGGAAGATGGATTTCGCTTCCGGAAGTTCCAAAGATGCGGTACTCATGGGTGCCGGAGAGAAAGGCCTTTCGATCCACATGGCGTAAAACGTGGAGGGCCGTATCGAAGCCGTCCCCGGACCAGGTTCCCCGGAAGCCAAATTGAGGGATACTATCCGTGGAAAGCACTTCTCCACCCACAATTTTAGAAGACTTCGACATCTTGATCCGAGAGCCATTATCTATAAGGGCCTTCCTCGAATTTCCATCGGGAAAAATCGGTTCTTGAAAACGGGGGAAAAAATAAAAGGAGAGGGTTCCAAAATCAAAAAACTTTTCCAATTCGACGACCGCTTCGGGCAACTTTTCCCATTCTTCCGGAAAAGAACTGTAGTTTGACGAATGTAATCGAGCGGTGGGATGAAAGGCCTCCAAAACGCTCCAGTTGTACAGCTTATACCCGGCGAGAACCTTCCAACTCTTTTGCTCATCCATGAACATGGAAAAGTAGCTATCCTGAAAGATCAGCATATTTCCCGCTTTATCCCTATCGTTTTCCCTCCAGGCAAAACCTAAATGGGAAAGGGTTTTATCGGTTTTGGCGTAGGCATCAATTTTTGTCAAAACCCCAACATTTTGATCGATGGTATGGGCGTAGTCCTCCCCGTCATCTCGATAGCGCTCATTTTCCAAGGTCACTTTTCCCTGAATACCCGTCTCCGCAAAGAGGGGCCACGCAGGGAGGAGGGCCAAAACACAAATCCTTAAAACTGCCATTTTCTATTCCCGATACCGAAGCGAACTTACTAGTACATAGAGGGGATGGCGATGTCAATTGATCCTAATTCTAAACGCCGCGATGCCGCATTCCCTCCCTAGAAATATGCCTTAAAACTTGATTTTGGAAATGTTTTGAAATATAAGGTGGAGGTTGAGGAAAAAATGATGACGAGTCGAATCCCCTTTGCCCTTGCAGTCTTGGCCCTATCCCTGGGGACCGTCCCTTTTGGTTTGGCCCACGCTTCCGAGGGCAAAACCCCCGAAGCCAAAGGTTTGGCCATCGCTCAAGAGTCTCGAGAAAAAAACCGTGGTTTTGGGAATTTAAAGGCCCATCTCACCATGGTTTTGCGAAACAAGCAAAAAAAAGAAAGCCGACGCCAACTCCGCGTTCAAACTCTCGAGGTAAAAGGGGCCGGGGATCGAAATCTTCTCATTTTTGATTATCCCAAAAACGTCAAGGGCACGGCCCTATTGGCCCATTCCTATAAAACGAAAGATGATGACCAATGGCTTTATCTCCCTGCACTCAAACGGGTCAAACGCATCAGTAGCTCCAACCGTTCCGGCTCCTTTATGGGAAGCGAGTTTTCCTATGAAGATCTCAGCACACCGGAAGTGGAAAAATACACCTACAAGTACCTGCGGGATGAAACCTGTGGCGAACTCAAGCTGACTTGTTCCGTCTCGGAGCAAATTCCTACGAGCAAAGGATCCGGCTACAGCCGTCAAGTGGTTTGGCGCGACCGAGATGAACTGCGCTCTTGGAAGGTCGAGTTTTATGACCGCAAGGGCTCCCATCTCAAGACTCTCACGGCCACGGACTACAAAAAATACCTCGATCGTTATTGGCGGGCCGAAAAGATGGAAATGGTCAATCATCTCACCGGGAAAAGCACCGTCCTCCTGTATAAAGACTTTGTGTTTAATGCCAAGATGAACCCTAAAGATTTTACACGGATGGGCCTAAAAAGAACCCGCTGATTTTGACAAAACACAACATAGTGAGCTACACTTGGAGACGACAAAAATGAGACGGGGAGGTTCCATGAAACACAGTTCTTTTTTTCTCCTACTCTTTTCTTTTCTTTCCACGGCCTTTGGAGAGGTCAATTTGGATCATCTCGAAGGCGTTTACGATGTCCGTTCGACGGATGTCCCCCTTCGTTCCGTGGTCACCATAAAAAAAATTGACCCCCATTCGGGAGAAGTTTTTTTTAAGACCTCAAAGTCCCTCTTTGGAAAGATGAATTGCAGAGGTTTCGCCAAGATCAATACGGAGACAAATGAGTTGGAAACCGAATCGAAGTGTAAGAGCGGTTTGGAATTTCATCACGCCATGGCCTTGGAAAACATCGACAATTTCGATACTTTCTCAACTCGCGTTCGCAACACTCTTTACGGGGATGAAATCATCACGGTGCATTTTAAGCGACAGTAAAAGACGCCATCGCCCCTGCCAACATTTTTAAAACGATATTGACAGTGCGACGTTGACACCACGTTGCAAAGTTTATTTTTTGATGGAATGTTTTTGGGCGATCTCTCTGACTTGCTCTTCCCTCAATCGGGTGAATCGGCAGATCATTCGGATGTCTGCTCCCTCCTTGAGCATATTCAATACGATCTCTTCTTTCCCCTTCCAAAGCCCTTTCTCAAGTCCTTCTTCTCGGCCTTTTTCAAGTACCTCTTCTCGTCCTTCTTCTC
>JAPONP010000003.1 GCA_026713835.1 Bacteriovoracales bacterium
GATGTGAGCATTATAGGCATAGATCGAGGTGAACGACACCTAGCGTACTATTCAGTTTTAAACCCTCGAGGGCAAATAGTGGATCAAGGGAGCCTGAACTCAATTGAGAGAGAAAATAAGAACGATGCGATAGACTATGCTAAAATTTTGGAGAGAAAGGGCCTTGATAGGGACAGGGCAAGGAAAACCTGGGGAGAAATTCAAAGTATAAAAAATGCTAAGGAGGGATATCTGTCGCTGGTTATCCCTAAAATTTTTAAATTGATGTTAAAGCACAATGCAATAGTCGTCTTTGAAGATTTAAACTTTGGCTTTAAAAGGGGACGATTTAAAATTGAAAAACAA
The DNA here is from genome assembly GCA_026713835.1 of Bacteriovoracales bacterium. GTDB lineage: Bacteria > Bdellovibrionota > Bacteriovoracia > Bacteriovoracales > Bacteriovoracaceae > JAPONP01. The sequence continues at coordinate 346 of JAPONP010000003.1, forward strand.
GTTTATCAAAAAATAGAAAAAGCTATGATTGATAAATTAAATTTTCTTATTCTCAAAGACAAGAAGGTGGGAGAACTTGCAAGTTTCACAAAGGCACTGCAACTGACGGCCCCATTTGAAAGTTTTCAAAAAATAGGAAAACAGACAGGGTTCATCTATTATGTTCCGGCTCATTATACATCAAAGATTTGCCCCAAAACAGGTTTTGTAAACTTATTATATCCTAAATATGAAACAGTAAAAAAAACAAAGGAGTTTATTAAAAAATTTGATCGAATATCATTTAACGAGGATGAGAATTATTTTGAATTTCATATCAATTATGAGAGATTCTCTATAAAATCAGAAGGAAAGAAGGACTGGGTATTTTGCACTTATGGAGATCGATTAGAAAGGGTTCAAAAAGATAGAAAATGGATTTCTCGCAAAATTGGCCCGACGGATGAGTTCGCAAACCTTCTGGTCGAATATGATATATCATTCAAAAGTGTTAAATGCATAAAAGAGCAAATACTTATTTTAAATAAAAGCTCATTTTTTAAATCTCTTATCAAGTTGATTCGCATTACACTTCAAATCAGAAACAGTGATTCAAATAATGATGAGGATTGGATTCTTTCTCCCGTCAAGGATAAGGAAGGAAATTTTTTTGACTCTAGAACATTAAAGGATGGGCTTGCTCCTGATAATGCTGATGCAAATGGAGCTTATCACATTGCTCTTAAAGGGCTTTTAATAATCCATCAATTAAAAAACTGGGATAAGCCGGGCCGATTCAGGCCTGATTTAGCAAAAGAAAAGTGGTTTAAATTTGTTCAAGATATAGAAAGAAGCTTTTAATTTTTATTTCAATTGAGATATCTTTTCTCTGCTAAATCTTGAGAGGGCCTCTTGGAATCTTATATACCGATATCGTTTTTAAATGACTTCATATTCTGCCCTCGATCCATTTACTTTCACCAACTTTATGGCGGCATTGATCAAATGATATATCAAGGCAAATCCCAAATTGAAGGTAAACGATCCCATGAGACAATCGACCTAAGAAAATACAGCACGAAAAAGGATATATTACAAGCTCTCCCCGTATATTCTGAAGCTTATAAAATACATGGGAAGATTGATATTTTAAATAAAAAGACCGGTGTTCTTACCGAGCGAAAAAAACTTATTCGAGTTATCTATGATGGGTATATATTCCAATTGTATGCTCAGTACTATGCGTTGTCGGAAATGGGGTATGATATAAAAAAGATGTGTCTTTATAGCATGGATACAAATAAAACTTATCCCATAGACATACCGAAAAAGGGAGATAAGATGCAAGCAAAATTTGAAGATTTAATTAAAAGAATAGAGAATTATAATTTGAACGCTGCATTTACACCCAATCCCAAGAAATGCGCTCGTTGTATTTATTCAAATCTATGCGATCGGAAGGCCGAATTATGATGGGATTACCGGACTTTCAAGAAAAACAGATCATATTTATCTTTACGGACAAAGGGCAAAAAATTAGCTTTAGAAATGATAATGTTATTGTTAGAGACATAGATGGAGATATTATTCATCAATCAACCTGCTATAGGTTAATGGTGATTTATATCGTTGGCAATCTTACTGTAACTTCGGGTCTCCTTCAACGATCAAAAAAATTTGGATTTATCTTGGTTCTTATGAATCATAGCCTAAAAGTTTATAGATCGGAAA
>JAPONP010000004.1 GCA_026713835.1 Bacteriovoracales bacterium
AATTTTATGGTCAATATGATCGCAGGACTGATTTCTTACACCTGGCAGGAGAAGAAACCGGCGATACGAGGGGTGTCAAGTGCCTTAATTGCCCGATAACAAAGGGAAAAAAGGCCGAACTCAGGTTAGTTAGTTTAAACCTTTGATTTTTTTGCTTCCTTTCCGAGGAGCCCCCTATCATCCACAAATCATTTCCGTGGAGAATAGCGGGGGAGGAGATTTTGAATAGAGCGACTCTTAGAAGACATCTCGACGAATCAAAACTCATCAATATCCCCATTCAAATCTTGATTTTGGTCTCTATCGTGCAGGTCAGCCTTGAAACCGTACCGGACCTAGGAGGGGAGGAGTTAAAGGTCCTTTGGGGAAACTTGGATCTTTTTTTCGTCATTTTCTTTTCCCTAGAGTACGCCCTTCGCATCTATGTGGCCGAAAAGAGGTGGCGATTTGTATTTAGTTTTTATGGGGTCATCGATCTTTTGGCCATTCTTCCCTCCCTTCTTTCCTTTGGGGTGGTGGACTTTAAGTTTGCCAGGTCAATTCGTTTTTTGAGGCTTTTTAGAGTTTTTAAATTGTCCCGATACTTCAAGGCCATGGGGCGTTTAAAAAGTGCCTTTGAAGAAATCAAAGACGATCTTGTGATCTTTTTTTTCATGAGCTTGATCCTGCTCTATATCTCTGCGGCCGGAATCTATTTTTTTGAACACGAGATTCAGCCCGACTCCTTTCGCTCTATCCCCCATTCCATGTGGTGGGCCGTGGCCACGCTCACGACCGTTGGTTATGGAGATATCTATCCCATTTCTTTGGGAGGAAGGATTTTTACCTTTTTTATCCTGATGATCGGTCTTGGGGTGATCGCCGTGCCTTCGGGGCTTTTTGCGGATGCTTTGAGAAAGTGTCGAAGGAAATAGGTTTCCGGGTCAGTTTAAAAAACTTGTGATCCAATCCAAGTGGGGATAGACCCAATAGTGAACGCTGCCGTTTTGATTCGAGCAGGAACGATTGTATTTCTTTTTCTTCCCTTTTTTTTCTTCGCCCACGGTGAAGGCCGAAGCGACGGCCAAAATTTCGAGAGTTCCATCCGAATGACGTGAATAAACGGGGCCTCCTGAATCTCCATAGCAGATGAGGGTGGACTTGTCTCTTGGCTTTTCGATAGAGTGGTTAAAATAGAGTTTTGCCCGGCTGGCATATATCCCCTTTTGCGTCTTAAAGATATCTTTCAAAGTTTCCATCTTTTCTCTATCCAAACGGATTATGAGGGGGCGTTTGATCTGTAAAATGTTTCCCTGTATCCTTCTTATAAATCCAAAGCCTTCAAAAAAGTATGGTTCCGCCCAATTCAAAGAGTTTTTTATGGAGAGCAGAGGAGGCGGATCGGTGAATTTAAATCGCATATCTTCGAGCTTAATTATCATGAGATCATTGAGTTTGAGGACTCTATTGTACTCGGGGTGAATGTGGAGAGAAAAGCGCTTTGTGATAAATGATTTTTGCAGATCGATTTTCGAGATACGATCACGACCAGAAACGTGTAAGAGATGATCCTTTAGCTCTTCTTTGGTCGGAGGGGAAGAAGAGCGCCAGCAATGGGCAGCCGTGAGAATGGTTTGTCCATCTAGAAAAGTTCCCGTACAGAGATTGAATTGAGAATAGGGCACTCCCGGAGGGCGTAGATAGAAGCCTACGATTCGAGAGGAGAGATCATCTCTTTCCTTGATGCTGTTTTTTTTGAGATGAGTATGGCCTTGAAGGGGAAAAAAGTGGAAGAGGAGGGCCAACATTCCTATTTTGAGAGTTTTTTGTTTCAAAGTCCGCCCCTCATTCATTTAAAAAACTTGTGATCCATCCCAAATGGGGATAGACCCAATTGTGAACGCTCCTCTTACTGGTGGCGCATCTTTTTTCTATTTGTTTATTCTTGTTGTCATCCTCTATGACCATAAAGGAGGCGATGGCCAAGACTTCTAAAGTGCCGTCATGATGTTGGGAGTAAATAGGGCCCCCCGAGTCTCCTTTACACACGGGCATCCCTTCATCCTCTTGAATGGTTTTAAAATAAAGTCTCGATCTGTACCTAGAGGGCCATGGATCGGGTAAGTCCTTCAATTTTTGAACCTCTTCTTCGTCAAGGCTTAGCATGACCAGGCGTTTTTGATGATAGAGTCGTCCCGAAAGATGACGCCTGCCCCCAAATCCTTTAAAAAAGTACGGCCTATTCCAATCCAAAAATTCTCGGGAGGTGAGAACGGGTGCAGGAAAAGAGAAGTGAAATTGCAAATTTTTGAGTTTGATAATCATCAGGTCATTGCGAATCGGTATCGTTTTGTATTCGGGATGGATGTGAAGAGAGAACTCTTTTGTGCTAAACGATCTTTTTTCGAGATCGCGACTTAAGAGGGAGGTTTGAGCGGAGATATAGAGGGTCTCTTTGGATTTCTTTTTTTTGGTTTTTGAATGATCGGATGACCGACAATGGGCCGCCGTGAGAATGGTTTGCCCATCCAAAAAGACCCCCGTACAGAGGTTAAAATCCTCATGGCCGGAATGGGTAGGACGGATCGAGAGGAGGATGATTGGAGAGGAAAGCTCTCTTTCCCGAACCTTGTTCTTTTTGGCCAAGGCCCGGTCTTGGAAAGAAAAAAGACCGAAAAGCAAGGCCAAAAACCCCATTTTTATCATTTTTTGCCCCAACATAATGCCCTCCGCTTCATCTGATGAAGACCCGTTTGGAATTTTGCTCGATGACACTATCTTATTGGAATATCAGAAAATGTCAATATGCGTCACGGGCGATAACATATTGAAATCACTTGGCTTTTTCTCTTTTCTTATGGAAAAATTCTTGAAAAGTACGGTTTTTTACCGTGTATCGTTAGAATGGACTTCCACCACTAACTGGTACACATGCCCCCCCAAGGGCCAGGGCCACATTCCATACCAGGTCCACAGGTCGTCTGATAACAGCAGTAAGCGCCGCAACCCGAAGTCGGGTCATCGCATTCCCAGCAAGTTTCAGCACCAATTTGATGAGAATTTGCGTAGAAGAAAAATTGAAATGATATGATAAAAATAAATTGTAAAAGTATGATGATATGTAAGGATTTGGAGAGTTTGACCAAAAAGGCCTTTTGGGATATAATGCATTTATGGGCTCCTTAAAATCGAAATCTGGCGTTTCCAAAAAAGTCCTTCACGCCCCTATTCTCGCTGTCTCTATCCTCTTTTTTGTGATGTCGCCTCTCCAAACCCTTCAGGGGGGACCATGCACTGGAACGAGTTCCCTAACCCAGATAGGTCGTGGTCCGGTGGTCTTTCATCATCAACATCTATGCGATGATGGATCGCCAATCGATTGGTGTTGCAATCCACCTACTCCTAGCCTAGAAGATGTTATACAGACTTGCAGTGGCGATCGCGCCGCTTGCCCGGGAAGAAACCCAGGCCGCCGTCCCTTCTAAAAATCCCCTCTTTTGCGCCGATTTGCCAAAAGCTCATCGACAATTAAAGGCGTTCGTATCATTGATAAGAGGGTTATATCGATGACGGCGGTACGTTTTTTCTCTACCTTTTGCTAAATCTTTAACCGTCACGGTGTACTTTAAGTCCGTACCTGCCGAGCCAAACACCCAGTACTTACCGTTTGACCAACAACCGTTTAATACCTTGACTAAAAGCTCCACGTTATCAAACTCAAAAAAGTAGAACAATGAAGCGTCATCACCGATAAGGGCCTCCTTTATCTTCGCCTGTACCCTTTTTCCATTGGGCCTTATCGCAAAGGCGCTCAACTGAAAGCGACCGTCTTGAAGGCAAGATGTCGTCGAGTTCTCTAAACATCCATAATCTCTGGCGTGAGCTTGATAGGAAACAAAACTCAGAGTCAATAACAAAACAGATGTCAATGAAATCGTTGTTTTCAACATAGTACCCCTCTCCTTTTTCGTGACTTTCCTTCTCTCTTTAGGGATGACAAGGAAATGCTCCCGTATCGTTAATTAAAGAATTTCGTGCATTTCGATGATAGGGAAGCCTCACTCCCGTGGCATTGTCCGTCACCGTGACTCGATAATTTAAGTCCGTACCCGCCGAGCCAAACACCCAATACTTACCGTTGACTCCACAACCGTTAATCACTTTAACCAAAAGCTCAGGATTATCCCGACCAAAAAAATAGAATAACGAAGTCGTCTTATTGACTCCGTTGAGCATGGCCTCTCTCACCTTTGCTTTTTGATGATTGACCCTTTGTCCGGATGACTTGACATAGGAGACACTTGCCCTAACTTTAAAGCGACCGCTTTGAAGACACACGCTCGTTGCATCCTCCAAACACCTGTACTTTTCTTCCGGGTCCCGAACCTTCGTCGATGCATAGTTTGAGGCATCCTCTATCGTATAGAGCAAGGCCTTTGAAGCATTTTCCTCGCTTGTGCCCATACGCAATCCATCGTGAGATGCATTCGTACTAAATCGAGAAAATTGATGATCCCTACTACTAATATCCATAACCGTACTATAGAATCTCTTCCTGATATTCTTTCCTTTATAACCCCTACCGTAAGAGACAAAAGGAGAAAGCGAAGAGTCTTCTCTATTATGGACAAGACCTAGGTTATGCCCCACTTCATGGGCCAAAGCGCTATGATCGCCTAAACATCCGTTATGGTTTCTCCCATTCCAAATCGCACCGACAGATAAATAATTGGCCGCATATCTCCTACTGTGACCCCTCTCTCTTATAAAAGCCAAACCACAATATGAACTCTCTCCTCCCGTCAAAGCATAAAGGAGATCGGCCCCATAATCTTTTCTGACTTGTGGAAGAGCAGTCTCTACTTCCAGAGCCGCTTCTTCAAGATCCATTCCATTAAGTGCGATATTGTACCGATGATCCGGCTCGAGGGCCACCGTCCTCAACCTTGCATTGACACCGGATCTTTGAAAAATCACATTGGCCTTTAAAACGGCGGCTTCGACGTTTTTTCTTAATTTCGCTTTATTTGAAATCGATCCCGCATAGATAAAGGCAATATCGATCACATGAATCTTATCCTGTGAGGCCTCCTTTAAGGCAACGGGTTCTCCTGCGGTTGAGGCCTCCTCTACACCCATAGGCCTATCATCGCGCCCAACTCCTCCCTCACAAAGAGGAATATCCGACCGGGCCTCCCTGTCGGGGTCGATCGCGTCTTCGTCCTGGGCAATATGACGCTCTGGAGATGTTGAACACCCCCAAATGATTAGAAAAATGAGAAAGTAAAAGCTGATAAAACTGCTTTTTCCCATCCTTGGGCCCTCCTTCAAGTAGGTCTTTCCCCCTATAATATCACTAAAATGAAATGAGATGGGGGGAGGGGTTAAAGGGCAATTTTTTCACGGACATCCAAAAAAGCATATACGCAACAGTTTAATGACCTTGTATGGAATGTTTTTGGGCGATCTCTCTTACTTGCTCTTCCGTCAACCGGGTGAATCGGCAGATCATTCGGATGTCTGCGCCCTCTTTGAGCATATTCAATGCAATCTCTTTTTTCCCCTTCCAAAGCCCTTCTTCTCGCCCCTCTTCTCGCCCTTCTTCTCGGGCCTCATCGAGGGAAAACTTTAGTGCCGGCATGATTCTCTCCTTCT
>JAPONP010000005.1 GCA_026713835.1 Bacteriovoracales bacterium
AGTCGACTGCCTCGTCGCTTTCCTGCGACGTGCAGGAAGCACGCCTCGGTCGCTCCTCGTTGCCTCCTACCAATCTTATCCGGGTGGAGAACAGTTACCTTGCCTTTATTACAGTTTTTGCTAGAGGTGCGAGCAGTTACAGATAGATAGAGGTAGGCCCTAAGTTTTTATTGTGATGACTTTTCTAATGACAAAATAGCCAACGATATTGAGACCAAAGGCCACGCCAAGCAAAAGAACGCCTAAGGGCTGAGTAAAGACATTGCCCATAGATTCAGGATCGCTGGCCGTATAGACCAAAAGCATACCCGAAGGCATAAGTGAAATAATCGTGGCCTGAACTTTTCCTTGAGCGGTGAAGGTATCGACTTTTTGTTGCAGACGAATCCTTTCCCGAATGACATCGGTGATAGTGGAGAAGATATCGGCCAAATTCCCACCGCTTTCTTTGAGGATATTCACGGAAGTGACAAACATATCGTTTTCAGGAAGGGGAATCCTTTTGGAGAGATTTTCAAGACATTCTTCCAAGGGTTGGCCCAAACTATTTTCATCGAGAACGCGCTTAAACTCCTGTGATATGGGAGGGGATATTTCATCCACGACCATCCTCATGCCCTGATTGAAGGAGAGCCCTGCTTTAAGCCCGTTTCCCAGGAGGTTGAGGGCATCGACCATTTGGTTTTGATAGGCCTTAATCCTTCTTTTAACGAGGTAATCGATGAGAGGGCGAGGGATCTTCCAACCCAAAACTCCTATAAAAATAGACAAAATGATTCCCGATTTCCAATATCCAAAAAGGAGGAAAAGGCCCATAACCAAAGATGAAAGACCAAAGCTAAGGAAGAGAAGAAGGTAAGTGAGCTTGTCGGGATCAACTTTAATAAAAAGAAGATTTAGTTTTTCCAAAATATAGGCCCTCGTTCCCAAGGTTTGATCTTCAATCCATTGGAAGAGCTTAACGCTATTGATATAAATATAGAGGAAAATCATGGCAAAGATGAGGATGAGAAGTCCGGTCTTTCCCAAAATTTGAGTGAAGGCGATCATTTTTAGCTGGCCTTTTTCATGACTTTATTAGTGAAAAGCCCCTTGGGTATGTTATGTCCCTTTTGGGCCAAAACCTCGATGAACTTTGGCATAAGACCACTGGCATAGAATTTTCCTTTGATTTTCCCTTTTTCAATACCTTCTTGTTTGAAATAAAAGATATCCTGCAAGGTAATCGTATCACCTTGGATGCCTTGGACTTCGGTGATATTCATCACCTTTCTGGAGCCATCGTCCAAACGGGATTGTTGAACGATGATATGAAGGGCCGAGGCCACCATTTGGCGAATGGCCTTGGGAGAAAGTCCGGCCCCTGCGTATTGAACGAGGGTTTCCAAACGAGAGACACAATCTCGAGGGGTATTGGAGTGAACGGTCGTCATGGAACCGTCGTGACCCGTATTCATGGCCTGGAGCATATCGAGGGCCTCGCCACCGCGGCACTCTCCCACGATGATTCTATCGGGTCTCATTCTAAGGGTTTGTTTGACCAGGAGGCGAATATCGATCTCTCCGTCCCCCTCGAGAGTGGGTGGACGGGTTTCAAGCCTGACTATATGTTCTTGAGGGAGTGAAAGTTCGGCCGAATCTTCGCAGGTGATAATTCTCTCATTGGCCGGAATAAAGGAGCCCAGAACATTGATGAGTGTCGTCTTTCCGGAACCCGTCCCTCCGGAAACGATAACATTTCGGTGGGCCTCCACGGAAATTCTTAAAAAATCGGCCATTTCCTGAGTCATCGAGCCAAAGTTGACCAAATCCTTATAGGTCAATCTTTCTTCGGGAAATTTTCGGATAGTCACTGTACACCCATCGATGGCACTTGGAGGAATGATGGCATGAACTCTCGATCCATCGTGGAGTCTGGCATCCACATAGGGGGTTTTTTCATCGATTCGCCTGCCGATAGGGTGAACGATCCTTTCGATGACGTTGAGAACCTGACGGTCGTTGGTGAACTTTATGGTGGAAAGTTTTATTTTCCCCGATTTTTCGTAATAGATTTTATAGGGGCCGTTGACCATAACTTCACTGACCTCTCGGTCAGCGAGCAAATCCTCCAAAGGGCCTAGGCCCAAGGCTTCATCGAGAATTTCTTTGACGATCTGATTCATCTCCTCTCGTCCGCTGATAATTCCCTTAACATCTTCCTTTGAAAGCAAATCGACTACGGTCTTTTTTGCTTTTTCTCGCATAATAATCCGAGCGCTTTCGTCATCTTTGCTGGAATCCTTAATTTCAATTTCATCGATAAGGGTCTTGTGAATCCTGGCCTTGAGGGCCGTCCAGGGATCGAGAGCGGAGCTTTTTCCCTTTTGAGGGGTGTTGTCCCTTTTGATCTTTTTCACTTCGGGGCGATTTAAGCGGGCCAGACTTTTAAAAACATTTTTTTGAATCAATTTTCTGGAAAGATCCACAAGGGCCTTGGAAAAAGGAGAGTTCTTGGCCACCAACATGGCGGGCTTTTTCTTATTGAGGGCCCCGACGCATGACGCTTCGTCTTTAGGGATGGCGGCAAAGACCGGGCGACCGATTTGCCTTCCTGCAATCTCAGGAGTGACCGGGTGACCTTTTTGGTATTGGTTCAGCAAGAGTTGAATGGATTCGGGGGGAAAGAGCATGGTCTTTATATCTGAAAACATTCTTCGGCATTGGTTGATGGCCAAAAGGTCGGTTGAAGTCGTCATAAAAATGGCCGTGCTGTATTCTAGGGCCTTGAGAGAGAGGTCATTTAGGGAACAACCTCCATCGATAACGGTCAATGGAAAGATATTGGTAATCATCTTCAAAAATTTCCCCAATCCATCGGTGTTGACCGCTTGGGCCGCCGTAACGTCGCTCGGGAGACTGATATAGGAAACATTGCCGGGAGAATTGACGATAAATTGTTGAATGGTCTTTATATCGATGGCCCCATGAAAATCGGAGAGATCCTTGAGGGTTTTTTTGGAGCGAAGGCCCGTGATAATATCGAGATCCCCGGCAGCTTTTTGGTCAAAATCGAGGAGAAGAACTTTTGATCTCGATTCTTGAGCGTGAGCGTAGGCGAAATTGGCGGCCAAAATGGATTTCCCAACGCCACCTTTTCCTCCGATAAATGTTGCGATATAACCTGCCATTATCTCGACCTTTTTAAAAATTTACTCCTGATCCTCTCCACATCCTTTGAGGGGGAATCGATGATTTCAGGAGTGACAAAAACGACAAATTGATTCTTTGATGTTTTAAAATCTTTTGAACGAACGAAATTGAAGAGAAAATCGCTCTCAGCATCATCCGGGCCTCCGGGGAGTTTATCGTAGGCCGTATTGCTTTGGGATTGGAAAATCCCTCCCACCACGGCCGAATCCCCCGAACTGACGATCAGTGAAGTGCTGACATCATTTGTGGTTTGAAGGGGTTTTCCATCTCTGGTTTGGCCCGTAATGACGCTAATTTTAATCTTGAGCCCGCCCAACTTAACCTTCTCTTGCTTGAGAATTTCAGGAGTGGCCGTAATTTGAAAAGTGGCACTGGCCTGGGCCCCTTGGGAAAACTCACCGCTTCCCGTATCGAAAGGAATGGCCGTTCCCTTGGAAATCGTGGCCAGAACCTTATTTTCGGTGATAATCATCCCGGATTGCAATATCCTGGCATTTCCCGCATTTCTGGCCGCAGCCAATTTGGGAAAAAGATTGCTGATGCTGGCCGAAAGAGAACCTTCGGACGATGAAGCGATGGTTCCGTCTTGGCCCTTTCCTATGAGGATACTTCCCCCGTTGCCTCCAAAATTAGGGGCCCAACGAAAGCCAAACGTTCTGGCATAGTCTTTGGAGAGTTCGACAAATTGGGCGGCCACTTTGATTTGCTTGGGTAGGGGCTTATCCGGTGATTTGGCGTTTGAATCGATAAAATTTTTAATATAAACCCTTCCCTTTTGGAGGCCCCCTCGCCTTTCGGCCAAAGAGGCCAGTTTTCCTGGAAAAAGGGCCTGGGCGATGTCTTGGGCCCTCTTTATTTTACCGGCTTGATCCACAACCCCCTCTAGCCAAAATGTATCATTGACGACGCGAACGGTGACGTTATCCATTCCATTGGCCCGAATTTCATTTTGCATCTTTTTGCCGATGATTTCCATAGAATGGGGAGAGGGTTCCACAAAGACGATGACATCCTTATACCTCTCTAAGGCCACGACCAATCGGCCGATATCCTTGGGCACAATGATCTCGCCATCGACCACCACCTTGCCGGCCCGTATGGCAATTTCGATGCCCTCGATATCACCGACCAATTCCTTGAGTTCTTGAACGACTTTCGATTGATCCGTTTCCGTAATGATGATTTGGTATTCGAGTCTCGTTTGGCCCAATTTGTCCTTGACGATGATATTCGTGCGACCCGGCTTTTTTCCTTCAAAGATGATTTCGTTGAGGCCTTGAACGGGTTTTATATCCATTTTATCGCCGATGGTATTGATCTTTAAGAGATTGGTAAAATCCGGCTCAAAATCGAGTTTGACGATTTTTTTAATCCCTACGACAAGGTTGAGGGTTTCTTTTTTGACACCTTTGGTGTCCGAGGTTTCCGGGGAGTCTTGTTCTTGAGCGTGAGAGACAGAAGAGAAGATGAGCAAAAAGGTGATAAAGAACTTATAGGCCATATTTGATCCGATTTGAACTGGCCCCTTTTCTATCGACTTGTTTTGGTTTGGTTTTTGACTGAAAAAAGTTTTTGGCCTTTTCGGCCTCATCTCCCAAAAGGTCAAATAATGTCGTTTCTCCCACTTGGGCCTTCTTTCGATCGTCATTATTTCTTAGAGTGAGAAATATCTTTACACTCTCGGACATGAGGTAAATGAGTTTTTGGGATTCGTCCGGACTTAGCTCTAAGGTGACGACATTGAAATTGGAATAGGTGTCCAAATTCATGACCTTGATTTCTTTTGGAGTCTCAACTCCGTATTTGGGGATGGAATTCGTCATGTTTTTGCCCGTTGAGAGGACGAGAACATCTTGCAAAACCGTCCGAATCATCACCTTATCCTTCTTTCCTCCGGCATAATCGATCTTGGCAATGACATCCACCCTATCCCCGGGCTTGATGAGCTTTCCAACGGCGATATTGTCATCGGCCGGAATGGAAATGGCCCTTTTGCCCGGTGAAACCTGACGGGAAAGCCCGGTTTTGACGTTGGGAAACTCCACTCTCGGAGGGGTAATCATCTCGTCTTTTAAAATGGGAACCATGGAAATGGTATTGTTGACATCTTCGATTTTGCGAAAGGCTTTGGGATGGGCCAATTTGTCGGGAATTTTTTTAAGATGAACCTTGGAATCATCCAAGAGTTCCCAGCGAGAGATATTTTCTTTGGCCACAACAACCGTTGTTAATTTCCCGTATTTTTTGATGAGTTTGGCCTCTTCTCCTTCGATATAGGAATAAACCATAAAAACAGCTATCGATGCCACGATAAGACTGAGGGTAAAGGCTTTCGTATTCATAGGTTTTATTTTAGCAGTTTTTAGTAACTGCTCACCCCCCGGCAATCTTGGCAGTCGACTGCCTCGTCGCTTCCCTGCGACGTGCAGGAAGCACGCCTCGGTCGCTCCTCGTTGCCTCCTACCAATCTTATCCGGGTGGAGAACAGTTACCTTGCCTTTA
>JAPONP010000006.1 GCA_026713835.1 Bacteriovoracales bacterium
ACAGGGGTTACGCATCTAATTTTTGTTAATTTTCGATAGTTTACGGCCCTGCGCCAAGGCCTAACAGCAAAAAACTGATAGATTTTTACTCATTAACCATATAGTGAGGGGGAGAAAATGAGTAAAGATTTACAGATCGAACCGGAAAATCTCATTGATTTTCTGAGTGCCATTGAAGATCCAAGAATTGATCGAACAAAAAAACATGATTTAATTGATATTCTTGTCATCGCAATTTGTGCTGCTGTTGCCGGAGCAAAAAACTGGGTAGAAATCGAGGATTTTGGAAATGCAAAAATTGAATGGTTCTCACAATTTTTAAATCTTGAACATGGAATTCCATCTCACGATACCTTTAGAAGATTATTTATTATGTTAGACCCCGGTATGTTCAGAGATACCTTTATTAATTGGGTCAATGCCGTAACAAGAGATACCGATTTAAAACAAATTTGTATTGATGGAAAAACATTGAGAAGAAGTTTTAAAAAAGGAAAGGCGAGTTCGGCAATTCATATGGTAAATGCATGGTCAACAGGAGCAAGCCTTTCAATGGGGCAGATGAAGTCGGAGGGCAAAAAAAACGAAATAAAAACAGTTCAAAAGCTCCTAAATCTTTTACACGTTAAAGGACATATTATTACAGCAGATGCCATGAATTGTCAGGTGAAAACGGCCGAGAGCATCTTGGAAAAAGGGGGAGAGTACTTACTTTCTTTAAAAGGGAATCATAAATATTTGGAAAAGAGAGTTCAAGATAGATTTGCAAAGAAAACGGGAAAGGGCAGTCGTTCGATGAAGAGGAGTTCATATACGAAAAAAGAAAAAGGCCATGGTCGAATGGAAAAGAGAAGGTGCACGGTATTAAAGAGAAAAGAGGGTAAGTCATTTGAAATAAATCCTTTGGAGAGGTGGCCGTCCTTAAATTCTATAGTGGAGATAAGTTCGGAGAGAAGAGAGATAGCAACGGGTAAAGTGTCAGAGGAAAAAAGGTATTATATTACAAGTCTGAAGTCATCAGCGAAGGAAATCCTTGAGTCGGTGAGAGGGCATTGGGAAGTAGAAAATAAACTTCATTGGGTACTTGATGTTGTTTTTAGAGAGGATGATTGTAGGTCGAGAACGGGGTATATTCCGGAGAATTTTTCGGTACTCCGTCAGTTTGCTTTGAACTTGATTAAGCAGGAGCCGAGTAAAAAGTCGATAAAAAGGAAACAGAATCTAGCGGGTTGGGACGAAGAGTTTTTGCTCACGGTTTTGCTGGGAGGGGGCAGCAATTAGATGCGTAACCCCTGAATCCAAGGATAGGCTCTAAGGCCCTAGGGAGCTATTTGACAAGAAAATCCTTTCGTGATGATATATGCTCCAAACAGGAGCTTCCCATGGCGATCTTTTCTTTTGTGGCCGTACTCTTTTTATGGACTCATGGGGCACTCGGCAGCGAAGATCACCACCATCATCACCATTCCCCCAAGCCTAGTAAGGCCCTCATTTTGGGAAAAGACGACGCTCTTTCCGCTTGCACCCACCCCCAAGTCTGCGCTCTCGTCGTCAAGGCTCAGAAGGCTTTAAAAATCGACTCTCCCCCTCCTCGATTGGCCTTTGCTCTAGTTGGAGACCCCCATCACTTCTCCCCTTCTCCAAAACTTATTAAAAGACTCACCAAGACTCAAAGTTTGTTCGCCCCTCACCTCTCTCTTTGGCCTTGGGGAAGAAAAATTTTACAAATGCGCCGAAAGGATGAGGGGAAAAAGACCTTTACCTTGGGACTTCCCCCGGATTTTAAATCCGGTCGCTCTCTTTCCAAGGAAGCCGTCGCCCATTTTTGGCTTTCACCTTCCTCTTATTGCCATGCCTTTAAAGAAACGGTGACCTATATAAAATCCCTCCATGCCCCAAGAACTTGGCCTTCTTCCACGCCGTGCCCCCATGAAGGCTTGAGCCGACATTTTAAGAAGGCCTTTGGAAAAACCACCGCTCCCTTTGTTTTAAACCACGACGCTCTCGTTCCTCTGCTGGAAGAATACAATGTCCCCTATCTTTCCCTTCGCACATCCGGCCATCACGCCGAGCTTGGCCCAAAGGATCTCAAAAGGGCCATGCAGTTTCTCGCTCGCCACAAAAAGGTCTATTGGGTTTGGGAAAGCCAGATCAAAACCCCCAAGGCCATCACCGCCATGAAAAGAAAGGGTGATAAAAATCTTAGGTTGGATACCTTGGGAAAAGAAAACGATCAAAAGGCCCCTTTAGAAGTCTTTATGGATCAATTAAAAAAGACCTTCTAAATCTTAACTCATAGGATGGGGGCCATGGAACATTTATTAGAACTTAAAGATATAAGTTTCCATTACCAAAAAAATGAGCCCGTTCTCGATGGCGTCAAGCTCGCTCTAAGGCCCAAACAATTTTTGGGCATTCTTGGGCCAAATGGCGGTGGAAAATCGACTTTGCTCAAAATTATTGTGGGGCTACTCAAACCGGCCAAAGGGGACATTTATTTCTACAACAAAAAGATCAAACATTTTAAAGACTTTCCCCGGCACAAGCTCTCCTACGTCCCCCAAGGGGATGTGCTCGAAAGCCCCCTTCCCTTGAGAATTGTCGATATCGTCAATTTTGGACAACCGCTCGTTAAAAATCCGAATCACCCTCCCATGAGTGCCGATGAGGCCCTTCATATCGTAGGCCTTAAAAAACATAAGGAGGCCCCCATTCACAGCATTTCCGGTGGAGAACGTCAGCGAACCCTATTGGCTAAGGCCTTGATGGGTCGTCCCGAACTCATGGTTTTAGACGAACCCACCAAGGGACTCGATGCCAAAGGACAAGAACAACTTTTTGATCTCATTGAAACCATTAGAGAGGAGAATCAAACGGCGATCATTCTCGTCGATCATCATATTACTCAAGTCATCAATCGCTCGGATGAACTTCTCTGTATCGATAAGGGCTCTCACTGGGTGGTTTAAGGGCCTGGCCTAAATAAAGGCAAGGGATAACGATGGAATTATGGTCTTCATTTCAAGATTTTTTACAATACGATTTTCTCTTCAATGCCCTTGTGGGCACACTTATTCTCGCCCTGACTTGTGGGCTCGTTTCTCCTCTCATCATTGCACGGAAACAATCTTTTATGGGAGTGGCCGTTTCCCATTCGGCCATCTTTGGAGTCGCCGTGGGTCTCGTCTTTTTTTCTAAAGAACAAACTTTTCCGGTCTTTTTGGTCACCCTACTCTCCACATTTGCTCTCGTGGGGCTTTTGGCCTTTGCAGATTTTCGTGAAAAACTGCCATCGGACTCTCTCATCGGGGTTTTTTTTACGACATCCATGGGACTTGGAATTTTGATCTACACTCTCGTTCATCAAAACAGTGGGGATCTTCTGAGCTATCTCTTTGGAAATATCCTCCTTTTGACGACCACCGATCTTATGATCGCTCTCATCGTTCTCTTGATGACCTTTCCCCTCATTATCATTCCGTTTAAAAAGTGGATTTACTTCACTTTCGATAGGGAAGCGGCCATGATTTCGGGGCTACCGACCTCTCTCTATCACTATACGTTTTCCTTTATGATTACCCTCATCATCGTCAGTTCCATGAAAATTGCAGGCACCGTCTTGGTCAATACCCTTTTGCTCATCCCCGGCATCGTAGGCCTTAAACTTGCCAAAAACGTCTGGACCGCTTTTGTCTATTCGGTTTTGTTCTCTCTTTTGAGTTCTGTCGTAAGCCTTGTCATGGCCAACTACCTCAACACCCCGAGTGGGGCCACGCTCGCCGTAGGGCAATGCCTCCTGCTGATGCTTTTTCTTGGACTCAAAAGAATTTTGTAACTACTCGCACCTCTAGCAAAAACTGTAATAAAGGCAAGGTAACTGTTCTCCACCCGGATAAGATTGGTAGGAGGCAACGAGGAGCGACTGAGGCGTGCTTCCTGCACGTCGCAAGGAAGCGACGAGGCAGTCGACTG
>JAPONP010000007.1 GCA_026713835.1 Bacteriovoracales bacterium
CAGTCGACTGCCTCGTCGCTTCCTTGCGACGTGCAGGAAGCACGCCTCAGTCGCTCCTCGTTGCCTCCTACCAATCTTATCCGGGTGGAGAACAGTTACCTTGCCTTTATTACAGTTTTTGCTAGAGGTGCGAGCAGTTACAAATTATAAGCATCAGTCAAAAAGGCTTTGGCACTTGGGTAAGGAGAGGTTTCGCTCATCATTGCAAAAGCGAATCAGTTCCTCGATTTCACTTTCTTCGTCTTCCGTTTCGTTTGATTCAAAGACGTATTCCAAAAATCCTTCGTCATCGAAAAGGGCACTTCCGGCACTTGCGGCATCGATTTCGATATTTTCATGGTCGAGGTCGCGGGCGATGTAATGGGATAAGAGCCATTGAATCCCCGAGGCCGTTTTCATCAGGGCGTAGGAACTTACGAAAAGAACGACCAGGCTTTCCATCTGTTGCCCTAGGGTTAAGGCAACGTCTCGATAGGAGGGCCACTGCCTTGTGGGAATCTCTTTTCCGGCGAGGATTTTTTGAAGGGTGTTCAAATGGGCCACTTCCTCCCGCAATCGATTTCGTATCCGCCCAATCCTTTGCTTTTCGGTTGATGTGGGTGCTTTCCCTATGTTCTGACTCAAAAGACGAGCGTCATTTTTCTTTTGGGCCTTTAAGTTTTCAACGCTCTCTTTGAGGTTTTTGGCATGGGGGTGATCTTTCATCAGGGGATGAAGTTTTTCGCCGTAGGGGAAGCGTCGGGTGAGTTTTTTGAGAGGAGAGGGAGAGACCGTATCGTTTAGAAATTCAGACGTGGAAAGAGGGGAGAGATGACCGTAAAGATCGACCCAACGGCTAGGCTTGGCCAACCTGAAAAGGTGGCCGGGCCCCATGGCCAGATCCCCCCTTTCTCGGGCGATGAGAGGAGTGCCCTCAAACCACCACTTTTTGGCGAGCATAAGATGAAGGGATCGTTTCTCCGGGCGATTCATCCTATAGTATTGTTGCAAGGCCTTCTCAAAAAGGGCCGTGGGCTTGGCCTTATGGGTGATGACGATTTCGACCACATCTTTGACACTTCTTTTGCGAAAGGGGACGGTCCAAGAGGGCAAGGCCTTCGGGTATTTTACGGTGGAGAAAAAATCAAAAATTTGTCTTTGTTCTTCCTTCGCGTAGGAAAGAAGAAGCTCTTTTGATTTTTCCGAGAGGGGAAAAGTGCGCACAAGAGAATCCACATTGTCGATAGGGCGAATCCCCCTATAGAGTCCTATGACTTTTTGAAGGCAAGACTCTTGACCTTGGGCCTTCGAGACACCCATGGAAAAAAGGATGAGGAGAGCGGCGATGCTCTTAGTGATCTTGGTCATGTTCTAACACCTTTGTGAGTCCCTCTCTATAGAGAAGAACCTTGTTTAAAAGCTCGTCGCTTTTGACAAACTCCGCATAATCTTTTTCGGGATCGATATTTCGATTCACGAGGACATCCCCTACGATGGCCTGTTCCATGAGGGTTTGTTGGTAGGCCGAGCTCAATTTAAAAAGATCATAGGAGGTCAGCGCAATCTCTTCTTCAAGACCTTGGGCCACATGGCCTAGGGTAAACCAAAGGAGAATGGAGTACTTGACCAGACCCGGAGCGTATTTATCGACCCTACGGGTGACAAATCCTTTGGTACTCTTCCAGAGAAAATGCCTGACCCCCATCCAAGAAAGCCCCATCCCCATTCCTATGGGAGCGTATTCCGTAAAAATTCGGGGGATACGGTAAACGTGTTCGGTGGCCAATTTTTCATTTCTCGAATAGGTTTTCGTAAGAATCTCTTCCAGTAAGCTCTTTTTGGCCTCAAGGATCTTCGCATATTCCTTTAGCCCCCCCACCATTTCGGTAGGCCAAACACTCCCCCCATAGGCCGCATGGACTTGGGCCGCACTGAGTTCATAGGTGAGGGTAAAGAGGATATCTTGGAGTTCTTCAAGAAGATCCGCATTATTTTTTTCCATGAGGGCGTGGGCCTTTCTTTGGTGATCAAACCAAAAATAGAGAGGAAGCCCTACTGCACCGGCCGCAAAAATCGATCTCGCACCTATCCGGGCCAAAACATTTTTGTATCTCCTTTGGGCCTTTCGAATCGCCTTTTGGGCCGGGCCTTTGGCCTTGTTTTCCGGAGAGCGAAGAACGTTCAAGAGCCTATTGGAAAAGAAAAGATCGAAGAGGATCACGGAATCGAGGATGGCGATACTATTGCTTCCGAGGTTATGCCTACGGAATGATTTTTTATTGGACCCCATGGCACCCAAGGCCTTAGTCAATTGGGCCTGAACCATGGCCGCATCGTCTAAAAGGGAAGTCATAAGCCCTAAGGTTTCTTTTTGGGGATCGATCTCTTTTTCCCGGAGGATAAAGCGTTCTTTTTCATGAGACGAGTTCACAAGGACGATCATTTGATCTTTGAGTCCCCGGATATGGGCGAGAAGTTCTTGGACTTCCTCTTCATAGACGTAGGGGGTGTCATCCCCTTTCCCCGAGGCGACTTTAAGCTTTTGGGAAAGAAGTCTTTCCAAATCGATTTTCTCCGATTCGTTATTTCGATTGAGTCTCTCATAGAGAGTGGCGTACCAATCGGCCAAGGCCACGGGATCGTCTTGGGGAAGGGGGATTTCTTTTTCGAGTTTTTGCATTTCCAAAAGGGTGATGAGAGTGGAGACGGTTTCGATTTCGTGGAGGGTCCAGCGTCCGAGAACCGTATGGCCCTTTTCGTCGATTTTGTCCAAGACCCCTTCGGCTTGAAAGATTTTTAAAAGCTCGATGAGATGGGGATTGGTCGCCCCAAAATAATCGGGCCACCACTGGTGGATCTTATAACCCGTGCTAAAAGGCATGACGAGCTTGGCGATGAGTTTTTCGATGAGTTTTCCATGGGGGACGATTTTACCCAAGACCTTGTTCAGTTCCGTTTGCATATAGTATTGGGGGGAGACATAGCTAAGGCCGATGGCCGAGCCGTAGAGTTTTCTTTCCACAACGCTCCTAAAGCTAAAGAGGCGTTTGTTGATCTCTTTTTGCATCTCTTCATAGACTTGGGGGTCGTAGTCGTCTCCTCTTTTTTTGAAACTCATCTTGGCCGAAAAACCGGCCACTCCCCAGACGGGGTAGGACTGGAGAAATCCCCAAATGAGATTGGGGGGCTGATAGCTCTTCATGATCCCGTCTTTGATTCTGGCCCCATAGGTGATGACCTGGGCCGAACCGTAGGATTTTCCCATGCGGGCATAGGAGAGGGGCATCCCAAGAGACCAGCCCATAACTTGGTGGATGAAGGAGGCCACGAGATCGAAATGGATGCCCGCATATTTTTCTCCGGGAGTGATATCGATATGGTAGGGAGAATCCCCCCAAATTCTTTCCCTGGGGTCGGGAGAATGTTGGCGGGCGCGGTATTGGGCGATGACGTCACCAACCACATCAAAACTTCCCGTCTCCCAGGCGAGTTTGACGTTTTCTCCTTTGATAGGGATTGGCTCATAGCGCTTATTGATATAGATATAGTCGCTTCTTAGCCTCCTTTTGATAAGGTCCGCGGCCCTCTTGGTCTTTGGGTTTTGGGAGCGATAGAATTTTTGGGGCAGAAAATACCTTGCATAGGGAGTGACGACTTTTTTGGCCCACCAGTCAAAGCCCGCCCACACCTTTCCCTCGCTGGTGTAGTTTGAGATAATTTTTTGGGTTTCGGCCAAGCGGGTGAGCTTTTCTTCCATGGTCTTCGAGAGTCTTTGATACTTGGTCGGCAATTTCTTCATTTTTGAAGCCAACTCCTGGGCCCTTTTGGTTTGCAAAAGAATGTCGTGGGCCCCATAGATACCCAGAAACTCCGTGCCGCGGGCCCCCCTCAGGGTGCGGGAGGGGTCTGCTTTTTCCAAGATGGCTAAAACTTGACCCTTGAGCCTCGTGATGTCTTTTTTGAGGCCGATATGGGTATTTAAGGTTTTGAGCTTTCGGGCATTAGCTTGAAGTCTTTGGGTCGGAGAGAGAAAGGAGGATTTTTTCCAAAAGGTTAAAAGTCTTTGGGATGCACTCTCTTTGACGATCCTTTTTTGACTGGAGGGCCCAAGTCCTTTTAAAAATCGGGTCCCGAATCGAATCCGTTTGGGGTCTTGGGCCAACTTCTTCTTGTAGCTTGCGATAAGGTCTTGCACCGACTTTGAGTCACTAAAATCGATAAGGGCATTGGTTCTCGCTTTTAAACTTTTATTCTTTTTGTTCCTTGAGAGAAACTCCAGGGTTTCATTTTTTCCGGCCTGCCCTTCGGGAAGGGCCTTGGCCAATTTTTCGAGATCACTCTCCACCTTTTTGATGGTCTTGATAGGGTATTGGGAGTTTTCGTATCTTCTAAGAACCCGGCCCTTATATCGTCGCTGGGCCCTGTCCACAATTTTTGAAATGTTTCCCTGTTTTTTTGCATTAAACCCGGCCACTTTGGCGCAAAAAACGAGAAGGGTTTTAATCCTCTCGGTAACCCAAGTCAAGGATTCATCGAGGAAATGAATTTTTTTTCTAAGTTTTGAGACACCGAGATAGGAGAGAAGAAAACCTGAGAGGAGAAACCACCGTTTTCCCCTGCTCGATTTGAGGAATTGATCGCTTTTCATCTTATGCAATTCGCTTTCGGAAAAAAGATGGGTGTTTTGCAGCTTTTCAAAAAAATCATCAAAATCCATTTTGACATGAAAGAGATCGATCTCTTCGTCCTTGAGGAACTCCTCTGCATCGATCTCGGGGTTGCCGACGGCCTCGTCGAGCTTATCGATCCCACGGCTCAAAAGCCCCCAAAATAAAAGATTTTTCACCCAGGTATTGCCCTCCACCTCGTTGTCCACGGCGTTTTTAATGGCGGTTCTTTGGAGGGCCCTTCCGATGCGCATTTTGAGAAGGGAGTAGTGGTAGCGGCCCTTTTTTGTTTGGAGGAAAAAGTGATCGGCCCTCTTCTCGGATCGAGAGAGGGAGACGATTTCTTCCTCCGTGTCTAAAAGATAGGAGCCTTGAAAATGAACTTGCCCTTGGGGGCGTATGTTGTATTCGTGGATAAGTTTATGGTGTTTATCCAAGGAGAGAAGAAGGGGGGCGCCTAGGGCCGGGTCGGCGATCACGGCGATTTCTCCCGTGCCCAAAAGGCTTACGGTTTTTTCGGTTAGGCCTGCCACGGGCCAAAACTCTTGATCCCCGGGGGCATCCGGGGGAGTGTTTGAGGTTTGCCCCTCTTCTTGAGAGAGCGCTTGGATATCTCCGGGTCCTTTGGCAAAGGTGATCCGGGCCAGATGCACGGAGTTTTGTCCCTGTCGGCTTGGGCCTTTCTTCGTGAAATAGAGGGTGGTGAATCCCTCTCGATCCACGGAGCTAAAGTCCGTGACGGGGGCGCCGTCAAAAACGCTTTGCAAGGAGAGCTTGCCGTAGCGAACCCCAAGGAGTCCCGACCCCTTTTTTTGATTTTCCTTTGGCCTTTCGAGTTCAAAAAGAACGTCACGGGTCGTGACGATTTTAAGATGATCCCGAATCTCCCCTAAGATGAGAACCCGATCTCCTAAGCCTTCGATCTTTTGGGTACTCTCGGGTAAGGAGAGCTCGTAACTTTTTTCCCCCACCATAAAGTCCACCCTTTGATCCCCGTGGTCGATGCGGATGGGGACGCCGGGAGAGGCAAAGGATCTCCAAGAACTCAAGAGTACCGATAGGAGAATCCAGATGAGAGGTAACGATGCTATGGATTTCACTAGGATACACTACGACCCCCCCTCTTTTCCCACAAGGGATGATGAAAAAATTTCACTCCTCTTTACGGAAATAAAGGTAACTGCTCACCCCCCGGCAATCTTGGCAGTCGACTGCCTCGTCGCTTCCCTGCGACGTGCAGGAAGCACGCCTCAGTCGCTCCTCGTTGCCTCCTACCAATCTTATCCGGGTGGAGAACAGTTACCTTGCCTTTATTAC
>JAPONP010000008.1 GCA_026713835.1 Bacteriovoracales bacterium
CCTTTTACGAGCATTTCCAAAAGTTTTGTCCCGATTACCTAGGCATTGTCGATCCCAAATCCCGGTACGAAAAATTTTCGCCCGTAAGTTTTGACCATGCGGTTCTCGAGCAATCCCATCGACTCCTTTTCGTCGAAGGAAAGTTTCAGTGGACGGATGTGGGGACTTGGAAGGCCTTGGAAGGGATTTTAGGGCCCCATGGTGAGAACACTCTCGTAGGCTCGACATCCGTGAGTGCGGTGGATTCCCGAGGCAATATCGTCTGGGACGATTGTGACCATGTGGCCTTGGTGGGGGTCAGGGATCTCGTCATCGTCCGCCACGAAGGGCGGCTTTTGGTCATGGACAAAAACGGCCCTCAAGAGGGGATGAGAAAACTTTACGAGATGATTTCAAAAGACGAGTCCTTGCGCTAGGACTAATCGGAAACATAGCGTCTATAGGTCTCCAAACTCAATCCCGCGAGGGCCGAAAAGAAAAACCGATTTCCCTCCCTTCAAGTACCGGGCGAGGTCTAATCTTCTTTTATACATAATACACTAAAATATATTATAAATATGGAGTTTTATTAAGGCTTACGTTTCGGCGTCGAGACTCTGCCGGGAGCGATCCTTTTTGCACGATGCGGTTTTGTCCACGGAGCCTAGCAGCGTTCCTACGGCAAGGGATTTCCTGGAAAGGCCAAAAGCGTTTAGGGGTGATGGATCGTTCTTACGAGGCGAAACCCTATGCCGTAACTTCCCCTACCGATGCGAAACGGACGACCGGGATTGAGCCTGTCGTAATTAGAGGAGCGCAAATCGTGTGGGAAATTTAAGAAGCTACCGCCCATGGCCGGACGGCACATATTGGCAAAGGCCCTATCACATAACACCCAGGCCCACTCCTTCACGTTTCCGTGAAGATCGTAAAACTTATGTCCGTCGATGATGATGGGCCTTCGCTTTCCTACGGGATGGGTTTGCCCGTCTGCATTTTCCGCATACCAGGCATATTCTTTGAGATCGTTCTCATTATCTCCAAAGGCGTATTTCCCCTCTTCCTTCCCTCCCGCACGAAGAAGATACTCTTGCTCCTCTTGCGTCGGTAGCCTAAATCCCTGGGCCTTGTAATAATTTCCACGGGGAGCATTGACCCCAATCGTTCCGTCACCCATTTCCAGATCGCCGTTTTCGGCCCGGTCTTGACCGTGCCTCCACTTGGCCTTGCTCAAATCGTAAACGGGCCTAAGGCCATGGGCTTCGGAAAGTCTATTGGCAAACACCAGGGCCGAAGACCAACTCACCTGTTCGACGGGGTTATCGGGACGCATGGTGACCAATTTCCCGTCCACCTTGACCTTGATAGAGCCGAGTCCCTTCTTAAAGTGGGAGGGGTTTTCTTCCATGATGTCCACCCACTGCTTTTGGGTGACGGGAGTGGACATGACCTCGATTGTGTGGGGCAGGTGAACTGGCGTTCGATCGTCTTTTTGAAAAAGTTTTTCGAGACGTGACGGCTTATTTCCCGTCAAAAAACTCCCTCCCTTTACGGGATAAAAGGTGATCTTTTCGTAGATATCTTCGGTCTCCTCTCGCACCTCGGTTCTTTCCACCCGAACCCGCTTTCTTTTTTTCAAAGCATCCTTCGACCAGGCCAGTAACTCCTTTTGGTCGATTTCCCCTTCCTTACCGTCCACATATCTTTGAAGCGTCTTCCTATGGGTCACGGCTCTGATACTCACCTCACTCTCAGCTTCCGTGATGGGGTTTACGAGTTCTCCACTCTCCAGCCCTTGAGTCAATCTCGAAAGCCCCTCGTCTCCAATCACCTGACGTTCCATCAAGGTGCCAAGGAAATTTTTGAGCCTGTCCGTTCCGTCCCTATGCTTTAACAACTTGGAACAATCCTCCGCTCTCCGGGCATTGCCCATGGCAAGAAGGCCAAAAATCAAGAGCATGGAAAGATTTTTCAAATGAGCTTTTATCGCCATGATGGATTTACATACCATAGCACGTCCCTAGGGCAAAACAACGATGAAAATAATTCATACCTACTTAAAAAATTCTTGACTTGAAGAACACCGCAAGGGCAAAGTCATGTTTCGGAACAGTTAGATAAAAAAAGAGGTAAATTATGAGTACCACAGCTTTAATTCTATTTGCGTTCTTGTCCTATAACTTCCAAGTTATGGCTACCGAAAATGACGAAAAGGTAGGTCTTCATGGGAGCCAGTGTTTGCAAGAGGCTTTGAGGAACGAACTTGTAAGGGGTGATATTTGTTACGAAAAAGCAGAATCTACTTTTGAGAGAGAAAATAAGAAGTTTATGAAAAGATATAATGCGGAATTTTTGGGACAACGTTCTTTTCCAACAGGTATCGACGGCAGGAGAGCGATCATTACGTTTGCTCGTTTTTATAAGCCCCAAGAAGATAAATCGATCACGATTGCCTATTTATTCCGCATCGTCAGCACTGCCAGGGGGTTCTTTTGGAAGAGGGATTGCACTCTGGAACTCATAAAGACAATTGCTTCCTTCCCCACAAACGAGGAAGAGGATGCCTTAGATCAGCTTTTCTGTTCAGAATAAAGTTTTCTACTCGGATTGAAGAGGATAAATTATGAGCATCACAACCTTGGTTCTAACGGTGCTTTTTGCCTATAACTTTCAAGCTATGGCCACTGAAGACGACAAAGTGGTTAAACTCGACAAAGTCTTGTATGTGACCCAATCTCCTGGAGACGAGAGTGTCCTTATCGTTCAATATTGCCAATATCTTGTTGTCTTCAAAAGTGGGGAGACAGAAGGAATGTCCTGCCAAGCCTTGGGACGTGTGGAGGGATATTCGGAAGAGGAACTGCATCAATTCTACGAGGACGAAACTGACCGCATACTTGGGCAGAAATATAATAGCCTTGCTCTCGTGGGAACTGGAGGCTCAACGTGGGTTTCAGGGACTATAGCAGCATTCTCAGGGTGGTCCAGAGAAACGCGCTTGCATACCGTATCGAAGAAAATTGTCAAAGGAAATGCCGTCATTTTTATCTTGTCCATGCTTGTCGTAGCGGCCAGAGAACTCTCTGACGACTGCCCCACTCCGCAATTACGGGGCGAGCCAAGGCATCGCAAAACAGAGCGACGGAGAGAAGCCATAGGGCTTTTACGATTTGTCATTGATAATTCCTCCACAATCACCGAAACCAATGGGGCCTACTATCATCTTGGAGAAGAATGGTGGATAAATATCTATCTTCGAAATGTTTTGAACATTTTTTCATATGTACTACGATGTAGAAGTGAGAGATAGGGTAGAGAATGTTCCATCTTTAGCAAAAATGGGACATAAATTGTAATCACACTTTTTCATCTTAGCTCTTCTTCCAGTTTCTTTTTTAGAGAAACCGGATCGAGACCGCTTAACTCATATCTTACCCTTCTCTTCATGTAGCTAGAATACCCTTTGGAATCTAGAAGTCTTTGGGCGGGCGTCCGAGGAGTATCGAACACCTTACAGAGAAAGGTCAATCAAGCAAAAAGGGGATTTCCACTGGGATTTTTATCGATCCCTTCCGGGGGTTATTCAGTAGAGCATTATGGCCCTTCAAATTCCGCTCCGATGATTTTTAAAATGGGCATGGCCCCATCTACATCCATCCATCGGGGAGTTGATAGAGGCCCTTGGTCTTTCTTAGAAGTGAGTGGGCCTTGCCCAGGTAATGCCATTGGCGCAAAAAGCCTATGGCGGCGGCGAGAAATCCAGCGCCGTTTTGTCCACGAGACATTGCATTAGTTTTTGGAAGAGATTGGGGCAGGAAGGTGGCTGCAAGCCGACCAAATTTAAAGATATTCCCATAAGGGATCAACATTGCAAAAACTATAATGAGACTTTGAGATTAAAGGCTGAGAGAAAAATTGATGAATAATTTACCTTAAGGCCTGATCGTCTCCATAAAGGGCCTCCACCTCTTTGAGGTAGAGGGAGGCAAGATCATTCGGGGAGGGAAGGGCCGAAACGGAAAGCCCCCTTTTTTCCACTTCTAAGATAACCCCGTTATGAAAATCCTCTTTGGATCCCGCCTTGAAGGCCGCTCCTTGGACGATTTCGTAACATTCGTCCCTTGTGAGATCCAAATGCTTGATGAGGCAGTGGAGGTAGAGGGAGGAGAGGGTGGAGAAGTTTTCCAGGGCCCTTCCCCTTATGCGCTCCTCATCTACGACGAGATTTTCCAGGGTTTTGGTGAGCCTTCTTAGGGAATAGACCAAAAGGCCGAAATTGTCCGGCAAATAGAGGCGTTCCGTGGAGGAGTGGGAGATATCCCTTTCGTGCCAGAGGATGCAGTTTTCCATGGCCATACCCACATGGGAGCGAAGGATACGGGCCATGCCCGAGAGGTTTTCGCTGGAGATGGGATTTTTCTTGTGGGGCATGGTGCTCGATCCCCGCTGGCCCTTTTCAAAACCCTCGTAAACCTCTCCCACTTCGCTTCGGTGGAGGTGGCGAATTTCCAAAGCCGCTCTTTCTATGAGGGAAGCCGTGAGGGCATGGATGGAAATGATCTTGGCGATGCGATCTCGGGGGATGACTTGGGTGGAGAGGGGTTCTCGGGGAAGACCGAGGATGGCCAAGGCCTTCTCCTCAATCTTTCGGCTAAGGAGGGTGTAATTGCCCACGGCCCCACTGATCTGTCCCGTGAGTTCTTCCAGGTAAACCCTCTCCAAATCCCTCTCCCTTCTCTCAAGCTCTCGGTAAAGGCCCAAAAACTTTTGCCCAAAACCAAAAGGCTCCGCATAGATCCCGTGACTTCGCCCCATGGCCAAAAGATTTTTATAGCGAAGGGCCTTATCCCATAAAGCGGTCTTGAGGTCTTTGACGGCCGAAAGAACCGGGGCGGACGATTTTTTCATGAGCAAGGAGAGGGAGGTGTCGATGATATCGCTTGAGGTGACGCCGTAGTGGAAGTATTTGCCAATTTCCGGTCTCAGGTTTTCCGTAATGGAGGTGCAAAAGGCGATGACATCGTGGCGGGTGAGTTTTTCGATCTCTTCGATGCGCGCAGGATTTACCCGGGCCTTCTTTTCGATCTCTTCAAAAACTCCCGAAGGAATCTCGTCCCCTAGGGCCTTGAGGACGGCCAACTCCACTTGGAGGTAGGTTTCAAAACGGGACTGATCCGACCAAATGGCGGTCATCTCTTGGACTTCGTAGCGAGGGATCATGAACTGGGTCTATCAGGAGGAACGAGGGCATGTCAAGCTACGGATGGGAGGAGGAGTTAGAGAATGAGTTCCGGGCAATTTTCGAGAACGATCTTTTCCTGCATTTTTTTATCTTGGGCCTTCATGTGGGTCAGGATTTTTTTTAAGGTTTTGGTATTGATCTCGGCGGCCCGTTTGATGGAAACCTTTCTTTCGGGAGCCGAGTCTTCCACTCTCAAAGAGCGCCTGAGCAAGGCCTTGGCCCTGAGCTTGTTTTTGAGTTTTTGATCCCGCTCCTCTTTGAGCAATTGGCATCGGATGGTGGAGGCCGGGTCGGTGATTTGGTTTGGCACGGACTCTCTTCTGCCCTTTTCCCAAGGGGCCCAGTCGATGATCGTGTTGGGGAGAAGATCCTCGGAAAGGGCGATGGATGCCGGAAAAACCCACCCCAAGGCCAAAAGAAGAAAGAAAGACCTTCTCATGGCCCTATCCTATCACGGATTGGCCGGCCGGGGATATTTATGGTAGATTCTTCTCCCATGTACTCGGGAACACCCAAGGCCCTCATTTTCATTCCGGCCCGTTTCGATTCCTCTCGCTTTCCCGGAAAACCCCTAAGCCTTCTTGGGGGAAAGTCCATGGTTCGGCGAGTTTATGAAAACGTGAAAAGTTGCGGTCATCCCTGTGCGGTCGTCACCGATGACGATCGCATTGAGGCTCATCTCAAAGAATCCAAGGCCCGGGTCGTTCGAGTGGACGACGAGACGACCAACGGAACGGAAAGGATCGCCCTGGCCTACGAGAGGTATTTTAAGGGAAGGGGCGAGGAGGCAGATGTGATTGTCAATGTCCAAGGAGATGAGCCCTTGCTCCAAGGGAGTTTGATCTCTCAATTGATCGACTTTCATCTGACCTCCCCTTTCGACGTGGCCACCTTGGCCCTTCTCCAAGACGCCAAAGAGAAAACGGGGGCGAGTCCCCATGTGGTTAAGGTTCGTCTGGGAGAAGGGGGGAAATGTGAGGATTTTTTTCGTGATCCTCCAAAAACCGGCCCCACCTATTACCAACATATCGGAGTGTACTCCTATAGGCGGAAGGCCTTGGAACGTTTTGTCTCCTTGCCCCCTTCGGAAAGGGAGCGACGGGAAGGGCTTGAGCAATGGCGAGGGCTTGAGGGAGGCCTTGAGTACGGGGCCATGGTGGCCCCTCGCGGGACGGTCTTGGTGGGGATAGATCGCCCGAGGGATTTATTTCGGGCCCAAGAGGTCTTGGAGAAAGGAGATATCTCTCACGTTGGGGAAGAAAGTCATGGCCAATCATAAAAAATACATCTTTATCACGGGGGGGGTGGCCTCTTCTTTGGGCAAGGGATTGGCCGCGGCTTCTCTCGGCCATCTTTTGGAGGCGAGAGGCCTTCGGGTGGAAATGCTCAAGATGGATCCCTATATCAACGTGGATCCCGGAACCATGGGGCCCACTCAGCACGGAGAGGTCTTCGTCACGGATGATGGGGCCGAAACGGATTTGGATTTGGGCCATTACGAGCGCTTCACGTCCCTTACCCTCTCCCGCAAAAACAATTTTACCACGGGCCAAGTCTATCTTCGGGTGATCGAAAATGAACGGGAGGGGAAGTATTTGGGCAAGACGGTTCAGGTGGTTCCCCATATCACCGACGAGATCAAAAGAAGGATCGTCTTGGCCGCCGAGGATTGCGATCTTCTCATCGGCGAAATCGGGGGAACCGTAGGGGATATCGAATCGAGACCGTTTTTGGAATCCATTCGCCAGTTGGCCTGCGATGTGGGACAAGAAAATGTCCTCTTGATTCATTTGGTTCTGCTCCCCTTTATCGAATCGGCCGGGGAACTCAAGACAAAACCGGCCCAGCACTCCGTCAAAGAATTGCAGGGAACGGGGCTCTTTCCCCAAATCATCATCTGCCGCACGGATAGGGAGATGGATGGAGAGACCATCGATAAGATCTCTATGTTTTGCAACGTGACCCGAGACAATGTGTTTATCTCAAAGAATTTGACCACCATCTATAAACTCCCCATCTCTTTTCACGAACAAGGCCTTGACGATAAGGTGACGGAGCTTTTGGGCATTTGGGCCACATCCCCCAATATCGCTCCCCTTGAGGAAGTGGTTCGCCATTTTGAGCATCCCAAAAGGGAGGTGAGGATCGGCATCGTGGGCAAATACACGAGTCTCGTGGAATCCTATAAGTCCCTGGACGAGGCCCTCTCCCACGGGGCCGTCTTTCATGGGGCCAGGTTTTGTCCCGTCTATATCGATGCCCAAGATTTGGAGGGTGGGCCCGCTCACCGGATCCTCGAGTCCGTCGATGGGGTCTTGGTTCCCGGAGGTTTTGGAGAGCGGGGAATCGAGGGAAAGATCAAGGCCATCGAATACGTTCGCAAAGGCCGCGTCCCCTATCTTGGGATTTGTCTGGGGATGCAACTGGCGATGGTGGAATTTGCCCGCCATGTGGTGGGTATGACCCGGGCCTCCAGTGAAGAGTTTTCCTCCGAAGGGGAGCCCGTCATCCATTACATGAAAGGGCAATCCTCCAAGGGGGCCAAGGGGGGATCCATGCGTCTGGGGGCCTATCCTTGTCGCTTGAAGGAAAAGTCCAGGGCCCGTGAAATCTATGGAACCCCCGAAGTGTCCGAGCGCCATCGCCATCGCTTGGAAGTCAATAACGACTACGTTCCCCGGATGGAGGAAAAAGGACTTGTGGTCAGTGGACGCTACGAGAAATTGAACCTGGTGGAGGTCGTTGAAATTCCCGATCACCCCTTCTTTATCGGCTGTCAATACCACCCCGAATTCAAATCAAAACCCGTGACCCCCCATCCTCTCTTTAAGCACTTTGTGGAAAAGGCCTTGGAGTACGGGGCCGCAAGGGAAAAATCCGGCGAGAGAGGAGATCCTCATGGATAGGGATAGGGTGGATTTTTTTATCGGAACTTGTGTCATCGAGGGGGAGTCCGAAACATTGGAGGTGGCCCGCTTTCTCAAAAAGGAATTGGCCTTTTTGGAAGAGAGGATTCGACTCACCTACAAGGGAAGTTTCGACAAGGCCAATCGCACGTCCCTGGACTCCTTTAGGGGGCCGGGGCTTGGGGAGGGGCTTCGCATTTTGGAAAAGATCAAGGGCGAGACGGGTCTTTCCGTCATCACCGACTTCCACGACCCCTCCCAGGCCGAAAGCGTCGCTCGGGTGGTGGACACCCTTCAGATACCGGCCTTTCTTTGCCGCCAAACCGATATGATCGCGTCCGGGGCCAAGGCCTGCGCCCGCTACAAAAGGCGTTTGAATATCAAAAAGGGCCAGTTTTTGGCCCCTTGGGATGTGGAGCATATCGCAAACAAGGCCAAGGCCTTTCTTCCCATGGAAAATATTTTGATCACGGAAAGGGGCACGTCCTTTGGCTATAACAATTTGGTCGTGGATATGTCCTCCTTTGAGACCATGAAATCCATGGGTCTTCAAACCGTTCACGATTGCACCCATTGCGTCCAAAGGCCCGGAGGGCTTGGCAAGACCAGTGGAGGAAAACGGGAATCCATCGTCACCTTGGCCAAGGCCGCGGCGGCGGCTGGCGCCGATGGCTTTTTTATGGAATGTCACCCGGATCCCCCCAAGGCCCTAAGCGATGCGGCCACCTCCCTTCCCTTGGATCGAGTGCGCCCCTTGGTGGAAACCCTCTTGGAGATTCGAGACGTTTGTCGAAAAAAGGAGCAAACCCCATGAAAGATTTAGCCGAGGTCGCTCGTTTTCATGAAGAAAAACTTAGACCCATCAAACTCTTTTTGACGGACGTGGATGGGGTTTTGACCGATGGGCGAATCTATTGGGCCGGAGAAGAGGTGGGGTTTGGGCGTTTTTTTAGTGCCTACGATGGGCACGGTCTTAGGATTATGAAGGGAGCGGGACTCAAACTTGGGATCATTTCGGGAGGCCATAGTTTGGGACTTCTCGAAAGGGCCAAGACCCTTACCGTGGATTTCGTCAAAACGGGAAATGAGGACAAACGTCAAGGCTATCTGGATATCGTCAAAGAATGTGGGCTTTGTGACCATGAGGTTCTCTATATCGGAGACGAGTTTTTTGATATCCCCCTTCTCAAGCGAGTGGGTTTTAGTGCGGCCCCTCCCCACGCGGACCCCGAGGTCAAGGCCGTATGCGATCACGTCACCTTCCGTCCGGCAGGCCTTGGCTGTGTTCGGGAAATCACCGATCTCGTGAGACTGGCCCAGGGTATCGATCCCCATGTGGCCGATTTTTCCGATTGATCCGTTTGTTTGAGGAGAAGAGAGGGATGGGATCGCCCAAAAAAGAAACTTCGTTAGAGGAACCCTGGAAGAAGGCCATGAGGGAATTGGCCCAGGCCCAAAAAGAGACGGATCGCCAACTCAAGGGGCTTAGGGAATCCCAAGAGCAGACGGATCGTCAACTCAAGCAAACGGATCATCAACTCAAACAAACGGATCGTCGTTTTAATTCTCAATGGGGCAAACTCGTCGAAAGCCTTGTGGAAGGTGATATTGCGACTAAATTCTTAGAGCGGGGAATTGAAGTCCAGGGAACAACCCAGCGGGCAAAAAAATTCTTTGTCGGCAAAGAGTATGAATTTGATATCATCGTCCACAACGGCGATGAGATCATCGTTGTCGAGGTTAAAACCACTCTCGATGTTGGCAAGGTCGATCATTTCGTTGAAAAGTTAAAATGTTTTAAAAAAATCTTTCCCGAATACGCAGACAAGAAAATTTATGGTGCCGTGGCCTATATCATCGCCGATGCCGGTTCGGATCGGTACTGTCAAAATCAAAAGTTATTCGTCATCAGGGCCACCGGGAATAGCTCTACCATCGTCAATTCCAAAGATTTTAGGCCCAAAATTTTTTGAGGATGACCTCTCTCCCATCATCCCCCCGGCTTGAAATTTGTGCCAAAGATGCCCGATTCGGGTGGGTTATCATTTTTAGGCTGTAATTTTTACAGAGTAGAAACAAATCGTTTGGACGAAATGGATCGTCGTGTCACAATAAAAAGGCATCAAGAGATTTTGAGTCTCTTATGAGAAAGGGGGTCAAGAGATGAATAAAATAAAGAGAGCTTTTTTTCCCGTCGGTCTGGCACTGCTCCTCGTCCCACTGGGCGTCCGGGCAGAATGTCCCGTTCCCGAGTTACCGAATAGTTTCTCCGTTAAACAAAATCTGATTTCATTGCCCAGAACTTTTTCAGTTGGGTCCGAATGGCGAGATTTTGGCCAAGTCAGGAAGAAAAAATTGATTTCCTTTTTGACGCCTGAATACACTTGGCTCGATTTCAATGGGAACAAATTGGCCCGTGCTAAAAAGTCCATACTCTCTTGGGGGGCAAAGATCGATGTTTTTGATTGTGAAGACCAAAAAATTGGCACGATAAAAGTCAAGGTCTTAAAGTCTCTCTTTAGGGTGCGGACGGTGGCCTCTATTTTGGACGCAGAAGGGGAGGAGATTGCCAGCTCTACAAAATTTGAACTCTTCACAACCAGTATTGCCGTCAACGATAATGATAAAGATTTGGTGGCGACATTGAATCGTCCTCTACTTCGTATCTCCGATCGATGGGATATGGAGATTGCCAATCACGATGCCGTTGACAGTAGGGTTTTAGTTATGCTCGGTGTCTTTCAAACGGATAGAGATGCCGTCAAACGGGTGAGGCGGGCGCAGGCGATCAATATCAATCAAAGGTAGAACCCTCGCCGGATGAAAGGCCCAGGGAATCCAAGAGGGCCTGGGTCTGGGCCAAAAGAGAGGCCGGGTTCCCACTATTATCGAGAATGTAGTGGGAGAGGCGTTTTTTTTCTTCTCTATCCACTTGAGAGGAGATGATTTTGGCGGCCAAATCCCGAGGGATTCCATCTCGAAGGGAGATTCGTTTGATCTGTTCATCTTTGGGGCAATCGACGGTGATGATGCCATCGAATTTGTCTTGAAGGGAAAACTCAAAGAGGAGGGGGATCTCGTAAAAGAGGTGGGAGATGGGGACGAGTTTTTTGTATTCGCTAAGAAATTGTCCTTTTATCCTTTCGTAGAGATGGGAACTCACTTTTTTTTTGAGATCTTCATCGTTCCAAAACGCCTGCCTCAAAGGGGCAAAATCCACTTGCCCGTTTTTGATAAAGCGAGGATCGAGGGAGGCGATAAATCTTTTGGTCTCTTCCCCACGGTAGATCAATTTGATGAGTCCATCCGCTTCGAGGCAAGGGTGGCCCAAGGCCTTGAGGTGTGCGGTGACGGTGGATTTGCCGGAACCCATGCCTCCTGTCACGGCCCAAAGGGGAATGTCGAGTTTATAGAGGCGATCTTTTTTATCCACCATCACCTTCCCGCAGGATTTTTTTGGCCTTCTCCCAGTAGATCTCCTTTTGGGCCCGAGACAGTACCAAGATATCAAGGCCCTCCTCTTCGATCATCCGTTTCATAAGAGAAAAGCGTTTGGAAAATTTATCGTTGGCGAGAGTCAAGACCTTTTCCGGGTCGATGTCGAGATGCCTGGCCAATTGAACCAGGGTGAAGAGAATATCCCCCAACTCTTCGTAAGTAGAGGCCTTAAACCCGGGCCATTTTTTGAGGGCCGCCTTGAGTTCCCCCCACTCTTCTTCCACCTTTTCCTCCACTTCCCTGGCATTGTCCCAGTCGAAATGGAGGTCTTGGGATTGTTTTCCAAGATCGTAGGCGTGGGCCAAAGCCTTTGGGGGGGGTGTCGATTGAGGCATGGGATAACCATGGCCCAAAGGGAGTGGGGTTGGCCACAATGCATTGTGTGGTGTTAGATTTCTCTCCGGGAGAATCTGGAAGAAGGCCCATGACGAAGGTCAAAAGCGAGTTTTTTTGTATCGATCTTTTTGAAGAGGTTTCCCCTTCCGCGGACTCCATCGAACTCCATTTTCCCAAGATGGTAGAAGGTCTAGGCTTTGGTCTCGGGGAGGTCTTGGCCCCTCGGTTCCCGGAGCTTTTTGCGGAACTTACGGGAGGGGAGGACTTGGTGGAATCGGCCCTTCATTTGGTGGGAGATGAAAAGATGAGGGAACTCAATGGACGCTACCGTCACAAGGAAACGACCACGGACGTTCTCTCCTTTCCCGTCCATGACAATCTTTTGCAAAACCCTCCCCCTTGGCCCTCTCCCTTGGCCCTTGGGGATATCGTCATTTCCGTTCCCGTGGCCAAAAAACAGGCCAAGATCCACGCCCGAACCCTTTTAGAAGAGATCACCAATCTTTTCGTTCACGGCTTTTTACATCTTTTGGGTTTCGATCACGAACGCAAAGACGATGAGGGGGTCATGCTTTCTTTGGAAGAGGAGATCATCAAAATCATCTCCCAAAAAGGGGAGTAAACGGCTTCGGGATCGTTTCAAAACGGAAACGATGGGCCCAAAAAGACTTTTTTTCTTTCTTTTAAATCGAACATTGATAGGTCAAAGGACATGGGAAAAAAAGGGGAATGGGCCAAAAGGAGGGGAAGGGAAAGAGAGGTTTTTCTTTCCGAAAAATACCACGGTCGGCACACGGCGGTTTTGATCTCTCCCAAGGTTCTTCGCTCTAGACAATTCGGCCAAGTGGATCTGTGTTTTATGAGAGGAGGGCGTGTGGTGGTTGTAGAAGTGAAGGGATACGGAAAAGTCGGAGGATTTCAAATGGGTCGTTTGGCCCATGCCTGTGAGTGGCTCGGTCGTCTTTTTAGGCGGGAAGTCTTTTTTTTCGTTGCCCATCGTAAAAAAGAATTTTTGCCATAAGAAAAAAATGGACTTAACCTAAAGTGATAGTGATGATGAAATTTTTTAAGAGCTTGAAAACAGCATTTATTTTTTGGATTTTGTTACTTACCTTTTTCTTTCCGAGTGCCGTGTCTTGGGGAATGGATTCCAAGGCCCAAGTTCTTTTGAGAGCGGGCTATTACGGCAGTGTTGCCGGGGCCTTACTCGGAGTGGCTTCTTTGGCCTTTGGTTCGGGGCCCAGATCCGTGGCCCAAGGGGCCTCTTTGGGACTCTATGGAGGGCTGCTCTTTGGAGGGCACCTCATTTTTGATTCCCGTTATAAGGGAGTTCAATATGGGGAAGGTGACGGGGGTATGATTTATCCCGATGGCCCGGACGCCATTGGAGATTTTCCCACGGACATGGATCAATTGAGATTTTGGCAAGATCGCATTGGAAGCGACCGGAAGTTTGGTTTCGGGGCTGATTTTTTTCGTTTCACGTTCTAAGAGCCTATTCCAAAACTCATTTTTAAATAAACTGACCAAAGTGATTGAATAATCCACCAAGAATTTTCGTATCCTTAGACAAAGTTTTTCCCACGCCAATCCGTCGATTCAAGAATCGGGCAAAATTGTCGATAAACGTGGGCTATGCCAAATCGAAAGCCAAGGAAAAGATGGAGGGAATGGGGAAAGAGGGGATTTTTGTTCTCGGTCTTTTTGGCCTTGATTTCGGGCTGTGCCCTCTTGGGAAAAGGAAATGGAGATAAGTCTTTTTCTCGCCGAGGCCCGGATGGGGAAAAACCCCCTCAGTTTGTTCTTTTGGAAAATATCGATTGGGTGGATCGCAAGACCTCTTCCAGTGTCGACCCGAAAACCTTAACCACATCTCGGTTTTCAAGGTTTTCCAACAAGAAAGTTTATTTTAGTACCCTCTTTAATCAGTTTCAAAAGTTTAAGCTCTTGGCCGACGATTATTCTAAGGATATTCAATTTTGCCCGAGCTTTCATTCCCTCTTTCTCGAACTCAAGGAGGAGAGAAGCTCTTTTTCCGAGAGAGTGTCGAAAGGGTATGGTGGGGCCAAGGTACAAAAAATACTGTTTTCGAGACCAAAGAAAGAGGTTTTGGCCCTCTTCCCGGAGATGGTTTTGCCCCTTGATGACAGAGGGGAGGGAAAGTCAAAGAGTGTTTACCGGATGGCCTTGGAAAAAAAGGCCTCCAATATCCAGCTTCATGCGCTTTTGAGACAAGGGATTAAGGTTCATGCCCAAAAGACTCTGGGGGAGCTTGAGCGCCTTTGTCACGCAGGCCATGGAGACTCCTATTTTGTCTTTGAGAATCTGACCCTCTATATGAATAGAAAAAGGGATTTTAAAAACGATTCAAAAGCTCTTCTTTCTCTTCTTAAAACCACGGTTTTTGCCAATCACTTTCTCCTTTGGGCCTTGGGGTTTCGCCCAGGCCAAGAGGGAGGTTCATTTTCTAGGGGAGTGGAAGAGGAGATGATCTTGCGTCTTCGGGCCGATTGGTCCCATCAATATCTTTTTCAATTGGGGAAGAGGCGTTTGGCCCTACTGAAAGACGTAGAGGCGATTCCTGGCCCCCATTACGGCCAAGTACTTTTTCGTCCATGAGAGATTCCCGTAAACGGCCGAGTCCTTATGCCCTAGGTGGAGTTTGGAGAGTATCTTCAAACTCTTGGGGTCGATTTGGTACAGATATCCTTTGGTATCCGTGGCCACCACATTCCCCTTCCATAAGATGATATGGGTTATGGGAGAATTGGGGTTCAAGGGGAGAGTCTTGGATAAACGGGCACCCTCGGTAAAGACATAGAGCTGTCCGTCATCACTTCCCAAAAAGATTTTTCCGTGAGTGAGAAGCGGCGGGGCCGAAGCCGCCACATCAAAACGCCCCATGATCTTTCCCGAGAGAGGGTCGAGGACGAGAACATTTCCTCCATGAGGGCCCACATGAAGGGCCTTACCCTTGACGTTGGCGACCATATCCACATCCACAAACTTGGAGCCTTTGGATATCTTCTTCTCCCAAATCATTGGGCCGTCCTTTAGGGAAAAGGAAGCCAGATACCCGTCCGCAAGGCCCACGATCAGGCGATCCCTGTAAACCACGGGCGTGGCCACCCCCTGAATCGTTGCGGAGTAGGGGATATTTCTTTTAAACGACCAGAGAATTTTTCCCGTGGCCCCATCGAAGGAAACCAGGGAGTGGTTGCGGGTGTGGACGAAACCCCGCCCTTTGGAAAAGACGATCTTTCCCTCCACGGCTGAACCCACATCGAAACGATAGATGAGTTTTCCCGTCAAATAATGGCGGGCGTGAAGGCGGCCTGAGAGATCGCTATAGATGATGTATTTGCCAAAGACGGCTCCGGGAGAGCTAATGGCCTCCTTTTCCCTCACTTTCCAAAGGGGGCGTCCGTTTGAAAGGGAGTAGGCCCAAAAATCACCGGTGAGAGAACCCTGAAAGAGGATATCTTCGTGGATGGTGGGGGCCAGAGTGCCGATGGGGAGATTGCCCGTCTTATAGGGAGGGTCTAGGTTTTTGGCCCAAACCCTTTGGAAAAATGTTTCCTCCCTTTCCTTCCCAAGGCTTTGGGGACTAAGCTCGATGCCGACCCTTTGGAGGAGGGCGCAGCTCGAAAGAAGAGAGAGGGTGAGGAGACTAAGGACGGGGCCTTTCATGGGCATAGACTTTGGCCAATTTGGCAAATTCCGAATCGGGATGTTTTTCCATCACATAATCGAAGCTTTGCTTGGCCTTGATCGTATCTCCTTTGAGTTGGTGGTATCGACCGAGATCAAAATAAATTTTGTCTTCCGAGAGTTTGAGGGGAAGGAGGGCCTTAAGAGTCGAGAGGGCCCGGTCATATCGGCCCAAATCTTCATAGGCCGAGGCCAATTGAAACCCCAAAAGGGTCTTGAGATAAGGGGAGCCCCCAAGGCCTTGGGCGTATTCGCTCAAAAGATCGGCCGTCTCTTGGAAATGTTCTTTTTGGAGAAGTTCATGGGCCACATCCAGTAAGAAGGGGCCCAAAAGGGCATTTCCTTTGAAGCGTTTGGCGATCTCTTGGGCCTGTTCCAAAAAGGTTTCGACTTTGAGTTCCCCCTTTTTAAAGTCTTCCAGGGGCCTCTTTCTAAAGGAGAAGGTCTTTTGGGCAAAGTCTTGCCTCTTTTCGTTTCCGTACCATGTCCACAAGGCGGGGGCAGCGGCCCCTAGGACGAGGAGAACGGCGAGGGAAATGGTGAGGGCCTTGTATTTGGTGACAAGTTGAGCGAGGGAGTGGAAGGTGATGGGGATGGAGTTGGTTTTAGTGTTTTCCTTTTTTCGCTTCATGATTTCTCTTTTGGGGAAATGGGGCCAAGATTAGGGGAAATTTTATGTGATGGGTGGATCGATTGTCAAAGAAAGGGGAAATGACTACCATTTTTTTATGGGGCGCTCCTTGGGGAGGTTTTTTGATGCTAAGAGTCTTTATGGGATGAGGATCCCATCGGCATTTCTTTTTGCGGTTCTTCTTCCCCTCTTTTTCTCCGAGGCCTTGGCCCAGTTTTCCGTTCGCATTCCCAAAGAGTTCCAATCCGATGATCTGGTGGTGGGAGGGGATATCTTTGACGATTTCAATGAAAACCTAGAACTGGAAGAGGTCTTGGAAGATGAGCGGTTTCTAAGATACGGTCGTTTTTTTGCCTTAAACCTCGGCATCGGTTTTACGGATTTTACGGGAAACCGGGGACTCGCTTACGAAAATTCTCCCCCCAGTACCAATTTCGGCTTGATGGCCTTTACGAGTTTTCACGTCGCCTTTCTTTTGGGCTTTGCCCAGTCCAAGCACTCCATGTTCTTTTCCGAAAAAGTTCAAAAGGATCCCGGAGAAGAGGGGAAACCCTTGGGGCTTATCGACGTCAACACCTTTCGCACCTATGTGGCCTTTCGCTACTATATCGACACCACGGATTTGACCACGGCCTTGACCTACTCCAACCCCTATTTTTCCCTGCGATTTGAACATTGGAATCTGGCCAATAAATTCATCGATCGGGACGACATCGCCGACGAGAGAGGTGGAGGAATGGGGATCGGTTTTGGATGGGGGCTCGAGTTTCCCGTTAAGTTGAAGCGATCCTATATCAATTACGAATTTCTCGTCCATACGGTCAATTTTTACGATCGTCTGACCAATGATTACCAAGACGCCTACACGGATTTAGACGGGGTGGGTGTCTCCAACGTGGTTAACTATGTGATCAGTTGGTAGGGGAGCGTTCAATTCGACAAGCGTGAAAAAATATCACGGTTTTTTGTGGTTCGTTTGCCCTAGGGACATCTTGTGATATGAAAGTCCCATGGTGACGACAACCCCCCATTCCCGTTTCAAAGTCTTTTCGATGCTCTTGATTCTTGCCCTTTTTCCCGTAGCTCATGCCGGAAGCGCAGAGGATTGTTCCAAGTTGTTGCAAAAAAGGGATGCCACGGACGATCTCAAAGGTTTTCTCGGCGAACTGATGGAGCGTCAAACGATGGGAGACGAGGGGCTTATAAGGCTGATAGAGGGACTAGAGGAGGGAAAGCTCATAAACCCCATTACGCAAGAGGAGGCGTGGGAGAGTATCGGTGCCGTGACTCAGAGGAAGACAATTCAAAGATTTATGGACGGGGAGCAAGGGAAAATCGATCAAAAGGAGTTGCTCGATTGGTCGAGGGACGCCTTGAAAAAAAGAAAGCGGGTTCGGGTGGAAAGAACCGAAGCAAGAGAGGAAACCCGAGACATCCATCAAAAAATCGTCTTTCATCCCGTAAAGGGCGGCAAATTTAAGATGGGAGAGGGGAGTGAGAAAGTGGATGTGGAGCTGACCCACGATATTGAAGTCATGTCCCACCCCGTGACCCAAAAGCAATGGGCGAAGCTTATGGGAAATAACCCCTCCAAATTTTCCGGCGGAGAGGGTTCTCTCACAATGGAAGTGAACGGAAAATCCATCACCATGCGCCCGGATAACCCGGTGGAACAAGTGAAGTGGCGAGAGGCCCTTGAGTTTGCCAATAGGCTTTCCGAAAGACACGGGCTCAAACCCGCCTACGATTTAAGCGTGGAGGGCGAGGTTTCCGTCAATGCTCCGAGAGGAGATATCTACCTGGCGGAGGGGTTTAGGCTTCCTACAGAAGCGGAACAGGAGTACATCCTTCGTGCCGGGGGGACGGCGAAGGGGAAATACCACTTTGGAAACGACGAGAGCAAACTCGAAAAGTATGCCTGGTTTCATAAAAATTCCGGTGGTACCACCCACCCGGTGGGGGATCGCCTTCCTCTCGTTATCGAAGGATTTGAGTTTCACGATGTCATCGGCAATGTGCGGGAGTGGGGTTGGGATGAGTGGAGTGATAAACTCCCTCTCGGGGGGAAAAATCCCGTACACGCACCGGGTAGCTCCTCCGGGGTGTTTCGCGTTGTTCGTGGCGGTATTTGGAGCTACTTCGCCCAGGACTTGCGCTCGGCGAATCGCTACGCCGGCGATCCGATTTTTTGGATCCGCGGCGTAGGGTTCCGCCTCGTGAGGACAATCCCTAATCCTTGAGTGCTTTTACCTTTAATCTTGAGAACGAGATTTTAAGAATGGAAAGAGAACTGATGGATAAAGTTTGCAACGTGCCGTCCACGTCGCATCGTCAATTCAGTTTTGAAAATTTTGGTGAGGACTCCTTGCCGCCCCTCAAGGGGCCTTTTGCAGGCCCACCGGGGCGGTTATTTGTACTATTCGAGCGACCCGGCCTATTAAAAAGGCCGGGGGTCGCGGTCAAATTCAAAAGAAGCATAGCACCGTGGACAAATTGGGACGCTGAGTCGAGTCGTCAAAAAGAGGCGACCCTTAGACAAATCACGGCCAACTCCCGGGGCTTCTAGAATACTTTAAACCACTGTAATAAAGAGATTTTTTACTAATCTGCGAACGTGCGCCTTGTGTTCCGTGTTCGTCCATTTTGGGTGCTTTTCGTCTGCGATGGCCCGGATTTGGCCCATGGCCTTATAGAGCCATTGACTCATTTAAGAAGGACACCCTAGAGGGTCAATTCGTAAATCTATAAAAATTTTACAATTTTTTCCATTCGTTTGTTCCTAAGAATGTGTTTGTGATACGTTGCGGTGGGGGATAGAGTCTCCCCCAAAGAGATGTAAAATATACAGGGTTTTAAGGAAACG
>JAPONP010000009.1 GCA_026713835.1 Bacteriovoracales bacterium
GATTTATCTACTTCATTAAATTTTAAATCATACTGCTCCCATACTTTTTTTATCTCTGTATTAACTCTTTCTATTTCATTGATACTTCCTTTTACGCTGGAAGGGAAAATTCCCAAGAGATTGATTGCCTGACTCGTTTTCTCGATAATTTCTTTAGATTCCTCAAGACCACGACTAGAATTTGAAGATATTTGCCTTAGTGCGTTTAGCGATGATTCTTCATTTTTAATTTTATCTTGCAGGTGATTGATGAGAACTTGAAGTTCTCTCATGTTGGACTCTATAAGTCCTTGGAATTTTTCCATATCTTTTAACCTTTCTTCCCAATACATACTGCTTTGCTCTTGACCTCTCACTTGTTTTGATGTGATATTTTCTTGTGTTTCAACAAGCCTCTTTAGTGACTCTGATAATTCTTCTGTCATTCTCTTTGTTCCGCTTTTAATTATTTCATCCAAAGAAGACTGGGCTTCTTTCTGGGCATCCTTTGCAGAAGAACGAAATTTTTCTTGAGTTTCCAAAGCACCTTCAAAAAGACCAGAAACATTGCCTGTTAACTCTCGCACCGTATTTCCTATAGTTGTTACTGATTCATTTAATTTTTCTGAAATATTTATTTGCCCCTTATTAACATTATCCATGGCGGCTAAAGTATTCATTGCCATTTTGTCGGCAGCATCAGTCATTTTATCCGTTTTAGATGATAAATTATTAATAACATCTTCTATTTTCAATGTAGATTCCTTAAAAGTTTTTTCTACGGCTTCTCCTCCAGAAACACCTATATTATCAATGGCATCTTTTATATGAGAAAATATGGGGCTAATTTTGTCGGCAATTTTACTTGGGGCTTCGTCCAGCTTGAGATTTAGATGTTCATCATTTTCTCTAAGAACTTCAACTCGCTCATTCCATTGACTATACAGCATTTGCTCTTGCGTCATCAGGGTGTATTTACTCTCCAAAATCCTAGAAATTTTATACAATTGTTGCTCAAAATCCTTTATTATTTTTTCTTTATAAAAAGAAAAAATAATACTAGACAAAACCCCTAAAAGAGATGAAGCAAAAGCTAATCCTGCCCCGCCCAAAAGCTCTTCTATGCCTTCTTTGAGATTATCCATATCCAAAGAGAATATTGCCCATGTAAGCCCAAGGAATGTCCCTAAGATTCCTATTCCAACGGCTCGGCTACTAAAACCCTCGATAGAATGTTCATC
This sequence comes from Bacteriovoracales bacterium, assembly GCA_026713835.1. Lineage (GTDB taxonomy): Bacteria > Bdellovibrionota > Bacteriovoracia > Bacteriovoracales > Bacteriovoracaceae > JAPONP01. Next base: position 1,221 of record JAPONP010000009.1, read on the forward strand.
TATTTTGTTTTCAAAAAAAGCATGATCTTTATTAAAAAAATCATGAGGCCTTTTTGTATTCCCTATTATTTTATCATTTTTATCTTTAACAAAGGATTCTGAAAATTCATCCCATAAATGTTTAAATTTCCCTTCGTCTTCTCTAAAAATTTCATTGAAGCTTTTAACATTTTTATCTTGTAATCTTTCAGCAATAGTTCTTAAATTTTTTTTAATTTTTTTTATTTTTTGCAAATATCTAAATGGTTCTTTGAGAAAATATATTAAAACGATAAGTACAATTAAAATAACACAATAAGTAATAATATCTTGCATCTAAACTCAATCCATTTTGAATTTTACAAAAAAATCTATTGATGACCCATCAAGCGCAGTGCTGTAAATATCATTAGATAATAACCCTTAGTCTTATCCACAAAACGCCTCGTAATCCAAACTTTTCTACTAATTCAATGATAATGCCCAAACCTTGTATGCCCAAATCCTAAATTACGAAGGTAAAACCTTCCCCATAACCAACCTTTTTGCTTTCTTTAGTTATTCTCCATCTGACAGTCCCTTCCCTTTATTCCAATAGTAAAGGTCAAAGGCTTTTGACGACCTTTACTAAAAATCACTCGTCCCCTCACACTTTCGCCGCTCTCAATCACCTTTTTTCCCATCACGAGTTCCGAAGGCCCTCCAATGTCAATTACAATTTCGCCCTCTCTCAAAGCCTTTTGGGAGCGATTGGAAACGATCAAGTCAATCATCCACACCCCAAAGCCAACGGCCTTCCTTGGCCGTCCGGAGGTAATTTTAATTTCATCGCAAATGACCGATGTTTGTGCCCTCATCTTGCGCTTTTTGCTCTTGCGCCCCACTTTGACGAGACGGTCACGGCGATGGCATGAGTCCTTGAGGTTGAAGGCGTAGTTGTCGTATTCGGCATAAACGTAAAGGGTGCTTTCAGTTCTTTCCAAAGGCCAAATCGTGATGTCGTTTCCCACAAATCCAAATTTAAAACTCTTCTCACGGCCGCCCACGATTCTTTGAGGAATTTCCCTAAATCGCAAAACCGTCAAGTGTCCGGGGCAAAGATAAATGTCCTCGACCTTTGAGGCATCCATGGAGACATGGCGAATCCCTCCCATCACCGGAAGCGTCCAGACGGCCAAACCAAAGGCCAGTGTCACGATCACGGGCCCTTCCTTACCGTCATGGCGTTGACGTAAAGGCCCAAGGGATTGCAAGCGGTTTGGGTATCTTGGACGATTTTAAGCTCTACCGTTTGCCGGGCCGCAATGGGTGTCTTGTCGATAGTGACGATGCGATCAAAACTGACCATGGTTTTACCCTCTTCGAGAACGGCCGTTGCCCGGCCAACGTATTGAGCGATTTTTTGTGGGCCCAATTTTTTGGATAGCTTTTCTAAGAAGCCCTCGGTTGTCGTGCATTTGGCCGCCATGAGAATTTGCTTCGGCGTTTCGTCTCCATAAACGGCGGTTACGAAATCGAGGGCAAATCTCTTTACATCTTTAGGATCAATTTTTATAGGTCTTCGCCGGGCCTGGGCCACGTTTCTTTGCCCGCATCGCTCGGTGATGACCAGGGGGTCACGATTGGCAGTTATAACAAGACCCATGCCCATCACTAAGGCCAATGCCGATGAAATGACGGACGACCAACGGCAAAGGGCACTGATTTGCCCCAATGCCTCCCATTGTTTGACGAATAATTTAAGTTGACTCATCTTTTTTGTTCTCCTTGTTTGTTGTTACGCCCCTTTAAGGTTTTGGCGACAAGGCCTTTAACGGCGCTAGAGGCCAATCTCGTGGATGTGCCGACGACGGCACTGGCAGAGCCTCCAAGGCCGTCACTAAGCAGAGAGCGAGTGAAAAACGGAACGAAGAGCATGGAAAAGGCGATACAGAGATTGACCAAAATGCTCATCACAAAGTTTTCCCCTGCCGCAGGGACACGGGCAAACTCGATCAAAACGGCCGCAAGAATCGACCACAGGATGCGCCAAACCGCCACCATGGCCAGGCCGCTATAAATGTTCCTTGCAATATGCATGGTGGCACTTGGAATCAAGCAGAGGAAGGCCAGGGGTGAAATGACGTACAACACGGAATGAACAAAGTGGGAGGCCACCCCCGTAAAGTAGAAGCTGAATAGGGCGATCAAATAGCTTAGGAAATTAAGCAGGTAAATGAGCATTTGCCTGAACATAACGAGAGAGGGCATATCTTTTTGAAAATTTTGCCCGAGTTCATGGGCCACGTCTTTAAAGCGAGACATTCCCCCCATCCTCTCCACGATCCCGTCGGAAAACATGGCGATTAGGGCGCAGACCTCCTCAAAAGACCAAGTGAGAAAAAGAGAGAGGACGATGCGCTTTAAAATCTCTCCAAAGTCCAATGTGCGCTTGAAAAACTCAAAGGTTACGGCCAGCAAGGTGACCGGGGTTAAAAGAATCCAGTAAAGGGAGAGCATTTCCAAACGAAGCTCGCGCATACCCTCAAAGATATGGCCCACTAGAAGGGGCCCTTGAAGGATGTTTCAAACTGTCTAAAGGCGGCCTCCATATCGGCGGTGATCTTGTTAAAATGCCTCGCCGAATCCTTGCCTCCCTTGTTCTCAAAGGCCAGTCTTTCGCTTTGCAGGCGTAGGATTTGAGAATTGATCCTGATGAGTTGGTTCAGGGCCTGGAGAATTTGAGCGTTGGCCTGAACATTCATTCTTTGGGCCCCCTTGAGACTGGCCGCTTTGGCCTGCTGAAAGAGTGCGAAAGCGTCCTTTTCCAGCCGCTTCGCATAGTCTTTCATGGCCGTGGCGGTATCGACGGCACGGTGGACACTTCGGTCGTGGAGGGAATAAAGCGACGATTCAAGGCCTTCGGGAACGCTCCCGTAAACCCTGGCAATCCTTCTAAAATCGCTTTCGGCCTTGCGAGGCAGAGACATGAGAAGGCCTGAAGTGTTGTCGATCCCACGGTTGAGAACGTCGAGTAAATGCTCCGTGTTTTTTGTGGATCGAATGACCTCTCTAAGTTGTTCATAGCGTTTGAGGTTTTCCGAAAGAATTTGGACGAGATAGGGAGTTTCGGTTACGCCGAAAGCATCCCCTCCCATCATTAAGGCGAAAAAAAGGGTAAAGAACTTCATTTGAGTTTCCTCCTTTGTTAAAAAAAGCGAGAAAATGAATCTAAAAAGAGGACGTGTTTAACCGTAATGGTTTTTCTTTTAAGATGTAAAAAGCACCGCTATTTATTTTAATCCGGCAAATCTATCGTTTCGAGTAGGCCTAATTTATCCAGGCTAATTTTGATATGAGAAGGGTCTAGCTTTCTAAATTTATTTACTATCTTTTCGAGTCTTTCATAGGCTTCTTTGAGTGCCTTTCTTTCCCTAGAGTTGAGATCATGCCCTTTGTCTATTTTTTCGATATAAAAATTTATAGGGACGAGTGCATTTCCCACTCTATCACCAAACGTATTTATCAAGGCCTTGAGGGCCCTTTCGGTATTCATTGAAGGTTTACCCACTCGTTTTTCTTTGGCCTCTTCTGATCGGAGTAATTTTACCAACATCTTTTCGTCCCTGATCGTCGAGTAGTAAATAAACGATTGTAATTCCTATGGAAGTCATAGCCTCCACTTGCTTCAAAATAGCCCCATAATACTCTATTCGTCTGGCCTTTAAAGAGACCTTGCTTTCGTTTCTTTTCATCGGTGCTTCGAGAACAATATGGCCGTTAACGTGGTCAAGCCATATTTCCTCAGCCTTGTATTTTGTAGAAAAGTCAATTTTAAGGCGATCAAATATGTAGGAATCACCGTGACTATTTTTATCTCTCTTCCCCTTAGCCAAAGAACGGAGTATATTAGAGCGAATCCTTTTGTATTGGGAAAGGCTCTTAAAGACCCTTTGAGGGGCCTCACTAAAGCTAAGTCGATCTAAATCTTGAATCACGCGAACCTCTTTTTTTGCGATAAGCGGACTTTCTATAAAGTCAATTTATAATTTACTTTTACAGAAAGTCAAATTTTTATTGTCATTCATGGCGACACAGAGAGTCTAATCCCCTTAGCCATGAGTGGAAAAACTGCCAGCAATAGGGCATAATTTTCTAAATGGGCAAAAAAGCATGAGAAACCGAAAGTTAACCCAAGCCGAGTGGAAAAGATTGGGAAACCGCTTTCTAAGCGAGATTGCAAAATCTGCAACCCGAGGACGTGGAGGAGCCCAAAGGGCCGCCGATGCCCTGGGCGTATCAAAACAAAGAATCTCGGGGATGAGAACGAAAGAAGCCGTTGGCGATAAAATTATTTGGATTCGTATGCTTTTTTTAAAACTTGGTTTAAGTGATGCCGAGGCGAGAAAAATGCTGGAACACCCCAACCTCTTTATCAAAAAAATCGACTCCCCTTCAATTCTCGATGAAACCTTTGAATCACTAAAAAATCTCTATACTGAAAATGAATTGATCGGCTGGTTTAAACTCCTCCTAAGCAAACGTCGAGTTGAGAAGGATTTGAAGATTTCTGTTCGTGTAGTGGATAAAGCCTCGTCGTCTAAAAAAACCTCAAAGAAAAAATGAAACATTGGAGCCGATCCTAAAATCAAAAATATGCGACGGGCCTTAGCTTTTTAAGTACGAAAAGATTTGAATGACCCTCAAGGTTAAAGGTTTTTGTAAGCATGAATCGTTACAATTTTTTAATTCATTACTCCAGTGATAATAAATCTTGGGAGAATAGCCAACCAACTGTTCAGTACACTTATGATTCATATCGCATTCCAAGCAAAGATGGAAACATTCCAGATATTCATTGGCTTAATCAGCTATTAAACTACCCCTGTTTGTTTGGGTATGAAGATAATCGAGGATTTGGTAGAATTGGAAAAATTGTACAGTTAAGCCAAGAACATCGGAATATAAAGATTGAGTATCAAATAGACCAAAGATACTTAATCCCTATGAGTACATACTATCAAATCTTAAACATTCATGAAAACCAAATAAGAACAAGTCGGTGGCAACTTATGGATGGCGACATATTTGAAGCTATATCAAATTACCTCTTGGATAAAAATGGCCATGACAGTCCTTCCAGTGATGAGATGCTATCCATATGGGGAGATAATTATATGGATAAACACCTCATTTTTTTGAGCCATAGAGTGAGTAATAGACATAATGTTTCTATTAAGTTAAAAACTGAACTTGAAAAATCAAATATTAAATGCTTCGTAGCCCATGATGATATTATTCCCGGGTCAGTTTGGGAACAAGAGATATTGAATGCATTAAGAAGCACTCACTTTTTTGTCGCAATAATAACTGATGATTTTCATGAAAGTAGCTGGACAAATCAAGAAATTGGCTATGCTTGCAGTAAAAAAATACCTCGAATATCGTTAAAAGTAGGAGGAAGTGATCCTCAAGGGTTCATGGCCAGCAAACAAGCAATAACAGTGGATTGGGACAATGCTCCTCAAAAAATAATTGAATGGATGCAGAAAGAATTAGAAAGAATCCATCCTTAACAATTTTTTTACATTTTATTTATTTATCCGAATACGATAATTTTTTTTAAATAAAAACTGATTTCGAGCGTCTCTAATCTTGAGGAATACTTTAAGTCTCCTCACTTTCATTCTACTCGGGTTTCAAACATTCTCTAAGATCATGCAACTCGCTTTCGGTCTCTTGAAACAAATATTCCTTTAAGTGGTATATGAGTATTTTGAAATATTCATCCGTCAGCTTTACATCCGTCGGGGAGACATTAGGAACGATCGGGTTTGTAACAAAAAGTCGATCCAGCCTGGCAATGCCTTCCTTGGGTGGATAGTTTGTTTCAAGATTGCGCAATTTACAATCCGGCATATAAACGAAATGACCATAATCAAAATGTTTAATTCTATCTACAAACTGGGGCGCAAATCCTTTTGATTCATCGTCCTTATGAGTAGAATATAATGGCACAAAAATATAATCTTCTGTTGCATGATGCCTCTTTCCTCCGGTCAATTTTTTTTGTTCCTCTTCCGATAGAAAAAACTCGGCTTTGCTAATAAAAATGCAAGGTCTTTTTTTTGCTTTAAAAGCCATCAACTCTTCATTGGGCAATAGTCTAATACTTGGAATCGGCAACTTTTCTCTACCTAAACCTCGAAAGTGATTGGAGTTTAAGCGATTAAATTTGAGCTTAATATTTTTATGATCTTCTCGACCGGCCCTTTCGGCATCTATTATCGTCATATTTTTATCGAGAAATAAAGTCGGAACCCAAGCGATTTGCCCCGGAACCATTTTTAGCGGCTTTCCACTTTGGTATGGCCTTACCTGTTCGTAGAAATTATCCAGTAGCTGCGTGATCCCCAATTCTTCTCCAAATCATCAAGCGATTTTATCTGCAACCGAAGCAACGGCATCAAACCCATCATCAATTTCCAACTCATCTTGCCGATTGAGGATATTGATACATTTAAAGTACAATTCATCAAACTCCCCTCGGGGAGGATGATACGTCGGCTTTTCTTTATTCCTAATTTTTTCGAGAATAACCTTTGCTTTTTTTATGGTTCTCTTCTTAATAGGCTTTTTTTCAATCTTGGCATTTTCAAGCCATTTGAGACCTTTAAAATCCAGATAATCGCCCTTAGATACCTCTAGCATTGGTTCGGTCTCATTATAAACATAATGCAAGAGAGGGTTTGTCCGGCAAGCATACTTTGCGATAGCGGATTCAATAGCGATTCTCGTCCTTATTTGTGGTAAAACTTTTCGACCAAGATCATCATAGGCCCTATCCGTTAGTTCCTCACGGCCGACATAAAAAACCAAAAACTCATTTGCCTCGTCAATATCTTTTCTTGATTGAGTCACCCTAGAACTGATAAAATTTTTATCCATAGCCTCTTTAACTGCCGTGTAGGAATTAGAGCACCAGGGCCCAAAATTCCAAAACTTCCAGTCCCAAGAGGTTATTTTTTTACCCTCCGTCTTTGAGTTATAATAGTCACAAAGGTAGAGGTATTTGACGATATGGATGGTCGTTAGACCTGAAATATCTCTCCTTGAAGCCGTCGCAACAAGGAAGCGAATTAAATCTAAAGTGACCGTCTCAATCATGTAAATGCCTACCTTTCGTCCATCCTAGATCAGTATATTGTATAATCCTTGTAGATTTCTATTGGGAAAAATCGACATTCCAGTATATCAAATAACCAGTCGTTTGTATATAGACAATAGTTTAATGTTTTCAATTAGTTGGCGCATCTTAAAGGGGCGTTGCAAAAACGAAAAAATTTTCTGCTATGGACGAGACAATTTTTTCAAAACTGCCATCGTCGAAAGGTCGGGATATTTGCGGGCCATCTCTTCAATTTTGCCCTTGTCCATCGGGTCACTCGTGGCCGTCCAGTAGGAGAGGGGATCGGGGGTGATTCTCAAAACACTTCGATTGTCCCCCCTGACAAGCACAACCC
>JAPONP010000010.1 GCA_026713835.1 Bacteriovoracales bacterium
CAGTCGACTGCCTCGTCGCTTCCTTGCGACGTGCAGGAAGCACGCCTCAGTCGCTCCTCGTTGCCTCCTACCAATCTTATCCGGGTGGAGAACAGTTACCTTGCCTTTATTACAATTTTTGCTAGAGGTGCGAGCAGTTACAACCAATTGGGCCCTTCTTTTGGGCACTTTTGGGTCGATCAATTAAATTTGAGATCCTCGAATCTTAGACCCCTCTTTTTCCTTTTCTCGAAAGAGTTAAAGCCACCGCATCCACTGATCTGAATGTTTCTTTCCTTTGTAACGGAGAGGATATTTTTGATGGGGATATAGCGACTCATGGGCCTTTTCGATGTACTACTATACAAGGCTACAAAAATCATATAATCCCCCTTGAGAGTGATTCCCCCATTGAAACCTATGGGAATAAAGCCGGCCGATTCGACCTTTCCGCTAAAAGGCAGGCCATATTGGACGATGAGAGATTTTGGGGTTTGATCGACGGATGAAAGGTGAAACCCATTCAACCTCATATTGTGATTAAAGGCAGGGCAACGGAAACGCTGCAAACGGGGAGAAAGGCTGGCCGCTGCATAATAGATCCGAAATCTCGTTTCAGAAACCGATGAAATTCTTTCTCCACTGGTTTGAACTTTAAAGGGAGCGGCGAAATGTCCTATGAACTCTCCTTTTTTAAGGATGGTATTTCTCTCAATTTTTACGATCCACGAATCCACCTTTCCCTTTTTATAGAGAAGGTTCAGCTCTTTCCTATTGATTTTGGGCAATTTTACGGTGATGAGGAGCCCTTTGGAAATCTCTTGTCTTCTCGGTACTCCGTCACCCACCCTCCAAGGTATTTCTTTAATGTCATCTATTTTTGGAGGGTCGAATTTCATAATCATGCCATGCTTATTCTCCAAAACTTTCGTGTTTTCACAACTCATCGATAAGAGCGTGAGTCCTGCCAAGACAAAGAGATGAGCAGTTGCTTTTTTTCTTTCCATTTAAAATTTATTGTCTCATCTCTAGGTTAAAGTGCAACCTTTAGGGAGTCTTTGTCCTTGACTCCTATAAACTTATCTAGTAAAAATAATCCTTAATGAAATACCCTTTTTCAAAAATTGAAAAAAAATGGCAAATGTTTTGGGAGACCAATAAAACCTTTAAGGCCCATGCCGACCCTCAAAAACCTAAATACTATGTCTTGGATATGTTTCCCTATCCCTCGGGCTCCGGTCTTCACGTGGGCCATCCCGAAGGCTACACGGCCACGGACATTATGGCACGATATAAGAGAATGAAGGGATTTAATGTCCTCCATCCCATGGGTTGGGATTCCTTTGGTCTTCCCGCCGAAAATTATGCGATCAAAACGGGAACCCACCCCCATAACATCACGGAAAAAAACATTGGCATTTTTAAACGGCAACTCAAATCCATAGGCTTTTCCTACGATTGGGATAGAGAACTGGCCACATCCCATGCGGATTATTACCGTTGGACCCAGTGGATTTTTGTTCAACTCTTCAATCGAGGGTTGGCTTATGAGGATGAAATTAACGTCAATTGGTGCCCGACCCTCAAAGTGATTTTGGCCAATGAGGAAGTCGTTGACGGAAAAAGCGAGATAGGGGGCCATCCCGTTGTCCGTCGTCCCATGAAACAATGGATTCTCAAGATAACCGAATATGCCCAAAGATTATTGGATGATCTTGAAGATCTCGATTGGCCGGAAAACATCAAGGAACAACAAAGAAATTGGATAGGACGAAGTGAGGGGGCTGAGTGCCGTTTTCGTCTGGTGGGTCACTCGGAAGAGTTAGAGGTTTTCACCACTCGCCCCGATACTCTCTTCGGAGCCACCTACATGGTCTTGGCACCGGAACACCCTCTCGTCAAAAAGATCACCACCGATGAGCATAAGCAAAAAGTGGAACGATATATCGAGGATGTGGCCCAAAAATCCGATCTGGAACGAACGGATTTGAACAAAAATAAAACGGGGGTGTTTACGGGGGCCTATGCAGTCAATCCCGTAAACGATCTCGAAATACCCGTTTGGGTGGCCGATTATGTACTCATTTCTTATGGAACCGGGGCCATCATGGCCGTGCCCGCCCACGACGAAAGGGATTTTGAATTTGCCAAAAAATTTGATTTGCCCATCATCGAAGTGTTGAAGGGAGGAGAAACGGACAAAGAGGCGTTTATCGGAGACGGCCCTCACGTCAACTCCGAATTTATCGATGGACTAAATAAAGACGAGGCCACCGGGAAGATCATCTCTTGGTTGGAAGAGCAGAATTTGGGAAAGAGACGTGTTCGTTATAAATTGAGAGATTGGCTTTTTTCGAGACAGCGCTATTGGGGCGAACCCTTTCCCCTTCTCAAATTCGATGACGGAACGGTTCGATGTTTGGAACCGAATGAGTTGCCCGTCGAACTTCCTCAAGTGGAACAATACGGTCCAAGCGGAACGGGGGAATCCCCTCTGGCCACGATTGAAGATTGGGTTCGTCTCATTGATCCCAAAACGAAAAAGGCCGCCAAGAGGGAAACCCACACCATGCCCCAGTGGGCCGGTTCCTGCTGGTACTATCTTCGTTTTTTGGATCCCAAAAACGACAAGAAGCCTTGGGACGAAAAATTGGAACGCTATTGGATGCCTGTGGATCTCTATGTGGGAGGGGTTGAACACGCCGTGCTTCACCTCCTCTACGCTAGGTTTTGGCATAAGGTTTTATACGATCTCGGTCTTGTTTCCACCAAAGAGCCTTTTAAAAAATTGGTCAATCAAGGGCTTATTTTGGGCGAGGACGGGGAAAAGATGAGCAAGTCCAGAGGCAACGTCATCAACCCCGATTCCATTACCAATGAAAGCGGTGCGGATACTTTGAGACTCTATGAGATGTTCATGGGCCCTTTGGAAAAGGTGAAGCCCTGGCAGATGAATGGAGTCAAGGGTATTTTTGGTTTTTTAAATCGAGTCTATCGTTTTTTTACCCCTCAAGAAAATCGATCGTTGGCCGAAGAGCGGGCGCAAACCCTTAAACTTCTTCATAAAACCATCAAAAAAGTGGGGGACGATATCGAGGCCATGCGTTTCAATACGGCCATTAGCCAGCTTATGATCTTTACCAATCATTGCCTCAAGGAAAAGGCCGTCAGTGCCCAAACGGCCGAAACCTTTGCTTTACTCATCTCTCCTTTTGCCCCCCACTTAGGAGAAGAGCTTTGGGAACTTTGTGGAAAATCTTCTTCCAATGCCTATGAACCTTGGCCGTCCTATGATCCCGATTTGGCCAAGGATGATTTGGTCACCATGGCCGTTCAATTCAACGGAAAGACCAGAGGAACCATCGAATTGAGTGCCGAGACCTCTCAGGAAGAGTTTATGCATCTTATTTCCCAAGAAAAGAAGTGGAAAAAGTATTTCGATTCCGGCGATGTGGTGAAGGTGATCTTTGTTCCGGGAAAAATAGGCAATATTATCGTCAAATGAGGTAACTGCTCCCCCCCCGGCAATCTTGGCAGTCGACTGCCTCGTCGCTTCCTTGCGACGTGCAGGAAGCACGCCTCAGTCGCTCCTCGTTGCCTCCTACCAATCTTATCC
>JAPONP010000011.1 GCA_026713835.1 Bacteriovoracales bacterium
AAAACGGGCCGACTTGGTTTTTTCCGTAACCCTCAAAAACTCCAAGAAAAGGGCCAAAATTCTTTTTCTCTTCGAGCATAAGGCCCAACTGGGCAAGGATTTATTCTCCCAAATGCTCACTTACCAAGCCGCTATCTATTCTCGCCGAGATGATCCGGTGTTCCCGGTTCTCATTTATCAGGGGCGAGGCCACTATAAAGGCCCACGGGATTTTCACGAGCATTATCTTAGGAATCTAACCCCTTCGGTAAGGGCGGCCTTTAAGAAAAATATCCTCAATTTTAGACCGAAGATTTTAGACTTTCAGTCCCTTAGACCCACGGACTCAAAGGACTTGACCACGAGACCGATTCTTTATATAATGCGATCAGTCTATAGCCTGAATAAGGCGACGGTCGAGAGGCTTTTACTAATAGGCAAGGATCTTCCACTGAAGGAGAGAAAGGCCTTGACGGAGAAAGCGGCGGATTACATTCGCCAATACGACCCGAGGTTTACCTGGAAGGTTTTGCAAGAGATAGAATCAAAGATTTTGGATGAGAAGGAGAGAATCATGCCGGCACTAAAGTTTTCCCTCGATGAGGCCCGAGAAGAAGGACTTGAAGAGGGGCTTGAGAAAGGCCGAGAAGAGGGCCGAGAAGAAGGGCTTCAAAAGAAGAGCGAAGAGATCGTATTGAATATGCTCAAGGAGGGAGCAGATATCCGAATGATCTGCCGATTCACCCGATTGACGGAAGGGCAAGTCAGAGAGATCGCCCAAAAACATTCCATCAAAAAATGAAGTTTGCGTTCGACTTTCAATGACCCCCATCTTTTTTGCCTCCCCGGGGCCCTTCCAAGTCCCCGGGGGCTGGCTGATTGTTTATGGAAAAAGAGAGGGGTCATTGAAAGACGGCGCAAGTTTTGGCCGTTCGTCGATTGAATGGCCCTTGCCGTTCCGAGTGACTTTGTCGGGTATGGGTAGAGTATCCCCGTGAAAACCCATAAAGGTCTAGGCTTTTTGTGTCGATAGGGAGACGTGTTAGACGATTTTTCAGAACTCAAATTTTTTCATTCTTTTCGCATCCGGGTAGAAGAGGTGGATCAGGTGCGTTTTTTGGTGGAGAGGGAAACCGGTATCGATCGTTACGAATACATCGATGATGGAAAAGTGATCGATGTTTCGGCCACCGGCATAGGGTTGACCACGGCAGAACATCTTTTTGTGGGCCAAGAGCTTCGTTTTTCCATTCAGTTTAGGAAGATGAGGATTGAAGTGGAGGGACGGGTGATTCGGTCTTTGGTAAGCGAGGAAGAGGAAAAAGAGGGGAAAATGATCTACGGGGTGAGATTGGAAGATGTGCAGGAGATGAATGATTTTATAAAAAGGTATATCTCGTCTTTGCCCGTGGAGAGATTGAGGGATTGTCTCGAAGGTTTGGCCTTGGAGGACAGGCGATCCATGAAAGGGGGGCCTTCGGAGCTTTTTTCCCTTTTGGTGTCTCTTTTCCGAGGGATTGGAACCCTGACTTCAAAGAGGGAACTCATCCCCATCATTTTTCGGGAAGCCGCCTCTATCTTGGAAGCTGAGAAATTTGCCGTCTTTCTCATCGATCCCGAAAGCAATGAATTGCAGGCCGTGGAGGCCTTGGGCCTTGAGGGTCGGGAACTCAAGTGCTATTTTAGAAAGGGCATCGCCGGTTCGGTTTTTACATCCGGCTCATCCATCAATATCGAAACATCCGAGGATAAGATAAGACTTTCGGCCATGCCGGAGGGGGTTCGGTCGGTGATTTGCCACCCCATTCAAAATGGCAAGGATAAGGTCGTGGGAGTTATCGAGGCGATTAACAAGAAGAGGGAAAAGCGCTTTCAGCGAGAAGATGAAGAGATCATGCGAATATGTTCCATCATCTTTGGGATCATTTTCGATAGATACGAGCCCTTTGCCAAACATTCCGAGGTCAGATCCTTTAGCCATTCCTTCGATCGAAAATACGCATTGATCGGGCGTTCAAAGGCCCTCAAGGCCTTGAGGAAAGCGATCGTTTCTTTAAAGGATTTGGACGGGCCTGTTCTCATCGGTGGGGAAGAGGGGGTGGGCAAATCTCTTCTGGCCCAAATTATTCATACGGAAGGCATCCATAGTCTTGGAGTTTTGGAAACCTTGGATTGCCGCTACTTGAGTGATGAGGAGATGGAGGACGCTCTCTTCGGCCCTGAAAATGTTGTGGAAAAAACCAGAGGAGGGGGACTCCTCTTCAAAAATGTCCATGGGCTTTCTCAAAACATTCAAAATCGATTGGCCCATTTTTTGGAAGAAAGGGAGAAGGCGCAAAACCTATCCGCTCTAGGACCTCGAATTTTTTTGACGACCAATGAGGATTTGGAGAAAAAGGTCTCGAACGGAACTTTTCACCCCCAACTTTTTGGGCTTATTTCCAAGGCCATCGTCCATATTCCTCCTTTGAGGGAGAGAAATGAGGATATAAAGGATCTCGTTCTCTATTTTTTAAAGCTGGAATGTCGCAAGCAGGGTCTTCTCCTCAAGGCCTTTTCAGAAGGGTTGCTCGAAAAGTTTGCCCTCTATTCTTTTCCCCAAAATGTGAGAGAACTTCGCCGCTACGTCTCGACAGCGGTGACCCTCAATCCTAAAAATCATGTGATCTCGGAACTCGACGAGGTGACGATGACGAAGCTAAGCAAGGAGGTGGGGGTGCCTAGGTTTTTTGATCACCTGCCCACGGCCCTTTACGGGAAGATCGCACTCAAGGATCGGGTGGCCCTTGTGGAGGGAAAAATGATCGAAGGCGAGATCAGACGTTTGAGGGGAAATAAGTCCAGGGCCGCTCGGGAGATGGGGATTTCCAGGGAAACGTTGAGAAAAAAGATGGCCGCCGCCCAAAGGGTTTTGAATCGACTGGGCCAAGGCCTTTCGGGTGAAAAGGCCGATAGGCACCACGATAAGATCGGCGAAAAGAAGTCCGCTTGAGTCAGGCCCTTACGGCCTATCCCTAAATTTCGCTTTTTGGAAAAAAATTGGTAGATTGGGACGATGAGTGCGAAGAGAAGGCTTTTCGGAACCGATGGTATCAGGGGGAAGGCCAATGTTTTTCCCATGACCTGTGAAGTGGCCACCCGTTTGGGGAGGGCCATCACCCATTTTTTTCAATTGCGGGAAGAAGGCGAGCGCCCCATCATCATCATAGGTAAGGATACCCGCTTGAGTTGCTATATGCTGGAACAGGCCCTGGCCGCCGGGGTGTGTTCCCAAGGGGGAATGGCCATTCTCACGGGTCCGCTCCCCACTCCGGGGGTGGCCTTTTGCGTTCAGAGCATGAGGGCCAGGGCCGGGGTGATGATTTCCGCTTCCCACAATCGCTATATGGATAATGGAATCAAAATTTTTGATCGAACCGGTCACAAATTGCCGGACGAGGTGGAGTTGCAGATTGAGGAGATGGTGCTGGACCCTCACTCGATCCCCGTACCCCTGGAGGATAAATTGGGAAAGGCCATGCGCTTGGATCAGGTCATCGGGCGCTACATCGTTTATGCCAAGAGCAGCCTCAAGGGAATGGACTCTTTGGATAAGATGAAGGTGGTCTTGGATTGCGCCAATGGGGCAAGCTATGTGGTGGCGCCCATGATCTTTTCCGAATTGGGGGCCCATGTGAAGGCCCTCGGAGTTTCTCCCAATGGAAAAAATATCAACCTAAACTGTGGCTCCCTCCACCCGGAATACTGTGCCGGCCATGTGAAAAAATATGGGGCCGACGTGGGCCTGGCCTTCGACGGAGATGCGGATCGCTTGACCGTGATCGATGAGAACGGAGAGAGTATCCACGGGGATCGAATCATAGGCCTTCTTTCCCGCTACCTTTTGGAGACGGGCCAGCTGGCCCACACTCGAGAAATCGTAGGCACGGTGATGAGTAACTTGGGCCTTGAACTTTACCTGGCCCGCCAAGGCCTCACCCTCTTTCGTACGGATGTGGGGGATCGCTACATCGTGGAGAGGATGCGAGAGTCCGGGGCCCTCTTCGGGGGCGAGCCCTCGGGGCATCTCATCTTTAAACATTTGAGCACCACGGGAGATGGGATCGTTTCGGCCCTCAAGGTTTTGGAATGTGTTCACCATTACGGGCGCTCCGTGGGAGAGCTGGCCCGTGAAGTCCCCCTTTACCCCCAGGCCAACAAGAGTGTCATGGTGAAGAAAAAACCGGAATTTAAAACCGTGGGCTCCATCGCAAGGGGTTTGGAGCGGATTCAAGGCCGCCTTGGAGAGAGGGGAAGGGTCTTACTTCGCTATTCGGGAACGGAACCCAAGGCCCGGGTGATGGTGGAGGGGGAAAGCGATGAACTCGTGGAAGGACTGTGTGGGGAACTGGCCCAAGTGATCGAGACTTCCCTGGGATAGGATAGAGGATTATGAGAGTCGTCAACACGGCAGAAATGAAGGAGATGGAAAAAACGGCCCTGGAGGAATACGGCCTTGAAGAGTCTCTTATCATCGAAAACATCGGCATCCGAGGGGCCAACCGTTTGCACGAGCAATTCTTGAGCAAAAAATCCTTTGGAGAGATCGTCCTTTTGATCGGTAAAGGCAATAACGGGGCCGACGGCTTGGCCATCGGTAGGCATCTTAGAGAGTTTGGGTATCGGGTGAGGGCCTTTATGCTCTTCGATGAATCGGAATCCTCCAAGGAGGTGGGGCGACAGGCCAAGATGGCCTTTGGCATGGGAGTCAAGATCAATGCGGTTCGCAGCGCCGGACAAATCGAGGCCTATTTTCAAGAAAACCAAGGGGAGTATTTTGTGGTGGACGCCATCTTTGGAACGGGGATTCGGCTCCCCCTTTCCAATTTTATCCACGATGTGATCAAAACCACCAATCGCCATGCCTCCCTTTGCGTGGCCCTGGATATCCCCACGGGCATTACCGGAGATGCGGGGATGAGCAAGGGGGTTGCCGTAAGGGCCGACTTTACCCTGGCGGTCGGGGTTCCCAAAGTGGGCTATTACTCGGCCAACGGGGCCAGGCATTCGGGAGAGGTCATCATCCTCTCGGCCGGATTCCCCAAGCACATGATTCGCAAGGGAAGTAAAAATCTTATAGGCCTTGAGTTTATGTCCAAGGTTTTGGGCAAGAGAAACAAGTTTGCCCATAAAAATTCCTTCGGCCATACCCTCGTTTTGGGGGGAAGTCCCGGTCAGGTGGGGGCCGTGGTTTTGGCCGCCAACGGGGCCTTGAAGGTCGGGTCGGGATTGGTTACGGTGGCCACTTGGGAAGATAGCTACGGGGAACTCAATATGAAACTCAATCCCGAGATCATGTCCCGAGTGATTCCCAAAGATGAATCGAAATGGGGCTTTCTTTCGGGGTATTTGGACAATTTCGACACCCTGGTCGTGGGCCCGGGCCTCGGGCAGAGAAAGGAGTCCAAAACTTTGCTCCGAAAAGTTCTCATGGATTTTATGGGCCCTGTGGTCTTGGATGCGGATGCCATTCATTGCTTGAGCGATGAAGAGGGAAAGAGACTTCTCAAAGGGAGAAAACAACCGGTGATCATCACTCCCCATCTCGGAGAATTTGCGGCCTTTACCCAAAAGACGGTTTCGGCCGTGGAGGCAGCACCCGTGGATAGTTTAAGAGAAATCGTGGACGAGGTGAATAGCTATGTGATCCTCAAGGGTCCCGGAACCTATATTGGGTTTCCCACCGGTGAAATTTTTATCAATTATATGCCCAATGCGGGGATGGCCACCGGGGGAAGTGGAGATGTTTTGGCGGGAATGATCGGCGGGCTTTTGGCCCAAGCGGTGACCAAGAATCAATTTTTTAATCCCAATTATATGAGCAATGAATGGGATGCCAGCGTGACTTTGGGGGTTTTCGTTCATTCTTTGGCCGGGTTTCATGCGGCCGAGAGAACGGGAGTGAGGGCCATGACGGCTTGGTCGATCATCAACCATATTCAATACGCTTTTTCGGATATTGGGCGCTCCAAACAAGAGATCAGGCCTAAGGGATGAAAGAGAGTTTATCCATTTGGAAAAAAGTTTACTTACAAGACCTTGATTATGTGGCCCGAGAAATGCGGGAGATGATGAAGACCCCCTGTCTCGCCCTTCTTGAAGGGACGCTCGGTGCGGGAAAGACCACTCTTCTCCAATCTTTTTTTCCCACAATCGCAGTGCTGAGTCCATCCTATTCTCTTTTGAACGAAATGGGCGAGATCGTTCATGGAGATTTTTACCGCATCGAGAACGAGGAGGAGTTGACCCATCTCGAAATTCCCCTCTACTTGGACAAGAAGGACTATTTTTTTGTGGAATGGGGAAAAAAGTTTTTTCCTCTCCTCAAAAAATATGTGGATTCCGACTGGTTCATCTATCAAATCGATGTGGGAATCAACGGGGATTCCAAGATTAAAGGAACCTCCCGCAATTACACCCTTTTTCATTTGACGGACTCGTAATATCCGTAACTGCTCACCCCCCGGCAATCTTGGCAGTCGCCTGCCTCGTCGCTTCCCTGCGACGTGCAGGAAGCACGCCTCAGTCGCTCCTCGTTGCCTCCTACCAATCTTATCCGGGTGGAGAACAGTTACCTTGCCTTTATTACAGTTTTTGCTAGAAGTGCGAGCAGTTACTAATATCCCACCTTTCTTTTTTCTTCTCTTGATGAATTTTATGAATGGGCACTGTCAATTCATTGACGATTGAGATGGGTGGGCCTTTAAATCACTTGCGACAAAAACTCGTTTATAAAAGTATTTTTAAGTGTTGACGGCATTTAAATTCTCAAGTCATACTAGTAAAGAGGATGGTTGCTGTTGCAGGATAAGCACGAGCAGTCGAAGGAGAACCGCAAGGTTATCGACTTAGGCTGTGTAAGCAACATGACAGTTTTAATCAAGAATTACGGAGGATTGATCGATGAGACTGACTTCTAAAGGGCGTTACGCCGTTCGGGCCATGCTCGACCTTACAGAAAATTCAAATGGAAATCCGGTTCGACTCCAGGAGATTTCCAACAGACAGAGTATTTCACTCCACTATTTGGAGCAACTTTTCCGAAGGTTGCGCAACGGGCGTGTGGTGAAATCCTTGCGAGGGCCTGGGGGGGGCTATATTTTGGCCCGACATCAGGATGAAATCTCCATCAAGGATGTTTTGATTTGTGTTAGAGAGAATATCAATCCCGCCAGAGACATTTTGGACAATGGTGAAAGCACGAACACGGTGGAGTTTAGGCTTCTCAAAAACTATTTTGAAAACCTTGGGGTCATCATGCAGGAATATCTCGCCACGACTTCCTTGGGAGACCTCAACAGACAGGGCAAAGGCGATCAAAAGGGGCCTGCTCCTACGACGGATGGGGAAAGGGACGAAATCCAAAGTAGCATAGAAAGTCCTTCCGGCATGGGGTCTTCCATTCGCAGTCGCTACGGCGAAATTAACCAATAAGATATTCTCTCGATCATCCTTTTTAAATTTTTGAGCTCGACGTTTTGTTGAGCTCAACTTCTTTTTTTCGTAACTGCTCGCACCTCTAGCAAAAACTGTAATAAAGGCAAGGTAACTGTTCTCCACCCGGATAAGATTGCCGGGGGGTGAGCAGTTACCTTTTTTTCAAACAACCCACCTCTTTTAAGACCTTACCCCCTTGCAGGCATTTCGGCCTGGAGGCGATAAACCTTGAATAAAACCTTTCCGAAGTCGAAGAGAGACCAAAGGATGGATTCCGAATCAAAATAAGAATTTTTATGGGAGGTGTTTCATGGAAACGAAAAACGAGGGTGTTTATTCAAGGAAGGTAAATCTTAGAGAAATTTCTCGTCATCTTAAAGGATGGAAATTGGCCAATGCTTTGTGGGTCGTTTTTTCAATCCCTTTTGTCGCTTTTTCCACTTGGGAGCGATTGGAGGAAAACTTTTACAAGCGGGGGATTCAGGAGGGATCGAAACGGATTGGAGGAATGATTTACAAAGATATTATCTCCAAGGCCAAAAATGAAGAATGTAAGACCATTTTTGTCGAGCAAAATAAAGACAAAGTCCATCTCGTCAATATCGATTGTTTGCGCCAAAAAGGGGAATCAAAGCCCGCCGATTCTTTGGCCAAAGCGGGCAAGAAGAAAAATTTAAAACGCAAAATCAACTAACCGAAGTTCGTTCTTTTGAAGGGAGCAATTCTTGACTCCATTGCTCCCTTTTTATTATTTGTCATTTTATGTAGGGTAATCGTCGGGAACTCCCTAAAAAACTACAATTCACCTAAAAAAACTACATAAAAAAACTAAAGAGATGACGCCCCCCCCCCGAAAAGAGAGCTGTAACGGTCTTCGGATAGCTGATGATGGCATGAAGGCTGGAGGAGAAAACGATGAAGAGATTCTTGGCCCTTATCCTTATATCCACCCTACCCATGAGCACGACCCTTCACGCTCAAAAGAAAACGTCCCAAAGGGGGGTGATCGTCAACCGGGTTATGCATACCGCTTTTTTAATGAGAAAATCGCAAATCCTTTCCTCTCTTAGAAAAAAGATTCAAAAAAGAACCTTTCACCGGGGACGATTTTTTAAAGGGGAAGTGCCGGAGATCAAAGGCATTGCCCAAGATCTTAAAAAATTTGATTTTCAAATCAAAGATATTCCAAACGGTCTTTTACTCAGTGCTAAAAAAGATAAGCAAAGCGTAAGCACAAAAATAGAGTTTATCGATCCCCTGGCAGGAATCATCGCCATCGACGGCATCAAGGTGAGGTTGTCCAAAAAGACCGGCTACCTTGAAGGAGTGCAGGTGGTGTCCCATATTTTGCTCAGACCTTTTTTGGAAAAGAAGGAAAAGAAGACCGGATTTGACCGAAACCTTTTTGATCTTCTTATCGGCGATGCCTATGCGGATGGTGAGTACGGAGAGTACAGGTACAAGCGTCCCAAAGGTGTTCCTGCGCCCTATGAAAGGCTTTGGACGAGACTGATCGATAGGGCAAAAAATGTAAGGGTGAATCGTGATCTTTTGATTGGTGTTGCTATTGGTGCTGCTACTGGTGGTGCTGTTGGTGGTGTTGGTGTTGCTGTTGGTGCTACTTCTGGTGCTGTCGCTGGTGGTGCTACTGCTGGTTCTATTATTAGTAATTCTTTTTCTAATAATGACAGCCTAGCAGCAGGATTGCTAGGAGGTACTGTCGGTGGTGCTGTGGGCGGGGTCGCTCTTGTAGGGGGCACTGCTGCCGCCGCAGCTGCCGGGGAGGTTGTCGTCGCTCTGCTTGGACTCTCGGCCCTTGGGATTTACGCCATTGATGAGATCAAGCTGGCCATGAGCAAATTGGACGATCTGGAACGAGTGGGAGAGGGGCTCAATACGGTCTTAAAGTCTTGCGAGGAGGGGAAGAGAACATTTTATAAAAAAACCTCAGATGGACAATCCGTATTCAATGAGGAGTTCGCAAAAGAACTTGAAAGGGCCACGAGAAGACCCTTGGGGGGAAGGGGAATTGCGCCGAAATACAGGGAGTTTCTATCGTTTCAGTTGCTCTGGAATGCATCGAAGGAATCAAATCCAAAGAGTTCGGGGATGGCCTGCCATGA
The DNA here is from genome assembly GCA_026713835.1 of Bacteriovoracales bacterium. Classification (GTDB taxonomy): domain Bacteria; phylum Bdellovibrionota; class Bacteriovoracia; order Bacteriovoracales; family Bacteriovoracaceae; genus JAPONP01. The sequence goes on from JAPONP010000011.1 coordinate 9,579, forward strand.
ACTTACGACAAAAGAGGGGCTTGATAAACTGAAAAAAGAAATTGGCGACGATAAGAAATTAAAGGCCCTGAACTCTCTTTGTCGTACCTATGACGGAATACTACAATGCTATAGGAGTGCTCCAAGTCCCTTCGGCGAGCAACCATCGGAACTCACGAAAAAAGAGGCGATCCGAAACGGAGAGAGGTCAATCAAGCAAAAAGGGGATGCCCACTGGGATTTTTATCGATCCCTTCCGGGGGTTATTCGGTAGAGTGTGGAGTTTCCAAAAAAGTGACCCCTATTGTATTTTTAGAATAGATTGGGGTTGGCAACGAGGCGGCCCGGGCCCTTCAAAGGCCCTGGGGCCGCCGATCGTTTATGAAAAAAGATATGGGTCATTGAATCCGGCGCCGTGGTGTTCACGGGATATTGCATCCAAAAGGAGAGCTTCAATTTTCGTTATCTTTTTGCCTTTTTGAAAGGGGCCGTCGTCGATAACTCTAAAAAAGAAGCGCCGATTTTTAAAACATTCTTTGTCTTCTTTTTAAATTTTTCGTGACACTTTAAAATAAAAGTGCTAACATCTCGCCGAATAAAAAAGAAAGTAAAAAGGAGATGAAAAAGACAATGGAAACCATGAGTATTTTTAACGAAACAAAAGAGTTGGTGGAAAAAGAGAGGGGATACACCGTAAGAATCTTGAAAAATATATGAACCCACCCGAATTACAAGGATAAAAATCAATCAGTTTCTGGCAAAATGGAATAGTTGCAGCAATATATCCGACCTGTTTTTGAATCTTTT
>JAPONP010000012.1 GCA_026713835.1 Bacteriovoracales bacterium
AATTTTGAAAGCTCATCGATGATTTCTTTCTTTTCCATTTGTCGAATCGTATCCTCCAAACCTTTAAATTCTTTTTCGGGGCGATGGAGTTGAGGGCCGATCGTTTTGATTTTTTCCTCAAGGTAGTTCCCGTAAAGCTCATTGCCTTTTTGTAAGGCAAAGATAATGAAAACGGCAATACCCATAAGTAAACAAACTTCTCGAAAAAAAATGATGAAATTATGGAAGAAAGTGGCCTTCTTGATTTTATTCATCTTAATTTGATCGTTGAGAAAATCTTTTTTCATCTTTCTTAGCAATTTTTTCCATTCCGGGTAGAGGGTGACTTCAAGAATAGTCATGGTCTCATGCTCTTCTCCTCCCATGACATTTTCGTTGAGGGGGATTTTCCTCCCAAGTTGCTCAATATCCATGGTGAGTCCGGGATCGGAAAGATTTCCCACCTCAAAACATTCATTGAGAGTATCCATCATGTGGGGGAATCGATCCACATAGAAATCTCGAACAAGGGTGGCCAGCTTTGAAGGATCGATTTTGGTTTGATCGGAAATGGCTTCAATAGACATTTTTTTGTAGATAAAACAATAGATAATGAAGCGTCCCTGTAGCCATTTAAACCAGGTTCTTAGAGGGCTGGCCTCTATTTTGTTACAAACATAGGAAAAACGATGAACGATTTGTTTAAATGAAATGCCATCGGGAAAAAAAACCTGCCAAAAATCGTGGAAATCCTTATGATATTTTCCTTGCCAGGTGATCCATTTTTCATCGAGAGAAAGCCACTTATAAAAGAGGGAAAAATCATTTTTGGAAAAGGTCACGGATTTCATTTTTTTCAACTCTCAATTTTGCCCATTTGATAATGGCCATTTTTGACCAAAAGAGTTTTTTGCCTTCTTGAAAGCCTTATCTCTCGGACATTACCATAATAATAGACTTTGTTTTAAAAGGGAGGCCCTATGGCCGATACGGGAAATGGGGGAACTTTTATCAACGGAGAGGTTCATGCCGTAGAGATTTTAACGGCGCTACCGCCCGGCGAGAGGCAAAGGATTTTGCAATATATCAATGCAAGAAATCCACAGATGGCCAAAAATCTCTCCCAAAAATGTTATCATTTCAACACCCTTTCCGAATTGGAAGAACATGAACTCAAAGAGTTTGCAACTCACTTTCATCCTAAAATTTTGGGCTTGGCCCTCAAGGGGGCCGCAGTCGATTTTCAAAAACAAATTCTTTCAAAACTTGATCGCCGATATGCGGAGACGGCCTATGAGGCCCTTTCGATGCAAGAGGTTAACGGTCGGGCAACGGTTAAGCGGGCCCAAGAAAGAGTCGTCGAAGCTCTCGGAAAATTCCTCAACAGTCGTTCCAAAAAATAGGCTGAAACATAACGGGACGGTTTGCTGCGTCAATTCATCTAAAAACAAAATTTGTCGGGTATTTTTGAAAGGCAAATTGGGTTTTTTGCCTTTCACCCCCCTCCTATTGTAAGGTAGAACCTGATTTAATTTTTTTTAAAATTTATTTCCATAAATAAACTCAAAAAATTGTTAGAAAAAGGAGCTAACCATGAAGTCAAATGTTATTCGCCTTACATCGGCAGTCGTGATACCGATATTTTTGATCATTATCTTTCCCTCCCACGCAGGAGAAACCTTCAAACGCATAAAAAAACGGGGCCATGTTCGCTGTGGAGTCAGTGCCGGTCTGCCGGGATTTTCCGTTCCCGATAGTAAGGGGAAATGGAAAGGGATCGATGTGGATGTCTGTCGCGCTTTTGCGGCGGCCCTCTTCGGGGATGCAAGAAAGATCAAGGTTTCCGGGCTGAGTGCCCAGCAGCGCTTTACGGCCCTTCAATCCGGCGAGATAGACGTTTTGACTCGAAATACAACCTATACCCTTTCTCGGGATACTTCCGTCGGGCTCAATTTTGCACCGGTCAACTACTACGACGGCCAAGGGTTTATGGTGAAGAAAAGTTCGGGGGTCAAAAGTGCCAAAAAACTGAAGGGGGCGTCGGTTTGCATCCACCAGGGAACCACCACCGAGAGAAATGTGGCGGATTTTTTTAGGCGACACTCCATGAAGTTTAAGCCCATCGTCATGGAAAGCGATGAAGAGGTCTTTAAGGCTTTTGTGGCCGGTCGTTGCGACACCTACACGACGGATGTTTCCGGCTTGGCGGCGAGGAGAACGACGCTCAAAAAACCCAATGATTTTATTATCTTGCCGGAAATCATCTCCAAAGAGCCCCTGGCCCCGGCCGTAAGACACGGGGATGACGAATGGTTTGATTTGGTCAAATGGTCGGTTTTTGCCATGATCTCCGCCGAAGAGTTGGGGATCACTTCGAGAAACGTGGATAAAATGAAAAAGAGTCCCGATCCCAATATCCGAAGGCTTTTGGGCGTCATCAAGGGCAACGGAAAGGCTTTGGGAGTGAGCGAGTCCTGGGCCTATAATATCATCAAGCTCGTGGGAAATTACGGCGAATCTTTTGAGAGAAACGTCGGTGAAAAAAGCCCATTGCGTTTGAAAAGGGGCCTCAATGCCCTCTGGACAAAGGGTGGGCTCATGTATGCTCCCCCGGTGAAATAGGCTAAACTGCCAAGGTTATGGCCGAACCAAACCATCCTCCCTTTTGGCGGGACTTGCGCTTTCGAAAAGTCGCTTTTCAAGTGCTTGTCCTGGGACTTCTCTTGGTTCTTGGGGGCATCCTTTTTTCCAATGCCAAGACGGCTTTGGAAAATCAAAATGTCGCTTCGGGGTTCGGTTTTCTCAAACAAGAGGCGGCCTTTGAAATAAGCGATGCCCCCATCTCCTATTCGGCAGAAAGCTCTTTTGGGCGCGCCCTCGTTGTGGGATTGATTAACACCTTGGTCGTGGCCCTGTTGGGCAATATCTTGGCCGTTTTTTGGGGAACTTTTTTGGGAATTGCCCAACTTTCCTCCAATTGGCTCTTGGCCAAATTGGCCAAAACCTATGTGACCGTCTTTAGAAATCTTCCCCTCGTTCTTCTCCTTTTCTTTTGGTACGTTTTGGTGACTGAAATTTTCCCTTCCGTCCGCGAAGCCATCGAACTTTTGCCCCATACCTATCTCAGTCAAAGAGGACTGGCCGTTCCCGTTCCCAAGGGCCATCCATCCCACCCCTATATCCTGGCCGTGTTCTTTTTGGGTCTGGCCTTTTCGTGGTTGAGTTACCGTTGGCTCAAAAGACGCCAAGAGAAAACCGGGAAGAGCTTTTCCCTCCTCACTCTTTTTGGGGGTTGTATGGTTTTGCCGCCTCTACTCACCTGGTGCTTGGCCGGTGCCCCCCTGGAACTCGATGTCCCGGCCCTAGAGGGATTTGGTTTTGAAGGGGGCTTTATCTTTACCCCGGAATTTGGGGCCCTTCTTCTGGGCCTTGTCCTCTACACGGGAGCTTTTATCGCAGAGATCGTAAGATCCGGGATTCAATCCGTAAACAAAGGTCAATGGGAAGCGGCCACTTCCTTGGGGATGGGTTCGGGGAAAACCCTGCGCCTCGTGATTTTGCCTCAAGCCTTGAGAGTGATTATTCCCCCTTTGACGGGTCAAATACTCAATCTTACCAAAAATTCGTCTCTTGCAGTGGCCATCGGCTATTCAGATTTTGTCAATGTGGCCAATACGACCATGAACCAAACCGGCCAGGCCATCGAATGTATCGCTTTAATCATGGCCGTTTATCTTTTCTTTAGCTTATTAACCTCCCTCTTTATGAATTGGTATAATCATGCCACTCGCCTCGTAACCCGATGAAAGCATTTTTTTTAAAATGGAATAGGGCCGTCAAATGGTCACGAAAAAACCTCTTTTCAGGTCCTTTGAGTACATTGATTACGGTTCTTTTGATGGTTTTTTTATTCAAAACCTTTTTTCCTCTTTTCAATTGGGCGATTGCCGAGGCCCATTGGAACACGACGGCTATGGAATGTCGGGAGGGTGGCGGTGCCTGTTGGTCTTTTATTGGAGAGAAGGCCCGGTATATTCTTTTCGGCCATTATCCTAGGTCGGAGCAGTGGCGGGCCGTCTTTTTTATCCTATCCATCTTTTTACTTTTTTTCCTGGGACAATTTCGTCGTCTTTGGTCAAAATATCTTATATGGGCCTGTGCGGTCTTTCCCTTTGTGGGCACTTTGCTCATGAGGGGAGGATTCCCGGGACTCGAACTCGTCAAGATGGAAGATTGGGGCGGACTTCCTCTGACTTTACTGCTCGCTTTTGTTGGAATCGTCGTCTCTTATCCCCTGGGGATTCTCTTGGCTTTGGGGCGAAGAAGTTCTATGCCGGTGATCAATGCCCTCAGCGTGTGCTATATCGAACTCATTCGAGGGGTTCCCCTCATCAGTATTCTTTTCATGGGCTCCGTTATGTTTCCCCTCTTGCTTCCCGAGGGGGTGACCATCAGTAAAGTTCTAAGGGCCCAAGCGGCCATGATCCTCTTCTCTTCGGCTTATATGGCCGAGGTGGTGCGAGGAGGCCTTCAGGCTATTCCCAGGGGGCAATACGAAGCGGCCAAAGCGATTGGACTGGGTTATGGGCAAACCATGGGGTTAGTTGTTCTCCCTCAGGCCCTTAAAATCGTCATTCCTCCTACCGTCAATACCTTTATTGGGCTCTTTAAGGATACATCCCTGGTTTTTATCATTTCCCTAAGCGATTTATTATTCACCACAAAGGCTTCCTTTAAGGATGCGGAGTGGCTCGGTTTTTCCGTGGAAGGGTACTTCTTTGCAGCCTTTATTTATTTTGTTTTTTGTTATTTTATGGGGCGTGTGAGCTTTCGCATCGAAACGGAGATGAGTCGTTAATTTAAAAAAGAAGGAAAGAGAAAAATGAACCAAAGAAAAAAAACGGAAACGGTTGTGGAAATCAAAGGGCTTCACAAATGGTATGGTGACTTTCACGTCCTTCGGGGAATCGATTTGGCGGTCAAACTTAGCGAAATTATCGTTATTTGTGGGCCTTCCGGTTCGGGTAAATCCTCACTCATCCGATGCATAAACGGTCTTGAGCATCATGATAAGGGAGTTATTACGGTCAGGGGAGTTGAACTTTCTTCCGATGTGAAAAATATCGAAAAAATTCGGGCCGATGTGGGAATGGTCTTTCAACAATTTAACCTCTTTCCCCATCTAAGCGTTTTGGAAAATCTGACCCTGGGACCTATTTGGGTCAAAAAGATTCCAAAGGCCAAAGCAGAAGCCTGCGCTCTTGAGAACCTAAAACGTGTCCAAATTGAAGAGCAGGCTTATAAGTATCCGGGTCAACTTTCGGGAGGACAACAGCAGAGAGTGGCCATCGCCAGATCCCTCTGTATGAATCCCTCCATTTTACTTTTCGACGAACCGACCTCCGCCCTCGACCCCGAAATGATTAAAGAAGTCCTCGAAGTGATGGTGGATTTGGCCAAAGACGGTATCACCATGGTCGTTGTCACTCACGAAATGAATTTTGCCAAAAGTGTGGCCAATTGGGTGCTCTTTATGGATGAGGGAGAGATTATAGAGCGCAATACTCCGGAGCAGTTTTTTAACTCCCCTCAACACGAAAGAACGAAGTTATTTCTCAGCCAAATACTCTAGTATTCTAGACAGCTTTTTGAGTTTTACTGCAAATTTTCCGAAACTATTGTAGGGTAGGATGTCATGGTAAATGCAGTCAAGTCTCATTTAAAATCCGGGTATTGGCCTTTTGTGCTCTTTTCCCTCGTTCTTCACCTCTTGGCCATGTCCATCCCTTTTGATCTCTCTTTTTCCAAGCGTTGGAAAGCCGGGAAGATACCGTATCAAGCTATTGAAATTATAAGGATTGAAGATTTCAAAAAAAAGGATCTAGGAAAAAAACCTCCTCGGCAAATCGTTCGGTCGGATCAAACCGGTAGGGCCGAAAAAGACCCTCAAGCGAGATTTTTGGGAAAAACCACTCAAAGTTTTGAGAAACAAAGCGTGGCCAAATCCGTAGGGCCTTATCAAAAAGGAGGGCGTTTAAGGTCCCGAGGGGATAGGAATGTCTCTTCCGGGCAAAAGGCTTTGGACAAGGGAAGGATTCACCTGTCCGATCTTGGAACGGTTGCGGTCTTCGATGGAAAAAGACTTGGGGAAAAGGGGGAAAAGGGGGAAAAGGATAGGGAGGATTCGAGTGGAAACAGAAACGGTCGGTTTCGGACCGTGGCCTCCAGTAGTGATTTTATTGAGGATATCCCTCTCGGGGATATGACGAGGCTCAATACGGTGGAATTTAAATACTTCGGGTTTTACGAAAGGATCAGAAAAAGGCTGGAGCAATTTTGGGGCTTTTCATTGCGCCGAAAGGTCATGGCATTAGAGGGAAGTTCCAAAGAAATAGAAAGCAACGGACGTTATATCACTTCATTGATCGTGACCATCGACCAAAGGGGAAAAATTACCAAAGTCCATTTAGAACATGGTAGCGGAGTCCAGGAATTGGATGATGCGGCCATCGATTCCTTTAATAAGGCGGGCCCTTTTCCCAATCCTCCAAGGGGGATGCTGAAGAAGGGGAAGGCTAAAATAAAGTGGAGCTTTATCGTTCAAAGCTAGTGCTCCGACCATTTAATCTTTTCCGATGACGGCCCACACTTCAGGCCATCTTGACCATCAACTTCGTCGATGTTTCCTGCGACGTGCCTACGGGCACGCCTCGGTCACATCTCCTCGTTTCAGGCCAATTCGGCTTAAATTGTGAACCGTCATCTCGACACCTCGTTCCTCCTTGTGACAACATAAGGTGAAAAATTTAAATGGTCGGAGCACTAGGACGACACACTCGTTTTAAGAGGTCGGTGTGGA
>JAPONP010000013.1 GCA_026713835.1 Bacteriovoracales bacterium
CAGTCGACTGCCTCGTCGCTTCCCTGCGACGTGTAAGAATTGATTTATTTAAGAGCCGCCGAGACGGCTGCCGGGAGTATCCTCCAGCGTTGGAATCGGTTCGAGTTTGGTTTCCGTTGCGGATTCCGACATGGCCAGATACATTTTGGCCTCTTCGTTATCGGGGTCGAGGGCCAAGGTCTTTTGCCATTCGGTTTGGGCCTCGATCACCTTTCCGTGGCCGAAATAGAGGACTCCAAGGGCCACTCTCGCCGGGTAATAGGAGGGATTTTCCACCTTGAGTCGCCTCAATTCATCGAGGGCCTTGGAGATAAATCCCTTCTTGGCATAGACCTTACAGCTTTTGATTCCGGCTTCAAGGTTATTGGGATCGAGGGCCACGGTTTTATTGTATTCGATGAGGGCTTCGTCGTATCGTCCATAGCTCATATAGAGATCGGCCAACTCGTAGTGCTTATAGGCAAACTTTTTATTGATATGGGGATCGGATGACATCTTAACGGGCGACGATTGGCCCAAAAGATGTTCGACGTTATTTTTTCTCGTCGTTTTGACCTTTTCGTGGGCCCTTTCAAAAACCTCTTGAGCTTCCTTATACTTTCCAATGTCGTTATAGAGAACGGAAAGCCCAATGGCCGCATCTGTATGCCCCGGTTCGAGTTCAAGCACCTTTGAAAAAGCTTTGACGGCTTTTTCGATATCGCCATTTTGGTGAAAGATATTTCCGATAATGTAAAAAGCATCGTAAGATTTTGGGTTATGCTCAATAACTTCGTTGAGACAAGTGAGGGCCTTTTGCAAATCGCCCGATTCGCAATACATTTTGCCCCGGTTAATGAGATCGTTTTCCCTCGCTTTGCTCAAAGTCTCCATCTTTACCCTCCTTGCCTTATTTTATTAGCCCGACTTTCTTAATTTTTTTGAAAGACAACGGTCTCTTGTCTTTTGAAGTCTGGCCTTAGCGCTTCGATCGAGTTTTGAGAAGTATCGATTGATATAGAACGCACATTTTTCATACTCTTCCAAAAGATAGCTGCTCTCAATCACCCTTTCCATGGCGTGAAAACGGATACGATTATCCTTTACCGTTTTTAACATCTGATCGTAACGATATTTTGCGGCCATATAGACCTTTGTTTTAAAATAAAAATCCGCAATATATTTCTCTTTTTGATCGAACATCTTCTCAAGCAATGCGATCTTTTCTTTGGCCGATTTTGCGTATTTTGTCCTGCCGTATTTTTGGACGACTTCACGATAGTATTGAACGGCCAAGCGACCGAGCGAAAGATCTCGATCAAAGGTTTTTGGAAGTTGGCGAAAAAATGATTCTGCAATTTTTGAAATGATATAGGACGTTTTCTTGTGTTTGGGGTGAAAGTCTTTAAAGAAAATATAGGCTTGAGCGGCCTGTTCATAATTTTCCTGTAAAAAATAGATATCAGCCAAAAGGAGTTCCGCTTGAGTGGCATAAAAGCTATAGGGGTAGCGAGAGCGAAGAAGGCCCAGTTTTTCGATGGCCATAAGATAGCGCTTATCTTTGGCCAAATCCTCCGCTTCCCGGTAAAGACCTTCTGCAAAGGTTCTTCCCTTGGGGGCTTCGGTGGCACAAGAGGAGAGAAGAGCGATGATAAGAAGAAGTAGGGTTGGTTTCAATTTCATTTTCATAACAAAATTATCCCAAATGGCCTCGTCCAGTCAAGGCCAAAGCCCTTAAGGTGGTTTTGGGACAGGCCCTAAATAAATTCTATTTCTGATCTATCCCTCTTTGAAAACGAGTTTTTTTTCTCCGTTCCTCCCAAAAGGTATTTCGTCAATGCCAATGACTCCGAAATGGAGGGCATTTTCACGTTGAAAACGCTCTGTGCATTTTCAATTTCTATTTGATACTCAAAATCTTGGCCGAAACGGGGTTGAATCATAGAAGATTCGATATTGGGAAAAGGCCTAAATTTTTTAGCGATCAAAGTCTCATTCTCGTCAAATAGTTTTGCGTATTGCAAGGCAAACTCGTATCCTGACATAATATCCGTACTCGAAATATGGAATAACTTATTATGAATGTCTTTCTCTATGGATATTTTGATGATCATGGCCAAATAGATCACATCCAAAAACCCAACCTTAATGCTATCATCCAACCCCACATCGATTCCTTCAAATAGTTTCTTTTGAAGGATTTCAAACCATGTGGCCCGCTCCTCTAAAAGACCCCGACCATAAAAATCACAACACCTCAATATCAGATAATTTAAACAAGTTTTTTGGATAAAAAATTCCGCCGAAGCTTTCGATTTTCCGTAGGAGGAATTGGATATGGCCATATCTTCCTCTTGGTACATAATCCTTTCTCCGGCAAAAACGTAAGCCGAAGAGATATAGATAAGTCTTGATTTATAACGCTCCGTGAAACCAACGACGTTAAAAGCTCCCGTAGCATTCAAGATATTGGCCTCTCCCTCATTGGCATGACAGGCTTCAAGAGAGGAAAGTCCAACACAATAAATAGTGATTTCCGGCAAAAAGGAAGCCAAGGCCAATTGGATCGCCTCCTGACTTAAAATATCCAAAGGAAAAGTCAAGATCCCTTCTATTTCGACAGGGTTATTCTTATAGGTTCCTATCACCCTATAATCTTTTTTCAAATACTCGGCCAAATTGGAACCGACAAAAGAAGAAATGCCAAAGATCAAGATCGTCTTTTTAGGCCCTTGAGAAATCTCGTCGCTACCACCTTGACCCTCATTCCCCTTTTTTTGTGACATAAAAAAATGATATACCCTTGCCCCACCGAGGGCAAGGGTAGGTCGCGTGCGCTAGGGAAACTAGCCCACCAATTTGAGTGCAGCTTGTGGAATGGCATTGGCCTGGGCAAGAACACTAATGCCGGCCTTTTGAAGGATTGTGTGTTTGGCCAACTCTGAAGACTCGCTGGCAATGTCCACATCGGCCATACGAGATTTAGCGTCAGCAAGATTTTCATCGATAACACTCAAGTTATTGAGCGTGGTTATCAAGCGGCTCTGTAAGGCCCCCAAACTGGCCCTCATTCCGTTGACTTTAACGAGGGCATCATCAACTGTTGCAAGAACCCGGCGAGAACTTTCCTTAGTCAAAACATCCTCGTCCTGAATACCCAACCCATTCATACTCGCATTGGCCTCTGCCGCGTTAAAGACGAATCGATCGAGTTCCGGATTATTTCTAATTCCTATCTGAAACTCAAAGGTCCTATTGGAACCGTCTAAGAGCTTAACTCCGTTAAATTCGGTGGATTTTGCAATTCGATCAATCTCTTTTTTGAGGTTTTGAAACTCGATATTGGAAAGTTCCCTCTCTCTTTCTCCGATAGTATCCGATGCTGCCTGCATCGCTAGTTCTCTAAGACGAATGAGCATATTTGAAATTTCGCCAAGACTTCCCTCTCCAGTTTGAATAAATGAAACGCCATCACTTGCATTCCTCTTGGCCTGCCTCAAACTACGAATATCGGCCTTCAGTTTTTCGCTGATGGCAACACTTGCTGCATCATCTCCCGAATTAGTTACCCGAAGACCTGAACTCAACCTATTTAAGCTCTTGTTTAACTTCTCTCCGGTTTTAGAGAGTGCCCTTTGAGCGCTTAAAGACGGTATGTTGGTATTGATTCTTAAGGCCATAGCTGATCCTCCTTGATCAAAAGAGCCGAAAGACCTTCCTGGTCTTGCGGGGGGTTCCGCTCGTCATTCATGGAAACCCGAAGTCAACTTCTTCTCGGACATCGGGATAAACTCATTAGTGAAAAGTGAAGAACATCAAAAAAGGAAAAAAATTCTTCGAACTTTTTAACTAATTTTAACTAAAAAGATATTTTTTTAAAAAGAATTCGGCCCTTTCGTTAAAGGAATTGGGAAAATCAACCTGGGGGGCATGACTGCCATCTTTAATCATATATAATTCCGAATGGGGAATTTTAGCCGAAATGGCCCTTTGAACAGAAAATGGAATAATTTTATCTTCATCTCCTCCAACGATGAGAGTCGGGGCGTTTATTTTATCGAGGTGAGCGATAATATCGTGATTTCTCATTTGTTTAAGGAGGTGAACAAAAAGTTCCGGTGGATATTTGCCTGCTCGAACGAGATAGGCTTCGACGAACTCTTTGGAGGTTTCCTTTTTATGAAAGCCATCTTTGTGAACGAAGTAACGAACGAGGGGGTTAAAACTTCCGGTCTTCCATAAAAACTGATAGATTTCGGGAAATTCCTTTTGGAAAAAACTGATAAATGGAAAAATTGCATTCATCCTTTGTGAATTGTACATGACGTCTTCCGGAGGGAAGATCGTCCCCGCAATGAGAACCAAAGCCGCCACCCTTTCCGAAAACTCCTTGGCAAACTCTAAGCAGACATTCACCCCCATGCTATGGCCGAAGAGAATGGCCTTATGGATTCCAAGCTCCTCGCATATAGTATTGAGATCGGAACAAATGGATTGAAAAGTAATTTTACTCACATCATCAATGCCCTTTGAATTTAAATGCCCCCGATAGTTGTAAATGAGTAATTTCATCCCCTTTTGATCGAAAAACGGAATCTGCTTTTCCCAGTGGAAATTGGTACATACCAGACCATAGTTAAAAATGATGACCTCTTCTCCGTTGAAATCGTTTTTGGGGTCAAAATTGGTACAAATATAGAGGGAGACCCCTTCATGGGATTTTATATATCTTGGAAAAGGCGTTTTAAACATAACTCATCCTTACTCATCCTTTAAATGCTGTTCAAGTCTTTTAATGACAGTGTTTACGGGATGGTTTCCACGAATGATTTTTTTTAGGTTCTCGTAAAATTTGTCACTAAAATCGTGTTCTGAATAAGAAAAATCCTTGAGTTCAAATAGGGTATGCCCAACCCGAAAAAGCTCTCCTTTCTTAACCATGGCACGCCCTATGGTCTTTTTTCCATTCACCAATACGGAAACATCACTACCTAGCAATTCGATAAAGAGTTTTTCCTTTACAATCGTTATTGTCACGGCCTCCTTGCCAAAAAGCTCATTATTGATTTTAATATCGCTGGAACCCGAACGAAAGCCGCCGATGATTAAAGCATTTTTATTAAACTTCCATTCCCCAAGGATATCAAAATCTTTTGTCTCTTTAACTTCAAGATGGATCATAAATTGATTGTATCAAATATTTTCGACGGCCGACAACTCTCTTGAAAATTTCCTATAGTTATCCCTATAAACGTCAGAACTTCTAAGAAGCTGGAAGTCTTTTTTAACTTGCCAAAAAATATCTTGATCCCTCGTCATATCGGCAACTTTCCTTGGAGATTGCCCCGATTGGAAATGGCCAAAAAGATCTCCCTCACCTCGAAAAGAAAGATCGGCCTCGGCTATCTCAAATCCATCGGAAATTTGCTCGACGACCTTTAGGCGGCGAAGAGAATGGGGATCATCCGATTCGGTCACAAGAAAACAAAACCCCGCCTTATCCCCCCTTCCCACTCGCCCCCTCAGTTGATGAAGGGAACTCAATCCAAAACGCTCTGAATTGATGACGGCCATCACGGTCGCATTGACCACATGGATACCCACTTCGATCACGGTGGTGGAAATGAGCATCTGAATATCTCCTTTCAAAAAACTCTCAAAGACAAGGTTCTTTTCCCTAGAGTCGAGCTTTCCGTGAAGCAACTCTATAGAGATATGGGGAAAAAAATCTCGAAAGCGTTCAAAAACCTTTTTAACGGCCGACAGACCATGGTCGCCACCGTCCTCGATGACCGGGGAAACCACATAGATTTGTTCTCCCATATCCATTCTCGTTTTTAAAAAACCAAGAAATGTTTCAAAGGACGCAGGGGTAACGATTCGAGTCTGAGTCCCCTTCCTGACAAAAGAAGCATCTTTTATGATCGATAGATCGAGTTCTCCATATCCGGTACAGGCAAGGGAACGGGGAATCGGAGTGGCCGTCATGATAAGGACGTGAGTGCCATGGCCCTTCTCTGCCAAAGAGGCCCTTTGGGTCACTCCAAATTTATGTTGCTCATCGATTATGGAGAGGGCCAAACTTTTAAAACGAACCCGCTCTTGAAAGAGGGAGTGGGTGCCGATCACAAAATCGATCTGTCCCGAAGAGATTTTTTCGAGGATATCCAAGTTTTTCCGAGAACCCCCTCCCAAAAGCAGCACACAGCGAAGATTTTGCTTTTCAAAAAGAGGGCGCGCATTCCTATAGTGTTGGCGGGCCAGGGTTTCCGTAGGGCACATCAGGGCCGCTTGATGTCCTCCAAGACCCACGATCATAGCACCGATAAAGGCGACGACCGTCTTCCCATGGCCCACGTCCGCTTGAATCATCCTCCTCATGGGAAACGGGGCCTTGAAATCCCGGACAATATCCCAAACGGCTTTTTTCTGCCCCTCTCTGAGTTCAAAGGGGAATTGACCAAAAATCTTTTCCACCGTTTCAAAAGAGACTTCAATCCTTATGGATGTTTTGTCCCTTCGAGCTTGGCGTCGAATATCCACTTGGATTTGCTCAAGATAAAACTCGTGATAGATCAAACGCTTCCTCGCCCTTTTAAAATCTTCCTCTCCTAGAAAAACCTCATGGGAAAGATGACCGTGAATCAGCTCAAAAGACTCTCGCAAATGGGGAAGAGATAGGGATTGCAATTGCTCTTTGGAAAGAGGGTCCTCTAAACTCTTCCAAAGACTTTCGGGAATTTTATCCACGAGACTTTTGAACCGAAAGGAGCGGACTCCACCCAAAGTGGGGTATTGGATTTGGAGCCGTGGCACCTTGCCCCCCTCTTCCACTATCGTAGGCCCCATCAAGACCGCACGACCCTTCCACTTGCGGATTTTCCCAAAAAAAGAAATCCTATCCATCCCCTCAATCTTTTCTTTCAAAGACGGGTAGGCATTGGGCCAGATTAAATCTATACGGAGTGGCCCGTGACGATCTCGAACCGAAACCTCCACCCGGTAGAGGATCGCCCTTCCCTTTCCCCTATATCTCGATCTTTGGGATTTGACCTTGGCGATACGGCCCTCTCCACGAAAAAGGCCCTCTATCCGAACCTTATCAAAGGGACTCACTTCGGGAACAATCTCCCAATGGAGGGGCATCACCCACAATAAATCCTCTACGGTTTTGATCCCCTCTTCCCCCAGCTTGTGGATGGTCTTGTTTGGCCGTCCCTGATTGAGTTCGATGAGAGTTGAGTTAAGATGGATCGTCATAGGAAAACACGGGCGGTATTAGCGGTAAGAGACATCTTCGATCTCATATTCGAGATCCCCTTTGGGGGCCTTGACCAAAACCGTTTCTCCAACCTCTAGGCCTATCAAAGCCTTCCCCAAAGGGGAGCGGTAGGAAATTTTATTATCACTCGACTTCGATTCGTCGTCGCCCACGATTTGGTAAGTAAAACTCTCCTCCTTTTCGTGGTCGTACAAGGCCACCGTCGCCCCAAAGACAATTTTTTCCGTGGATATTTTCGAGATATCCACGACTTTAGCCCGATTGAGTTTTGATTGGATATCGAGGACTCTTCCCTCGATAAGGGATTGCTTTTCCTTGGCCGCATGGTATTCGGCATTTTCCTTGAGATCCCCTAGGGCACGGGCCTCGGCGATGGCCGTCTTCACCTCCTCCCTTTCCACTTTGATAAGCTGATCCAACTCCTCTTTGAGAAGCCTCTCCCCCTCGACACTCATGATGACATCATCCCCGCCACTCATCACTTCACCTCATCTAGTGGTCTCTGACCACGACTAGTCCTTAAAAAGGGCCCGGGCAGCCTTTAAAGCGTCCTCAAGGCCTCGGCCCTCGCCTCTACCACCGAGGCGAAAAAAATCACAAAAATTGGGTTTTTCCTTCTCCACGACCCTTTCGGCTACGGGCTCCTTACACTCATTATATAGGCTAGCATCATAAAACGTACACATCTTGCAGACCCTAAGACTTGCAGAGCAATGGGGACATTCATCCCCTCTCAAAACCTTATCTCCGGGCCCATAGGGCAGAGGATCGGCGCAATGAAAGCAACTCATTCCCATAAAATAATGACCTCCATATCTCCTAAAAAGACGTTCGCCACCCCACCATGGGGCCCAGCTTCAACTTCATATCGAAAGCACTCGAGGGAGATCGACGATTTTGGCCCGGCAAAAAATAAATTTTGGGGCGATTTCTCTTATTGTACTCATCGATGGACCTACGCAATAGATTTTCATTTCGGGCTTCGATCCCCTTGGCCAACAAAAAATTGACAAACAAAAGGGAAAGGCCCCCTGCAATCAGTTCCTGCTCCCGAAAAGGCCCCCACCTTCCCTCCTCCGTGGTCAATACGGCCCCCAGAAGAAGGGTGACGCCCAAAGTTCCCACGACAGCGTTTCGGTTTCTGGAAAAGCCCTCCTCCTGATAACGATCCAAATAACTCTTGGCCACGGCATCCCTTTCGAGAAAGGGCCTTAGGCCCTCTCCTTTGCTCGATGAGGAAATATCCATCAAGACTTCCTGGTTATTGATGATGGCCGTCCTCCCGCAGGTCTCTGCGGAAAAAACCGATAAAATCGATAGGAAAAGCCAAACGAGAATAATGAGACAAAATTTCCTGATCAAAACCCATCGCCTTTAAAGGTATTATTCTAATAAAAGGATGGGGGTTTTGCCACCCAACACTATTTGGAATTTTGACAAAGATCGTCGATGAACATTATCAAAAAAAGCCTCGAAATCACCCAAAACATCAAAAATGTGACCCGATTTAAAGAAATCGTGGGGGTTTTTGCCCAAAACGGTTTGAATGAGTTCATCGTCAGATCCGGGCTGCACAAAGTCGTCCCGAATTTCGTCCTTCCCAAGAGCCGTATGGAAGACGATGGGGATCAATCCCAGACCTCATGGGCCCATATCATAGGACGCCGCCTTAAAAAATCATTTGAGGAGCTAGGCCCAAGTTTTATCAAAATCGGACAACTTTTAAGCACCCGAGAGGACCTTTTTCCTTCAGAATTTATCGACCAAATGAAACTCCTGCGGGATCGGGCCAAGGGCATCCCCTTTGAGAAGGCCTTGGAGGCCATCGACCAATCCCTGGGCCTTCCCCACGGGGAGGTCTTCGACTCCATCGATCCCACCCCCATCGGAACCGCCTCTATAGGGCTCGTCTATCGGGCCAATCTCAAAGGGCAAGAGGATGTGGTCATCAAGGTCAGGCGCCCGGGGATTGGAAAAATTATTTCCATGGACTTGGCCATCATCAAATTCATCGCTCATAGACTTGAAAAGGCCGCACCGGAGATCAAATATCTAGGTCTATCGAGACTCGTGAAAGAATTTGGCAATAATTTGCAAAATGAATTGGACTTTAAGCTCGAAGCCTTAAACGCCAAACGCATCAAGCAAAACCTATCCCTTATCGACAAAGATAACATTTTTTACATTCCCCAAACCTACGAAGAGTTGACCCGAAAAGACCTTCTGGTGATGGAAGAACTCAAGGGAACCCCTTTCAATCAACTCAGAAAAGACAGCGATCAAATGAATGAAATTCATGAAAAGCTCACCATCGGAGTCCAGATATTCATCAAAACGCTCCTCTCGGACGGCCTTTTTCATGCAGATCTTCACGGTGGAAATTTCTTTTTACTGGAAAAGGGCCGCATTGGACTTATCGACTTTGGTCTCGTGGGACATTTGAGTAAGAAATCGAGAAGTTCTCTCATCAGTATTTTATACTCCCTCACCACCCATAATTATGAAAATCTCGTTTTTGAATTTTTAGATATCAGCGACTACGATCAAAGCCCCGACATAGATGAACTGATTAGAGATATCAAAGACACTCTTTGTGGCTTTGTCGGACTCACGGCCCAACAAATCAATCTCCCCCTCCTATTGAATAAATCCGTCTTCACCTTATCTAAACACAGAATTTATCTTCCAAGAGAATGGTATATCATCTTCCGCGCTCTTATCACTCTCGATGGAGTTGGAAAATCCATCGATCTCGATATCGATATTTTTTCCATCATCGAAAAAAACTTAGGCGCCGTCACCAAAGAGATTTTTTCCAAAGAAGCCATCGTTGAAGAGGGCATTTTTACTTCGAGGGATCTTTTAAACTCCATGCGAATCGTACCAAGACACCTTCGCTGGTTTACGAAAGAGCTTTCCAAAAATAACTATGCCTTAAAGGTCATCCATAAGGGGCACGAACGGCCCTTTGACCGTCTAAGGCGATCCATCATCTTTTTCGGTTATGCCCTGATCGCCGCCATTTTGGTTCTCTCCGGGGTCCTTACCATCGATCACGCTCCTTTTGGGTATTGGTATGAGGTCTCAAAAGCGTCGTGGTTTTTTTGGGGCCTCGCCTTCGCTTTTTTTCTCATGGGGGTTAAGATCACAAAAAGATAATTAAAACTATTAGAGCCTATCCCAAAACCACCTTCGTGATGAAAGCGAGCGAGATTGTGCCCGGCAAGGATGAAAGCAAAAAATGTCTGAAGGCGTGCTTGTGGCACGTTGAGGGCATTTTTTGCTTAAAGACGAAGCCCGGCACAATTGCAGCC
>JAPONP010000014.1 GCA_026713835.1 Bacteriovoracales bacterium
CAAAAACTGTAATAAAGGCAAGGTAACTGTTCTCCACCCGGATAAGATTGGTAGGAGGCAACGAGGAGCGACCGAGGCGTGCTTCCTGCACATCGCAGGGAAGCGACGAGGCAGTCGACTGCCAAGATTGCCGGGGGGTGAGCAGTTACTCATTTTTAAAGAAAGCAAAGAGGGCCCGGTATGGCCCTCTTCACTTATTTTTGATTTAACTTGGAAATGAACGTTCGTCTTGTCGCTCTTGCTGCCTATCTATTTCAAGGCCAGCTTGTCAGAGTCTAAGTAATAAAGAGTAAAGCCTGCAAAAATGAGATTTGGG
Source organism: Bacteriovoracales bacterium (assembly GCA_026713835.1). Lineage (GTDB taxonomy): Bacteria > Bdellovibrionota > Bacteriovoracia > Bacteriovoracales > Bacteriovoracaceae > JAPONP01. Next base: position 317 of record JAPONP010000014.1, read on the forward strand.
TTTTTAATCATTCTTCTATTATGATTCCAAATACTTCTCCACATTTTTACGTCACCGTAAACTTTATCAGAAATAATCCCCAAGGTATCACCTCTCAAGACGACATAAGGATTACCACCGGGATTCCACTCAAACCCTTCTTCCGAAGCCCTGTATCGAATGACCGTTCCTGCCTCTAGGGGTGCATTTCTGCTAAGATTGGGGTTTTCTTCCAATAATGATCTCCAACGAAGGTAATCTCCATACAATTGGAATGCGACCCACATAAGAGTGTCATTCTCTTTTACCATGTACTCCCTAAACTCGCCCTCATTGCCACTGACATCACTTAGCTCTCTTTTAATCTCTTCGGATTCACCGGGTTGATCCGGACTACCTTCACCGCTGCCTTCATCTATTTCTGCATATTCTTGTGAAGCTTCTTCTGCGTCGCCCATAACATCATCAAGGCTTTCATCCTCAACGACTTCCTCTGAATCGGCTACCTCTTCAAGGATAGAATCATCATCTAAGGATGCAGAAGAATCGTCAGAACCCTTAAATCTCGAACACGATATGAGAGATAGAATCAGAAGACAGAGGGGGAATATCTTAAATGCTTTCATAAATACTTCTCCTTATTTAAAATAACAGTCTTCAATCCCTCTATTCGGACTAAACGGGTAATATCTTAAATTATTTATACCCAATACTGTCTATTTTAGGAAAGATGGGTGGAATTTTCCGCCTTGGGAAAAAAAAGGTCTTTTTGATCAATAGAGTCGTATATTTTTTGAACCAGAAAGTCGAAATCGTCCTCATTTTCTAAAAAATCAAATTCATCTGTATCGATTATGAGAGACTTACCAAAGGAATATTTTTCAAACCAATCATCATAGTAAGAATTAAGCCGAGTTAAATAATCAACTGAAATAGATTTCTCATAGTTTCTGCCTCGGGATTTTATCCGATCTAAAAGCTTTGGAATACTTCGCCTAAGACCGATCATTAAATCGGGAGTGTAGAGAAACTGAATCATGGATTCGTACAACCCTATATAATTTTCGTAGTCACGGGGAGAAAGGTATTTTTGTTCAAACAATGCCCTTGCAAAAATATGGGCATCTTCATAAATAGATCGATCCTGAATGTCGGTAAAATTTGAGTTTTCGATACTGCGATGGATATTAAATCGATGGGTTAGAAAATAAATTTGAAGAGGGAAAGACCATCGTTCCATATCCTCATAAAAATCCTTAAGATAGGGATTATTTTGAACCGATTCAAAGTGGGGACGCCAACCTAGGCGCTCACTTAATTTTTTGGTCAGAGTCGTCTTGCCGCTGCCGATATTGCCCGCCACAATGATAAACATCCCTCGAGATCCACCGGATGAAAGATCCGGGTAGGCCTTTGGCAACACGATCAACCCCCTTTTTCGTTTTTGAATCCGTGAAGCCCTACCATTATTATAGGAATTTTGATTATGTGGCCATCCTTAAAAATGTGATGAACGGATCGCCCCGATGGGAATGGTGGTTTATTTTCCATTGGCGTTTGGTAAAGTATTGAAAACTCGCCGACCTATCGATAGAATGAATCATAGTGATGACTATTATTGTCAAAACGATCTCTATTTTGCTCTTGGCTCTTCCCTTACCGATATGCGGTCAGTCAATCTTGAATGAGGGTGCCCAAAACACAAACTTTCCCATCTCCGAGAGATTGAGCACAGAAAAAATTCTAAGAATTTCTAACTCCAAACGGGTTTTTATCGTGAGCCTTGAAAATCAGGGCTTTCTTCCGGGAGATTATATCACCCTCATCTACAAGGGCCGTCATGTATTCAGGGCCATCGCAGCCAAGGTTCAAAATCAAAGGGCCGGGATCAAAGTTATTAAAATCTATTCCCCAACCTTTTGGGACAAATTGAAAGAGGGACTTGAGGTCAAGATTTTGAAAGGAGATGATAGTTATTTTGTTCTCAAAAAGGAAGCTCAAGAGGGTAGTGATGTGAAGGATGCGGCCATCGCTAAAATTTTGACTGAAGATGACCTCTTTAACGAAAAGACATTTTTAAAAGAGGATATCGATAATGACGAGATGAGGAAAAGCTTGATAAAGACAGATAATATCGTCAGTGGAAATGCAGGTTTTATAGCAACCGTGGATCTCGAGGGCTCACCGACAACAGATATTCATTTCAATTTTTCTTGGGCCCATCAAATGGCCCCCAACATTTGGGGTGAGATTTCTTATGGCTTTTCAAGCCTCAAAAGGTTTCCCGACGAAAATCTTGTCACCCCTTTGCAGACTTTCATCGTTCGCACAAAATATACGTTCAGCGCACCTCTCTACTCCTTTATCAAACCCTATATCGGTTATAAAATTTCCGTAGCCGATGCCCTAGCACCCAATGCTCAAGATAAAAAAACTCCGGCAGAGCAAGAAGCCTTGCTTAGAGAAGTGGAAACCTCGGGGCCCGTTGTGGGACTCACCTTTCTTATGAGGTTGGTTCCGGGTTGGTTTGGTCGAGTCGATCTTGGAACAGATCTTGTGAATATCGGAATGACTCTTGAATTTTAAAGGAATGTCTCATCATCTTGTCGTCTTGCTCTTTTTATTTAGCCTAGGATGTGGTGTTAAGGCCCCTCCCTCGTACGAAAAAACCAAAAATATCGTTCCATGGGAAGAACCCTATTTGAAAAAGAAAAAAGAGGCGCAAAGGTAAAGTGAAGGGGCAAGAAGAACCCGGGCCCATCCTCTCCCTCGGCTCAAACCTTGGAAATAGAGTTCGTTTTTTGGAAATGGCCAAAGAGGAATTGGGGAAAATTTTTGAGGAACGAAAGGCCAGTGCAATCTATGAGAGTGCAGCCGTAGATTACATTCAGCAACCCCCCTTTCTCAATCAACTGATCGAATATAAAAAAACCGATAAGAAACCGAATCAAATCCTCGATATCATCTTGGAAATTGAAAAAAAGTTTGGCCGAACACGAGATATTAGAAGAGGGCCTAGAACTTTAGATATCGATTTGATCTTTTTGGGAGAACTCGAAATTTCATCGGATAAGTTGCAAGTTCCCCATCCACGGTGGATTGAAAGGAGTTTTATCTATTGGCCCCTTCATGAACTTCCAAGTGCCCAAATGTTAAAAAGGCTTTTTTTCCCCAAAAAATCCGAAGTGCCAAACAATCTGACCCCTTATAAACCCGGATAATTTTCCTCGGGCCTTGCCAATTACCGCGCCGCCCCACGCCCCCACGATTTTAATTTGTCCCTTTCCCTCTCTCCATACCGTGGCCAAACTTGAAAACCGCTTGTATAATGCCCCCGGAAACTTTCTCGGAGGAATTTGATGAATATATTTGTCTGCATCAAGCAGGTACCCGACACAGAAACCAAAATCAAGCCAAACGATAAAGGCTCTTATATCGATACGACGGGTATCAAGTGGATTACAAACCCTTACGACGAATTTGCCATTGAACAGGCCCTTCTCCTCAAGGCCGCCAATACGGGTTCTGTGGTTACGGCGATTCGGGTCGGAGGTGTCAAAGACACGGAAGCCTTGCGAACGGCCATGGCCATGGGGGCCGATGAGGCCATCTTGGTGGAGGCCCCGGATGATTTGGATTCCTATTCCACGGCCAAGGCCCTCAAGGGTGCCATGGAAAAATCCGGCAAAAAACCGGACATTGTCTTTTGTGGGAAACAGGCCATCGATGACGATTGCCTCCAGGTTCCCCAACTCTTGGCCCAAATGCTCGACATTCCCTCCGTCTCCGTGATCGTGGGTTTTGAGCAAAAAGGCGAAGATATCGTCGTCAAAAGGGAGATCGAAGGGGGCTCTCTTGAAATCTACGAACTCAAGACTCCTTGTCTCGTGGCCACAAACAAGGGGCTCAATACTCCTCGCTACGCCTCTCTTCCCGGAATCATGAGGGCCAAGAAAAAACCATTACAACAAATGGGCCTTGAAGAGGTGGGGGTTTCCCCAAGCGAAAGCAAGGTTAAATATTCTCAATTTAGACTTCCTCCGGAAAAACCTCCCGGAAAAAAATTCGATGCCATGGATGAAGCACAACGCGCCGATGTGGTGGGCCAAGTCGCCCAGTTGTTGAGAAAAGAGGCCAAAGTTATTTAAAGTTATTTGGAGATAATCTCTTTAAAAGGGGTATAAGAAAAATGGCGAAGATCGCATTATTTACGGAATTTTCAGATAGCGGGCCCAAATCCGTCACCCTCGAAATTCTTGGGAAATTATCGGATCATGAGGTCAATGTCTTTGGAGTCGGCGATCTTTCCTCTGCCGCAGATGAGCTTAAAAAATACGGTGCCACTTGCATTACTTCTCTCAAGGCCTCCTCCCTGGATCGCTATTCTCCCGATGGATATGCCCAGCTCATCGCCTCCTTTTTAAAGACGGATCCATTTGATTATCTCTTTGCGGGCTCAACCCCCTTGGCCAAAGACCTCTTTCCAAGACTTAGTGGAATGCTCGATGTGGGGATGGCTTCGGAAGTAACGGAAATGGCGATGGAAGGGGACGCTCTCAAGGCTTCCCGACCACTTTTTGCGGGAAAAATCCTTGCGGATGTGGAGGTCGTAGGCCCCAAACCCCATATCTACACGGTTCGCCCCAACGCTTTGGGTATGCCCTCTTCCCCGACTTCCAAAGACGCCGAAATCAAAGCCGTCGATGAGGCCCATATCGATCCCCCTCGGGCCATGGTCAAAGAACTCATCAAGGGACTTTCCGAAAAAGTGGATTTGGCCGAAGCCAATATCATCGTTTCCGGGGGACGGGCCTTGAAATCCAGCGAAAACTTTAAAATTTTAGACGATCTCGCCAATGTTCTCGGCGCCACTGTCGGGGCCTCTCGTGCTGCCGTGGATAGCGGTTACGCTCCCCACTCTATGCAAGTGGGCCAAACGGGAAAAACCGTATCCCCCACCCTCTATATTGCGTGTGGCATTTCCGGCTCGATTCAGCATTTGGCCGGGATGAGAACATCTAAGGTCATCGTGGCCGTCAATACGGACCCCGATGCCCCTATTTTTCAAAAGACCGATTACGGTATCGTGGGGGATCTTTTTGAAATCGTCCCCCTGCTCACGGAAGAATTGAAGAAAATTCTCAATTAGAACTGATCGGAAAAGTCAAAACTCCCATCGGCCCTAATTTTTTCAGAATGTTCATTTAAAAGAGCGATCTCTTCCGCTTCTAAAACCCGGCCCTTTTTTTCAGCGGACAAAAGAGAGTTAATCCTTTGAAGATGCTCCCTCTCTTGAACCAATCTCTCTCTTTGGGCAAGGGCCGCATCTTGAGCGGCGATGGCATCTTCCTCACTCGTGTATTCTATTCCATGATCGGCATCGTTTTGAGGACTTCTATAGGAGAACCTGTCGCTTTCCGATTCCCGATCAAAACTTTCATTTTCAGAAAACCTTTCGTCCGCATCTTTTTTAGCAAAGATCAGGGTGTACCCTTTGTATGGGCCCGATATAAAATAGATATTGAGTTCATCAAAACTCTTGCTCATAAAAGTGGCCTGAGCTTTTCCCAAAACCGCAGCACCATCATCATCATCCGCTTCATAGTTATAGTCACCCTTTCCAACCTCTTCGAGAGTTGATGGGCTGAGTTGATACCCATTGATTTGTGCAAAAACTTTTGTGATACGCTTTTGGTGAAGCTCTATCGATCCATAGATATCGTATCTTGAGTTATCCACGTTGATGATCTTTTGCAATTTTTGATCATAAACTTCTCTCAAGGCTAAAGTGACTCCCAAGGCATTGTTACCGTTTTTCTTATCCGATTTGAGGGCCGTGGGTGCCGTCCTCTTGCTCACCTTTCCATCCAATTCAATCAACTCCAATGTGTAGATTTTCACTTTCGTTTGCGACATTTGAATAAAAAGCTCCATGGTTTTGCTCGTAAAAGAAGAGATAAAGTATTCTTTTTTACTCTCGACCTTGGCTGAAAGAGGAGTCATCCATAGGACAGATGGGCCACAAAGCTCCACATAAACCCTCTTATCTCCCTCGACGGATTGCTCTTCCCTTTGATCGCTCTCCTTATCGACCACAGTGATTTTGGCCATAGACCAAAGACCGTTGATTTTGGCCATATTTTGACGGTTTTTATCCACCGCCAAAAAGGGAGGGGTGAAAAAACTGCGTCTTACGGCAGCCGTATCCCGGCTTTGTTTGGGTTTGGAGTTTTTGGCGGGGGATTTGACCGATTTTTCAAAGGTTTCGGCAAAAAGAAGAGCCGAGATCCCCAAAACGGTGGCCAAAGATGCTATTTTAAGTAATCCATGTTTCATTTTGATCTCCTTTTCCTACCCCATTAGATGCAATGCGCATGCCAAAAGGCCCCTTCCTTTCTAGGGGTTAAGCGAGATCTAACCTATTGATTTTTCGTAAAGATAGAGGCCCCTCTTCCGAGGGGTGTATGATCTTTAGACAGCTATCAAAAAAATAGACAAGGGCCTAGGAAGAGGGTCTTTTTGCGAGGGCCTCTATTTGTCCCCTCACGGTCAATTTGGCCTGGACAAATTGTTCATGGGAAAGCCTAAGTTCTTTGGCAATTCTTCGGATCTCCTCACTTTCGAGGTTTTCCACTTTCCCGTCTGCAGCCGCCACTTGAAAGAGCAATTTGAGAGTATTTTCCTTTTGTTCTTTGCTCAATATCTTATTGAGCGGACGGGTGTAGAGGTGATTTTCGTGATCGACCAACTCGTTGATCTCCTCCTGAGCGATGAGGACGATCTTTTTGGCCACCGTCTCTGAATACGAAGTCATTTTGGTCACGGCTTTGACCATAGAATGGGACTCTTCTTCGGTAATGTCGAGATCCACAAAAGCCAGGCGGGCCAAAAGCCCCGAGAGACAGGCAATCAAAATGTGATCCTTTTCCTCTAATTCCGAAAGCTCAACCATAAGCCTTTTATGAATAGAGCTAAGTGTTTCCTCTTCCCGGTTTTGGGGAGAAGAAGGGAAAAAAGATTTCCAAATTTTCATACGAACACCTTGTAGTAAAGTCGAATAGCTGCCAAAGAAAGGAAGAGCTTAAAGAGCTTTTCAAAGAGGCGTTGATCCAGGTTACCCAGGACGCGAATACCAATTTTTGTTCCTATCCATGCGGCCATCGTCAGGATGAGTATTTGCGGCCAATACTGACCATAAGAAAAACCGAGATAAAAAAAGGATGGGATCTTAACCAAATGGATAAAAGTTTGCATCCCTGCTTTAGTGGAGACGACCTCCTCTTTGCTGAGATCATCTCGAATAAAAAAGGGGGCCAGAAAAGGCCCTACCGCTCCCACAAAAAGGCAAAAAAAAGCGGCGATGATTCCGTGGACAAAAAACCATCTGGGGTTCATTTTCAATGGGGGCCATTTTTTGGGGCGAAAGAGGGAATAGACGATCAAGGTCGCTATGAAAAAAAAGGCCCATCTCTCGTAATGAAATTCTCCAATGATCCAAAGGGCCGGAGCGAGGCCTAGGGGAATGCCCAAAAGAAAGGGGATGAGAAAGTCTTTTCTCACGCTTTTTCTAAGCAGCCATGCCCGTATTCCGTTAGAGAAAAGCTGCACTGTTCCATGCAGAGGAATCACCAAGTGGAAAGGCATAAAAAGGGACATAATCACCAGCAAAATCACACCTCCACTCATTCCGACAACTGCCGAAATGATGGATGTGACAAGGGTGCAGGCAAAAAGAAACGGCCAAAATTCCTGAAACATTTCGCCCCTTTATAACAACTTTTTATCTACAATGTCTATGAATTTAGATACATTGATTGTCGCCATAAATTGATTGTCCCTGTAAGAGGATGATAAAATGAGCCGAATGAATAAGCCTTCCTATTTAGATATTCAAGTAACTGCTCGCACCTCTAGCAAAAACTGTAATAAAGGCAAGGTAACTGTTCTCCACCCGGATAAGATTGGTAGGAGGCAACGAGGAGCGACCGAGGCGTGCTTCCTGCACGTCGCAGGGAAGCGACGAGGCAGTCGACTG
>JAPONP010000015.1 GCA_026713835.1 Bacteriovoracales bacterium
AAGGCAAGGTAACTGTTCTCCACCCGGATAAGATTGGTAGGAGGCAACGAGGAGCGACCGAGGCGTGCTTCCTGCACGTCGCAGGGAAGCGACGAGGCAGTCGACTGCCAAGATTGCCGGGGGGTGAGCAGTTACCTCAAAGTACCGATCATACGGATGGAGTGACAGGAGAAGAGGAAGGACAATCGAATATCATCGTTCAAGAGGAAAAAAAACTCAAGCGCCCCCATCTCTACAAGGTTTTGATCCACAATGATGATTACACGACGATGGATTTTGTCATTTTAGTTCTAACGAAGTATTTTGGTAAATCCAAACAGGAGGCAATGGATATCATGATGAATGTCCACCAAAAGGGGATTGGGGTTTGCGGTGTTTATACTTATGAGATTGCCGAGACGAAATGCCAAAAGGTGGTGGTCTTTTCAAAGCGAAATGGCCATCCCCTAAAATGTACGATCGAGAAGGATTAGCTAATGGGATACACGCTAGACCAGGTTTTTAATTTTGCCGTAAGACGTGCCAATGAAAAACACCATGAATATCTGACTCTTGAACTTATCCTTTTGGGGCTTTTACAAGATGATTTTGTCACAGAGATTTTAAAACTGTGTGGAGTGGAACTCGAAGCCTTTAAAAAGGAACTCGATGAATTTTTAAATAACGATGATAATTTTTCAATTCTTGGAAAAGAGCAGATGGAATCCTTGAGCGAGATGCAATTTACCGATGAAAACATCCGCCAAATTGCAAAAAATAGCGGCATTTTTTACCAACCGGAGCTTACCATGGGCCTTCAGCGAGTTCTTCAAAGAAGCGCTATGCATATTCAATCATCGGGGAAAAAGGAAATCCACGCCGTTCACCTTTTAGTGTCGATGTTTGACGAAGAAGAATCCCATTCGGTTTATTTACTTAAAAAGTACGGTGTGGGTAAATCGGAGATCATCCAAATCATTGCCCACGGAATCGATAAAGCCACGAACACGGAAGATCTTGCCAAACATCCCAAAGAGTTTCCCACCGGTGATCGTATTCAGGGAGGCCGAGACGCTCTTGCAGAATTTACCGTTCATTTAAACGAAAAAGCAAAGAATGGAAAAATCGATCCTTTAATCGGAAGAGAGGACGAATTGGAGCGAATCATTCAAATTCTATGCCGCCGCCGCAAAAACAACCCCTTGCTCGTAGGTGATGCCGGTGTGGGAAAAACAGCTTTGGCCCACGGATTGGCCTTGAAAGTGGAACAAAGAGAGGTTCCCGAAGCCGTCAAGGGGATGCAAATTTATTCCCTCGATATGGCTGCATTGCTCGCAGGAACAAAATACCGAGGAGACTTTGAAGCTCGATTTAAAAACCTCCTCAAAGCTTTGGATAAAAAGAAAAATGAAGGCATGGCCCCCCTCCTTTTTATCGATGAAATTCATACGATTATGGGAGCCGGAGCCGTCGCGGGGGGAGGAGCCGATACGTCCAACCTCCTAAGACCGTCCCTTTCCCAAGGAGATTTGCGTTGCATGGGTAGCACGACTTATGAAGAATTTAGAAAGTTTATGGATCGAGATTCCGCTTTAACGAGACGCTTTCAAAAGCTCGAAGTCAAGGAGCCTTCTGAAGAGGAATCCATCAAAATCCTTATGGGACTTAAAGAATCCTTTGAACGGCATCATGGGGTTAAATTCAGCCCCTCCGTCATCAAAGCAGCCGTTCGTCTATCCAACAAACATATCTCCGGGCGCAAGCTCCCCGATAAGGCCATCGATATTATCGATGAAGTGGGCTCCCTCGTTCAATTACAAAAAAAGAAAAGATCCCAAGTCACTCTCGGAGACATCGACCATGTTGTGGCCCAGATAGCACGAATTCCCAAGCAAGCGGTCAGCGGCAACGAAAAAACCAAAATCAAAAACCTGGATAGAGACCTCAAACTCCTTATCTTTGGGCAAGACTACGCCGTCGACAGTATCTGCCGTGCGGTTATCCTGGGAAGAAGTGGTCTCGGGAGGAAAAATGCTCCCATTGCCTCCTTTTTGTTTGCGGGGCCCACCGGTGTCGGAAAAACGGAACTGGCCAGACAATTAGCCCATCACCTGGGAATCCATATCATGAGAATCGATATGTCCGAATATATGGAAAAACATTCCGTCTCCAAATTGATCGGGGCTCCTCCCGGCTATGTGGGACACAACCAGGGGGGGATTCTTACGGAAGCCATTAACAAAAACCCCCACGCGGTCATTCTTCTCGATGAAATTGAAAAGGCCCATCCGGACATTTTCAACATCCTCCTCCAAGTCATGGATTATGGAAATTTGACGGACGCAAACGGAAGTGCTGCCGACTGTCGCAATATCATCCTTATCATGACGACAAATGCCGGTGCAAAAGATACAGAAAGCGGTTCTATCGGTCTTGGTGAGAAACGTCAAAATAATGACTATAAAAGGGATAAGGCCCTTAAAAATTTCTTCACACCGGAGTTTAGAAACCGTTTGGATGAGATTATCCACTTCAACCGCCTCAACGAACAGATGCTCGATTTAATCGTCGATAAGTTCCTGAATGAAACCAAAGAAGCTCTTCAAGAGAAAAATATCGATCTTTCCGTAACAAAAAGGGCCCGCCAGTACTTGGGAGAAAAGGGTTATGATAAAAAATTGGGTGCAAGACCCATTCGCCGTTTCGTTGAAAATGAAATCAATCGCCCCCTTTCTCAAGAGATTCTTTTTGGAAAATTACAAAAGGGTGGCCGGGTTCAAGTGGATTTTGACCAAAATAAACTCAATTTTCGCTATCAAGAAGATTGAGATTCAAAACAAAAAAGTTGAAAAAACCAAATTTTTTTGTTTGCGTTAAAACATTTTTGTGTTTATCCTAATAGTATTCGATGAATAAAAATTTCTTATGGAGGTCAAAGTCATGGTTAGGAAGGTAACCCGAAAAAAAGCGACAAAGAAGAAGGCCACTCGCAGGAAGGCGACTAAAAAGAAAGCTACAAGGAAAAAGGCTACAAAAAAGAAGGCCACTCGCAAGAAGGCGACCAAGAAGAAAGCCACAAGGAAGAAGGCTACTCGAAAAAAAGCGGTAAGAAGGAAGGCCACAAAGAAGAAGGCCACTCGCAGGAAGGCGACTAAAAAGAAGGCGACAAGGAAAAAGGCCACAAAAAAGAAGGCTACTCGCAAGAAGGCGACCAAGAAGAAAGCCACAAGGAAGAAGGCCACTCGAAAAAAAGCGGTAAGAAGAAAAGCCACAAGAAAAAGGGCTTAATTGACTTTTTTCCAAGCTCTCAAGGCCTTCCGAAAGGAAGGCCTTTTCTCTTAATGAGGGTTTCCTCCCAAATCATTGCCTAATTTATTGAAAATGAAGGCATTTTACGCCCAAAAGACTTTTTTCCTTTACAGAATTTTTGATCGATCTTAATATGCCCATGGTCCTTCCGCTTTCAAATGGAAAGTGGCCAACCCCGCCAGGCCGGGAACGGAGCAACGGTACGTCATGGAACGTTGTGAGAGCAGGGGGGCCGTTTTGTCTTCTTTTAAAAAGGCCTGCCATGCCCCAAGTTCTCTCCAGAAAGTATCGCCCCAAGGTTTTTGAAGAGATTATTGGGCAGCGCCATATCACCCAGGCCCTCCAAAATGCCATTCAGAACAAGTCCGTGGGCCATGCCTACCTTTTGGCCGGCACTCGAGGAATTGGAAAGACCTCAACCGCCCGCATCTTTGCTAAAGCTCTGACCTGCCAAAAACCCCGGGAATCCGGCGACCCGTGCTTGACCTGTTCCCATTGCTTGAGCGTCGATAAGGAGACATCATTTGATGTTCAAGAAATCGATGGTGCCGGCCATAACGGAGTCGAAAATATGAGGGCCCTTATGGAAAGCGCCCAGTATTTGCCCTCCCGAGGACACTATAAGGTGTACATTATCGATGAAGTCCATATGCTTTCTACGTCCTCTTTCAATGCCCTTCTCAAAACCCTTGAAGAGCCCCCGGCCCATGTGGTTTTTATTTTGGCCACCACCATCCCCGAAAAATTGCCGGAGACGGTTCTCTCCCGTTGCCAAAGATTTGATTTCCGTAACGCAAAGATCGACATTTTGGCCGAACATATTGAAAAAATCCTAAAGAGGGAAGAGATCACCATCAAGGGAAACTCCGTTTTGCACCAAATCTGTCGCCAAGGCAAGGGCTCGTTTCGTGATACCCTTTCCCTTCTCGAACAAATCCTAAGCTATTCCCCCGATAAGTCCATCGATGAAGATAGCGTCACCATGTCGCTCGGACTGGCCAGAGGGTCTTCTTTGAAACTCTTGACCAACTCCATCCTCAAAGGGCGTATCGAAAAACTCGAAACCGTTTATCGCCAATGCCTCCAAGAAAATGTGGATCTCGGGGCCTTGTCCCAGGGTCTTTTGGATTCGTTTTATTTTATCATTGGGCAAAGAGAAAACGCCCAAAAGCTCTACGACCTTGAAGTTTTGGAAAGGGATAGTCTCGAAGATATCTCCCTGAATGAGCTTTTTTGGATATTTGAGACCTTAGCCAAAGATTTGGATTGGGCCGTCACATCTTTCGATCCTGAAAAAATCATCGAAGTCATCCTCAAAAAGGTGGCCCTTCGAAGGGAGTTTTTTAAAGAATCTAAATCCTTTGGCCCGGCCCCCACAAAGACGGAGCCGCAAATGGAAAAGGAATCGCCGAAAGGGCAAGAGGTTGCGACCGAGACTCCTCTAAAAAAACGAGATGATATCCACACCGAATCGAAGGATGAGGCCCCTCCGGCTTCCCGGGACTGGGAGAAGTTTATGAGGGATACTTTCAGCAAATACCCCGCTCTGGGGGCCAATTTGGAACAGGGGAATATCCTAAAGGGCCCTGAAATCCAAGACGATACCCTCTATCTCGATATCGGATTTGATCCTTCAGGAGAGGTCTTTCTCGACTATTTGAAAGATCCTAAAGTTTTTGGTCGATTTAAAAAAATTGTTCAAGAATACTTTGGAATTTCAAAATCCCATATTAAATTGAGTCCTATCTCTTTAAAAAAGAAGAAGCAGATCAATTTTCGATCGAGAGTGGAAATAGCTGAAGATGAATTTGTGCAGGAAAAAAAAGAACAAAAGGAAAAACTTCTTGAAAATGAGTATCTCAAAGAGGCCCAAACTCTGTTCAACTCACAAGTCGATAGGGTCATCTTAAATCAACACTAAGTGCCATTTAGAAAATGAAAAGAAATGAAAATCTTTTAAAACAAACTCAAGAAATGCAAGATAAAATTTCCATCTTGCGCAAAGAACTTGAAAATCAATATGTCGAATCTTCCGTAGCCGAGGGAACGATTGTGGTGAAAGTCAATGGGAAGCAAGAGATTGTAGATATTCAAATCGATAAAAAGTATCTCAATCCCGATGACAGTAAGACATTGGAAGATTTAATCAAAACAGCGACCAACAAAGCGATAAACGAATCCCAAGAAATGGTCGCCAAGGCCATGTCCAAACTGGCCAATCGTAGTCATACAAGTACACCATCGGATCTTTTTTAATATGTCTTCCCTCCAACTCCCCCAATCTCTTGAGAGAATTAAAGAATCTTTGGCCAAATTTTCCGGCGTTGGAGAAAAATCGGCCATGAGGATGACCTTGCAATTGGTCAATTGGCCTTCGGAAGAACGAAAACGATTTTCGGATTCCCTGGAAGAGTTAAGCCATCTCAAGCAATGCCGAGAATGTTTTGTCTATTCCCATAACGATCTTTGTACGATTTGCGCCGATTCAAAGAGGGTGGAATCAAAGCTCATTTGTGTCGTGGAAAATGTCAGCGACCTCTTGGCCATTGAGCGCTGTGATCAATACCGAGGAATTTACCACGTCTTGGGAGGAGTTCTCAATCCTCTCCTTGGCATCGGCCCCGAGAATCTTGAAATCCATTCTCTCATAAACAGAGTCAAAAAACTCCATATAGAAAATGTCATCCTCGCCATCAATCCTTCCGTAGAGGGAGATGCAACGTGTTCCTATTTGAATGGACTCTTTGAAGCCCCTACCGTGGTCGAAAGAATAGGTTTTGGACTCCCCATGGGAGGTAGTTTAGAATATGTAGATGCGATGACCATTTCTAAAGCCCTGGAAAATAGAAGGAATTTTTGACGATATCCAGGATAGGTCTATAAATGTCGTTTGTGAACTACAATACGAAAGAGATCAATTGTAAAATCATCTATTATGGAACAGGATTGGCCGGAAAAACGTCAAATGTTAAATTTATTTACCAAAAGACGAGCGGGCACTTAAAGAGCAAATTGGTTAAACTGGATACGGAAGATGAAAGAACGCTCTTCTTTGACTTTCTCCCTCTTGAGCTCGATGAGATTCGAGGATTTAAAACGAGATTCCACCTCTATACCGTACCCGGACAAACATTTTATGAAGCCAGCCGAAAAATCATTTTAAGAGGAGTTGACGGCATCATTTTTGTGGCCGATTCACAAGTGTCCCGAATGGAGTCCAATCTCGAAAGCCTTGCCGATCTCGAAAAAAATTTAAAAACTCAAGGATACGATATGGAAAGCCTTCCCCTCGTTTTCCAGTGGAACAAAAGGGATCTGCCCAATGTGGCCTCTCCAAAAGAACTCCGTTTAAAACTCAATAAATGGGACACTCCGGAATTTGAAGCCGTGGCCATAAGGGGAGATGGAGTGTTTGAAACATTAAAAGAGATTTCTAAAAGGGTTCTTCTCAATATCAAGGGCGGCTTTGACGGTCGCCTCGGCTCCAACACCTCTTTGAAAAATTAACGATCCATCTGATTTTGTCGTTAAATCAAAGACTTATCTTCCGTCTTTTTTCTCTTTTCTTGCAACGCCTAGGATATGCTCGGATCGACCTTTCTCATCTCCTTTATCCTCTTATTGAGTTTTCATTATGAAAAAAGGAGTTACGGGCCCTTTGCCAAATCAAAGGCCTTTCATCTCGATCACCTTTCCAAAAAGGAAAAGGTGATGATTCGAGGTCTCGTCTTTGGGCAAAAGCCTCGAAGAGGCGAGTTGAAGTCGGCCATCAAAAAGCTCCATATTCACCATCTTTTTACCCCATCGGGACTCCATCTCTCTTCTCTTTTATGGTTTCTAGGTCTCTTTTCTCTTAAACGAATGTTTCTTTTTTTCTTATTTCCTCTGGTCTTTTTTCTCGACGGATTTGTTGCCTTTAAGAGAGTTTATTTTATTCGGTTTATAGGCGAATTACTTAAGTTTAAAAAAATTCAACTCGATAAAAGCTACATTTTTATATTTGTCTTTCTCATCGAATTTATCTTTTGGGCCCATCTTCATCCACTGAGCTTTACCTACAGCTTTTTATTTCTTGGGATTATATATTCTTTAAAAAAAAGTTCCCCTCTTGTTTTCTTACTTGGGATTTGGTTGGCCCAATCCTTGATCCACTCTTTCCATGAAGATTCCATCATTCTTCTTTCCCTTCCCCTCTGTAGCTTTATCACATCTCTTGTTACTCTCTCCTATCCTTTGGTTATATTAAATGCGTTTGTTCCTCTTGGTCTTTGCAATTATCTCTATGATCTCATTATTCTATTTGGAAATGTTTTATCCTCTACGCAAAAAATAAATGTCCCCTCGATTTATCTCACCATTGTCTTGGCCATGGTCCTTATAAAGAGGCTCCGAGGGATAGGTGTCGTTATATTGATATTTATTTCACTTTCAGTTTACTAAATTTCTTTTTTACAATTTATTGAAAAATCGATACGTTCTTTTTATCCCCATAAATTATACGAACTAAGCGTTGTCGACCCATGATTTTTTGAAAAAGTTTCCATACAATGGTCACAATCAATAAGTACTTTTACATGGGGACAAAAAAATGTTAGAAGAATTCATCGAAAAATTTGCAAAAGAAAAGTCGTTAACAAAAAGAGAAACTGAAATCCTTTTTTTGCTAACAAAAAACATCACACACTTAAAAGAGATCGCAGCCTATCTCAAGCTGAGTAGAAGCACCATCAACAACCATCTGAACAACATCTACATTAAGGTCAATGTCAAAGGTAAGGCCCAGCTTCTCTCTCGATGTTTTGGTTATATATCGGAGCATCTTCCATCGGCGAAAGAGATGCTACCCACTCCAAGGGTTTTACTGGTCGATGACAAAGAGGATCCAAGACTCATCCTTCGAGATCACCTAGAGGACATGGGTTTTAGCGTAATCGCTACCACAAGCCTTTCTCAGGCGAGAAGACTTTTGGAAAATGAAGAAATCGATCTCATCCTCTCAGAGATTAGTATGCCGGAGTTCGATGGGTTCCAACTTCTCAAGGAAGTTCGGATAAAAAACCCAAAGTATCCGGTGTTCCTATACGATCGAACGTATAAGATGAGTAAGTAACTACTGGTACATTGTCCTACAATTGATTAGTAGTTTAAAAGTTCGTTCAGTTTGTGGAAAATATCATCGGTTTGAGGAAGGATGTCCTCTTCCAGGGAAGGGCAATAGGGAACGTGGGAGTCTTTGGAGCTTACGCGGAGAATGGGGGCATCCAGATATTCAAAGCACTCTTCGTTCACTTTGGCCGCAATTTCTCCGGCAAAACCCGATGTTTGACATTCCTCATGGGCGATGAGAAGTCGATTGGTCTTGGATAGAGATTTTTTGAGTATGTCCATATCGAAGGGAACCAGGGTTCTGACATCGATAACCTCGACGGAATGACCCTCGCTTTCGGCCCTCTTTGCCGCATCCAAGGATTTTTGAACGAGGGCCCCCCAAGTGAGTAGTGTTATATCCCGTCCTTCTTTCACAATTTTTCCAAGGCCAAAGGGGATCATATATTCATCTCCCGGATCAGCGGTTCGATTATAGCCCTGATAGTAAAGATGCTTGTGTTCGAGAAAGAGAACGGGATCATCGGATCGAATGGCCGTTCTCAAAAGTCCTGCGGCATCGGCTGCATGGGAGGGATAGACCACCCGAATCCCGGGTATATGGGTAAAGATGGATTCTCCGGTCTGGGAGTGGTAGATGGCCCCTCCTTTCAAATACCCGCCGATGGGGGCCCGAACGACCATCGGGGCCGAATAGGTTCCCCCGCTTCGATACCTCATGGTGGCCATCTCATTTTTGAGCTGCATAAAGGCCGTCCAAATATAATCAAAAAATTGGATTTCCACCACGGGTTTTAATCCTCTTGCGGCCATTCCGATGGCACGTCCTATGATATTGGCTTCAGCCAAGGGAGAATTAAAGACTTGGCCGGGCCTTCCCACACTTTGAACTCCACTGGTTACTTTAAACACGCCTCCTTTCCCCTTGAGATCCGTATCGAATTTCCAATCATCGCTAAAATCTGCGATATCTTCTCCAAAGATGCGAAGAAGTGGGTTTCTTTTGACCTCCGTTTTCAAAACGTGGTTGATGGTTTGGGCCATGGGAATGTCCTCTTTCCCCTCAAAAGTTCCGGGTCTATCAAAATCTGAAGACGAAGGGTCCACATCCGGAGACCAAGTGAAATCCGTGGAAGTTTCCTTATTCGGCCAAGGGGTTTGCAAACATTCCTTTAAAGCCAATGAAATATCTTCATTGACCTTTACCTTCAACTCTTCAATTTCACCCGAAGAAAGTATTTTCCCTTTAAGAAGAAAAGAGGGGTATGAGTTGATGACATCCTGCTCTTCTTCTTTTTGGAGTTCCTCCGAGGTTCGGTAGGAGCGGTGATCGTCGGAAAGAGAGTGGGAGTAGGGGCGAGTGACGTGGGCGTGGATGAGAACAGGGCCCTTTTGGGCCCGAAGATGTTTTTCTGCCTTGAGGGCCGTTTCATAACTTTCAACGGGACAATGCCCATTGGTCTCATAGATTTGAAGCCCCGGAAAGTTTTTTAAGGTTTTGGAGATAGAGCCTTCGGGGGTTTGGACTCGAACGGGAACGGAAATGGCATAGCCATTGTCTTCGACGAGATAGAGAACCGGAAGTTTATTCACAACGGCCGTGGTGAGAGATTCCCAAAACTCTCCCTGAGATGTCGTCCCATCACCCGTCGAAACGTAAATGATTTCATCCTTATTCCATGGAGGGCCGTCGCTCAAGGAAAGGGATTCCAAATACTTTCCCGTTTCGGCCACTCCAACGGCTTGGAGAAACTGAGTTCCGGTACATGAACTTTTGTTTACGATATTGAGCTTGCGATTTCCCCAATGGGCCGGCATTTGCCTTCCAAGAGACGAGGTATCTCCAAGGTTTCCATTGGCCTGGGAAAGCATCTCCAAAGGGGTTACTCCAAGGCTCAAACAAAGGGCCCGATCTCGATAATAGGGCAAAAAATAATCGTAGCCGGGTCTTAAAACCTTGGCCAAAGCCGTGAGGATACCTTCATGCCCGGCCCCTGAAATTTGAAAGAAAGCCGTATTCTGCTTTCGCATCATGATTTCCGTATCGTCGAGTTTTCGGGAAAGAAAAATGTTTTTTAAAAAGGCGAGATGGTCTTCTTTCGTGAGCCCAAGTTTTTTACTCAAAGCGAGTTTAGCCGTCATGGATATGGGTCTTGCGGCGAGCTTGGGAGATTTTTTAGGGAATACTTTCTTCTTGGATGCCATAGCCTATCCCTTGTTTGACGCAAAAAGTCTTTGCCTCGAACCGCCCCCTAGGCTATGTCATTTTTTTGTTTTTGTCCATGAAAGTAGGCAAATATCCCTAGAGACGAAAAGAGCTTGAGAAGACAAGGCCCCGATCCTCCGTTTTGGGAAATCGCTCGGAGTGTTTTCCCTTGGCGTAGGAGGAAAGGTCAAAGTGAAAAGTCTTTGTCCTCACTCCGATTCCCCCCGAGATAAAATTATTCCTGTAACCGGCCCTCAAAAAGAGGGCCTTCGAGAAATTGAGTTCCATCCCCGCCATCCACCGAGCGGAGTTTTCCATCTCCCGATTCTTCTCCAAGTCCTTGTGGTTGATTTCGATATGAAGTTTTTTGCCCCTCCCCACATAGGGGGTGATGCTCACGCCGACGGCAAGGTTGGGGACAATCGATTGCGGAGCCTGCCAACCGTTATGAGCGGCTGTAAACTCTTCATCTTCCACATTGTGTAGGGTTGCCGAAAGGGTGGGAAGGGTTTTAAAGGGAAGGATAATTCTTGCCCCGGCTATATAAAGCCTCATGGTGCCCTTGGATCTTTGGGAGGATGCGGGGGTAAAGCTACTCCCCATATCCGCATCCCCCCGCACCTCATAGCGTTTCAAACGAATGAGAGAAAGACCTCCCTTAAAAATACCACCCCAAAGGGAAAAGTTGGCCCCTATATAGGGGCCGGAATCCGTGCGATCTGCAAATTCAAATCGATCCCCGTCTCGTCCCCCATAGAAAGTTTTGATATGTCGAACGTAGAAAAGTCCAAAGCTCAAAAATCTTGTGGTTAAATTCGGCATCATGGAAAATCGAGTATTGGCTGAATGTCCGGGAGAGTTTTGGTGAACCTTTCTAAGACCATCCAAATCAAAGCTATCGGCCATGTATTTAAAAGTATTGCTCATATCTGTGGTGACTTCCCGAGAAAAATCCTTACTGAACTCGAGTAAAAAATTGCTCAGATGGAAATTCCAACCCCTCACGGAACCAAGGCCTGCGGGGTTGTAAAAGGGAGCTGATTCATCATCCACTCTGGCCACAAAGGCATTGCCCATGGCCAATGCTCGGGACGAAGGGACGATCTCGGGAAAAACTCCATCCTCAAAATCCACTTGAGCCCGAGCAAAGAGGGAAAGGAAAAGCGACAAAAAGAAAATGGTAAAGGACACATCTTCATTGTGCTTGGAGAGTTCTCTCCATTCAATACGGTATCAGGTCTTGCCTAGATAATTTGTCCTAACCTCTTTGACGGCCTTGATGCGTTTTTCTGCAAGTAAATCCGTAGCTTGATAGATGGGGATATCGTGTTCTTTAGAAAAGGCAAAAATTTTCATGGCCATGTGATAAATGGTATCGACCATCTGTTTGGATTTTTTATCGGAATACCCCTCCCTCTCAAGGGAAACGTTCATAAGGCCTCCGGCATTGATGAGATAATCGGGGGCATAGAGAATCCCCTTCTCCTTTAAGATGATCCCGTGTCGATTTTCCTTGAGTTGATTATTAGCCGATCCAGCCACGACCCGACATTTGAGTTGATCGATGGTGTCGTCGTTGATGATCGCTCCGAGAGCGCAAGGAGAAAAGATATCGCAATCCAGAGAATAGATTTCGTCGGGATGCACATATTGGGCATCTTCGATATTTTCTTTCAGTTTCAAAGCATTGTCTTTGTTGATGTCCGTATAAAATATCTTGGCCCCCATCTCCATAAGATATTTAGCCAAATAGGTTCCCACCTCTCCAACGCCTTGAATGGCCACACTTTTTCCCTCTAATGAGCGTTGCCCGAAGGCCCAATGGGCACTGGCCTCGATTCCACGCAAGACCCCTAGGGCCGTGTAGGGGGCCGGATTGCCGGAGCCTCCGTTGGTCTTATCGGTTCCCACCACATTGGCGGTTTCCAGGGCGATTTGTTTGATATCGGGCACACCGATATTGACATCTTGGGCGGTGATGTAGCGTTCGTTCAAGGATTCGATAAAGCGCCCGAAAGAGCGAAAGAGGGCTTCGGATTTATCCTTTTTCGGATCACCGATGATCACCGATTTCCCTCCTCCAAGATTGAGGCCCGAGATAGAAGCCTTATAGGTCATCCCTTTGGAAAGTCGTAGAACATCCTCAAGGGCCGTCTCTTCGGAAGAGTAAGGCCACATTCGACAACCACCGAGAGCCGGGCCCAGGGTTGTGTCATGGATGGCCACGATAGCCTTTAATCCGCAGGTCTCGTCATTGAAAAAGACCACTTGTTCATGGCCCATGGAGGAAAGCTTTTCAAAGATGCCCAACCAAATTTCCCCTTACGTAAACGAGTATGCAATAATGACGATGCAAGTGATCCTAAGCCGATCACAACGATCCAAAACTATATTGGGGAGGATAAAAGAGGTATGCCCACTGTGTCAATCATCCTTGACGACTCGAGTTCAAAATCCTTTACATTGGATGAAGGAGAAATTCTCTACGAAGGTCTTGCCAGACAAGGATTGGAACTCCCCCACGGTTGTTTGGCCGGCTCCTGTAGTGTATGCAAGATCATCGTCGTTAAGGGGGCCGAAAATTTAGACCATC
This sequence comes from Bacteriovoracales bacterium, assembly GCA_026713835.1. Lineage (GTDB taxonomy): Bacteria > Bdellovibrionota > Bacteriovoracia > Bacteriovoracales > Bacteriovoracaceae > JAPONP01. The sequence goes on from JAPONP010000015.1 coordinate 13,194, forward strand.
CGGGAGTTATCGAGAGCAATACCCTGAAGTCCACTTATGAGGACAACCCGGATGCTCGGGACAAGTGTTTGCGTTTGAGTTGTCGCGCCCGAGTTTTGGGATCTGTCGAGGTCATGCCTTTTCCCAAAAGTGAGGTCACTTAGGATCTCATCGAAGAGATCACCGTGATTCTTGGATAGCCTTTTCTACTTTTTTCAAAAATTTCTTATCCATAAAGTTTTGAGAGCCCTCGCTGACAACGACTTCATTACCCAAATAAATGATAGAGACGGGAAGGGCATGGACTCGAAATTTTTCGCTCCATTTATCTTCATCCAAAAGGGATGGAAAATTGAGTTTGTATTTTTTATATATTTTCTTGATATTTTTTTTTATATTTTCCGTATCGGTATTGATGCCAACGATAGTAACCTCATCATCTTTTTTATATTTTTTCTTTAAGGCCACCAAGGAAGGAAATTCGTCGAGGCAGGGAAGGCACCAACTGGCCCAAAAATTGAGGATCACGACCGGGGGTTTGGTTTTTGAAAGATCGATAAGATCGCCATCTACGCTTCGCCCTTTGATGGACTTTAGATTCTTGAGGTAGAAGTTCCTCTTTTGGCTTTGCTCTTGAGAGGGGGTCGCCTCGATATCGAGTTTGTCCCAAATGATTTGCCCCACTAAAAAAGCCGAAAAAACCATGATGGTAAAACAGGTGGGGATCAGACGAGACATGGTGATCCTCTCAAATGGGCCAATCCGTTTCCAAATGTTCCGTGATGGAATAGAATAGAGCTATGAGAACGAAGAAAGATTTCGAGATCATGGCGATGCGTCAAGTCCTTCCCTCCCAAAATCAAGGCCAAGCCCTTTTGGAGTTTATCCTTCTTTTTGCCTTGATTATCGGCCTTTCCTTTGGTTTATTGGTACTCGTCAACGGCCATTTGGCTACGAGATGGACGGCCATCGCCAATAAAATCGTGGGGCCGGCTGCTCAACCAAGGAACGATCTTACCGTTAAACTCCGCTAGTAATGACGAGAGTAGCCAAAAAGGGATACAATGTCAAAATTCATTCTCGCCATCGATCAAGGAACCACGGGAACCACGGCTTGTTTGACTGACCTCTCAACACTTCGGTTCCTGGGAAAGGTGGGTCTGGAATTTCCTCAAATCTTTCCTCGGCCCGGATGGGTTGAACACGACCTCGGCGACATTTGGCACTGCACCGAGAAGGTCGTTCGGGAGCTTTTAAAAAACCACGGGGTCGCTTCCCGGGATATCGCCTGCATCGGCATCACCAATCAAAGAGAAACGGTCGGGGCCTTCACGAGGGAGGGCGTTCCCTTGGGCCATGCCATCGTCTGGCAAGATCGTCGAACCGGTGAGTTTTGTGAGGAACTTAAATCGTCGAAAGCGGCCAAGGATATCACAAGAAAAACCGGCCTTGCCATCGACTCCTATTTTTCCGGATCGAAAATAAAGTGGCTACTCGAAAACGATACCCGGGTTCAAAAGGCCAAGGAGAAAGGAGATTTGCTCTTTGGCACCATCGACACCTTTCTCTTGTACAAATTGTCGGGAGGAAAAGCCTATAAAACGGAGGGCTCCAACGCCTCCCGAACCATGCTTTACGATATCGAAAAGGGAAAATGGGATCGTGATTTTTTGGATATTTTTTGTGTCGGCGAAGATGAACTCCCAGAAGTTTGCGATTCATTCACTCTTTTTGGCAAGACCGAGGGTTTAAGTTTTCTTCCCGATGGCATCCCCATCACCGGCATACTGGGAGATCAACAGGCGGCCCTGTTCGGCCAAGGCGGTGTCGGGGAAGGAGAGATGAAATGCACTTACGGGACTGGAGGATTTTTACTTCTCAATACGGGAACGAAAAAAATCGATTCCCAAAACGGTCTTCTCTCTACGGTGGCCTATCGCCACGAAGGACAAAACCGATTCGCCCTTGAGGGCTCTTGTTATGTGGCTGGAGCCGCCGTTCAGTGGCTCAGAGATAAGCTCGGGTTTTTTGAATCTTCCAAACAAATTGAAGAATTGTCCAAAGGGGTTCAAGATATCTTGGAAATGGAGTTCGTCACCTTTCTTCCCTTTTTTACGGGTACGGCATCTCCTTATTGGTGTTCTGAAGCCAAAGCGGCCATCGTGGGGCTGACTCGCGATACGGGTAAGCCCCATATCGCCAGGGCCTGTTTGGACGGAGTGGCCCTTTCCATTGAGGATGTGATCTCCACCTTTAAAAAGGATTTAGACCAAGAGATTCCCGCTTTGAAAGTTGACGGGGGAATGTGCCAAAACGATCTTTTTTGCCAGATTCAAGCCAATGTCAGTGAGATCATCATCAAACGCCCCCAAGTCATTGAAACGACCTCTTATGGGGCCTGCTTAGCAGCCGCCATAGGCCTTGGAGAAAAAACTTTTCAAGACGTGGAAAACTCATCAAGTACTTACGAAGAATTTGCCCCCAATGATGAAAAAGATTTTTATAGAAAAAAGAAACTCCTTTGGGATGGGCTCATTCAAAGACTTTATCTTTCAAAATAAACCCTAAGCGTAACTGCTCGCACCCTTAAACTAACTTTGAAGGTCAAAACCCCGGTAGATTTCTTCAAACACCAATTTTAAAGAAGCCGTAAGGGGGATCGAGACGATCATCCCCGCGATACCCATGTATTGGGAGCCTATGATCACCGAGACGAGGACGAGGGCCGGGTGAAGATTGACGATTCTGGAAACCAAAATGGGAAAGACAAAGGCCAAATCGATGATATTGGCGACCACATAGAGGGCGATGATGGCCCCGAATGAAGGGCCCATTCCGTAATCGATAAGGCCAATGATGGCGGCCGGAATAAGACCTAAAATCGGCCCAAGATAGGGGACGATATTGGTGATGGCCGCAATGACCCCAAGAATAAAGGCAAAACGAACATCCATAAGGAGAAGACCAAAGGTGATGATGATCCCGATAATGGCCGCTTCGATGGATTTGGCCGCGATGTAGCCTCCTACCTGTTTACTAAACTGGGAGACGAGATAATAGCCTTTTTCAAAGAGGATGTTGGGCACGAATTTGAAAAATTTTCTTTTGATGGAAGGCCCATCTCTTAAAAGAAAAAAGAGGAAAAGGGGGAGAAGTAAAAACCATTCCAAAAGTGATGCTAAAACATTGGGCAGTTTTAAAAGGAAAGATTTAAGCACGTCGTTGTCGTAGGAGATCGAGGATGTGGTCAAGCTCAGGGGCAACTCTATTCCCAATCGTCTTTTGAGGGCCGATTGAAAGGTCCCGTATTGGACTTCGACAAATTGTTCAATTTTGGGAATATAGTATTGAAATTTTTCAATCTCTCCCTGAATGGCCGGTGCAAATTTGATGATGGGATAGAGAAGAAAAATTCCTATGCCAAAAAAGATGAAGACCAGCGAAAGATTTATTCCGATGCCGAGCTTATTGAAAATGGGAATAAGCGGCCGCAAAATCCTCGAAAGAATAAAGGCAACGAGGAGGGGCATGGAAACCCTAGGGATACTGATGAGGGCGAGGAGCCCTAGAGAAAGGGTCGTAAAAAAGAGAATGAGCCTTCCCTTATGAGGTATATTTTTTATCATGGATCCATCCTTGCGCCCCTGGGCCCCTAAGATTTTTTCATATAGGCACTTTCTTTTAGAGACCTCATGTCCAGCGCAATCGAAGAAAGTCTTCCGGCAATAACGATGGAGATAGATTGAAGAAGTCTGGCCCCGACGGCAGGGTGATTGCTGATGAGTTCTTCTAGATCGGGTTTAAAAAACCCAAGCAATTCACAATTTTCTTTGGCGACGGCCGTCGCCGTTCGGAAGGCATTTTCTTGCAAGAGGGCCAATTCTCCAAAGAGATATCCCTTTTCCAAAGTCACCACCTGCTTTTTATCCTCGTAGATTTTGGTGTCTCTCTGTTTCAACGAATCGAGGGATTCATCTATACTTTCAAGGGATCGTTTTTTGGCAAAAATACCCACTTGACCCGAGAAAATGAAATAGAAGCCAACGCCACGATCCCCTTCCTTAAAAATGGTTTCATGAAGGGAAAATCGACGATGGTGGAGGTAGTTGGACAGTATTCTAAGCTCATTATCGGAAAAGTTTTTTAAAACCCTGACTCCTCTTAAAAATTTGGGGATGACCTTTTCACTCCTTACGAGAAGGGGCGACACCTGCCAAAGATATTTTAAGACGGAAATTTTGATTCTATCGGCGATATCCTCTTTCGCATCTATTTTCTTTTTGATCTCTTCTTCAAAACTCATTTTTTATGATCCTTTTTCTCTAGTTATAGTATGCCTATCCTTTTCCGATCAATCCATCCCGAAAAATGGCCGGGGGATTCCACATAGAACCAATCCTTCCCATCCGCTCGGATAATGACACTCATGCCCGGAGGGATCTCACTACTGATCTCAAATGATTTAGACGGCCCTTCATAAACGGAACTCGCCTCCAAGACGATGGCCCTTCGATACATTCGGTGGATAGAAAAAGAGAATAAAATCGGACAGAGGGAAACGATCAAAGCGAGGATAAAAGAAGTTTTTTTGATCTTTTTAAAGCGAAAGAGACCCATGAAGACAATCGCAAGAATCAGCCCAAAACACAAGGAGAAGTCAGGGGAGAGTCGCGTCGCATAATTTAAAACCTGATCGGAGATATGGCCTCCCTCTTCCATCGTCCCGAGTTCTAAATTCTTGACGACCGTGTTTAGGTTTTTGCGAATCCCCGAATGGAAGAGCCCCTCTTCGAGGGCCTTCTCCAGATGATATCTCGACTCAGGGTGGCGGCCCATCTTCAAATAGGCGGTTCCCAAGTTGTAATGATAGATTCCTTCACCCAGGTTTTCCCTCTCTTTGGAAAGTTGGTCGATAAATTGCTCGTAGCTCTTACTTTCATAAAGCTCTTGCAATGACTTTGAAGTTGTGGATATACTGGAGCCGTTTGCCATGGTTTACTATACCTCTTCCACAAAAAATAAATCAAGGATGGGAACGTCTATGTTCTCTATGTCTTTTGACGTAACTGCTCGCACCTCTAGCAAAAACTGTAATAAAGGCAAGGTAACTGTTCTCCACCCGGATAAGATTGGTAGGAGGCAACGAGGAGCGACCGAGGCGTGCTTCCTGCACGTCGCAGGGAAGCGACGAGGCAGTCGACTG
>JAPONP010000016.1 GCA_026713835.1 Bacteriovoracales bacterium
CAGTCGACTGCCTCGTCGCTTCCCTGCGACGTGCAGGAAGCACGCCTCGGTCGCTCCTCGTTGCCTCCTACCAATCTTATCCGGGTGGAGAACAGTTACCTTGCCTTTATTACAGTTTTTGCTAGAGGTGCGAGCAGTTACAGTTTTTATCGAATAGAGAGGGGGAGGAAAAGATTATCCCGGCCGGGCCCTTAGGGGTTGGTGAGGGCCAAACAACCTTTGTTCGTTCCGCTAAGAAAATATTGAATTCTTATCAAACCGTTTTGATCGGTCAAATAAGTGGCCCCACAGAGCCCATAGCCGGTTTTAATCCGAATGAAGGGGGAACTGTCGTTGGCTCCGGTGACATCATCACAGGCTTCTCCGTCGTCTTGTCCGTAGAGTGGAACCTTATAGCAGGTGGCATAAGGGCGAAGATTTCCCTGGGTAGAGAGTTTCTCTGCATAGAGTTGGGCCATCATACCTTGGATTTGAACCCCGCTATCTTGAAAATTTGTTTGGACGAGTTCTCGAATGGGGATATTGGGGTTTCCTTTAATCGTTGAATAGAGAAACCCTCTCGTGGACTTTTGCTGGTTGATAGAGCCGTTAATAGCAGAGGAGATCGATACGATAATTCCGTAAAAGACGAGCATAATGGGAAGAAAGATAATGAACTCAAAGATGGCCTGACCTCGGCTGCTCAAAATTTGTGTGGACGTTCTAGCAGCCATTGTCAAATACCGTCACATATCTTTTGAGGTCTGAAGGGATGCCCAGGGTATCAATGGCCGCTTTGGTGCGGGCCCAACACTCTCCTCGAGTGGGCTCTTTGCCCAAAAAAGATTCGGATCTCATGGTGGATTTCACATCTCCTCCAAAATAGTCAAAAAGAGAAATGGGTTGTCTGTAGAGATAATAGGCTCCGGTGAAAGCATAGTCTTTTCGAGAGTCGTCATCTTCAAAGTTAAATTTCAACTCGGCTTGACTGTCATAGACGCCAAAGATTTTGACGTTATAGGAATCGAAGACTTCTTGGGCCTTTTCCACACTTTGGCGGTAATCTCCTGCAATATCCGTTCCTCTCCCTTCCTCATAGACCAAAAATGTGCGCGAGGCCATATAGGTGGCATAATGGGCCAAAAACCCTCCGGTGAGGTTCACGGCCAATTGGATAAAGACGAGGAGAATGCCTAGGGAAAAGACGAAGGAGATGAGAAATTCGATGGTGGATTGGCCCTTATCGTTTTTCATGGTTTTAATTTTTCGGGTATTCTCCCAAGGGAATGACGAACCTTGAAGCGGATCCCCCTCGCCGTTTATAGGTATCGTGGGTCGAGGTATAGTCATTTTGGGGAGGGGGGGCGTTGCCGGGCCTTCCTCCAGAATGACCGTGCCGATAGGTATAGCCGATCCTGCGGGCATAATCTCGAAAGAATTTTCCGTCCGTTCCCACATAGTCTTGAAACCTTCTATTTCGCAAAACGGCCGTCAATAAAATGATGAGGACGGCGAGTAAGAGGATGTACTCGACGGTGGATTGGCCTCTTTGGCTTTTTATTTCCATATCCCTATTATATGGCCGAAGGGAGGCCAAGAAAATAAAATTATGGGAGCAAAGGGAATCTTTTTTCCATAGATTTGGCCGAGCCCCGACCAATCTTTTGTGAGAAGAAGGATTGCGAGTTTTTTTCTGCTGCGAATGGAATTGATAAGAAAAAGTCCAAAGGTTACGGCAATTGTTGTGTAGAGAAGGACGACAAAAAAGGTTTCATGTCTATTTGTGGGGATCAGTAAAAAAAAGCTCGCCAAAAACTTAGAATCCCCCCCTCCCATGATATTGAGCAAGAAGAGAACGAAGCCCAAGGCCAAAAAAGATAAGGGATAGGCAAAGGTTTGGAGGGAAGGGGCATAGGGATTCGGAAGGGCAAGGATCAGGAAGATAAAGGTCACGATATTGAGGATGATCCAGGTGTTCGGTATTTTCCTATGCCGAATATCTATCCAGGCGACGACAACCAATTGGATAAGGAGATAGGAATAGAGGTAGAGGGACAAAAGGAGGGCCTAGAGTGAGTTGCCGTTGATATAATTATCCGGGAAGCACTCTTCCTTACAAACCCCCACGGTGAGATGAGAACTTAAAACGGAGTTCAAGGTTCCCATACCCTCGGCGGCATAGCGAGTGAAGGCCTTAATCATTCGTCCCCCCAAAATAACCACGAGGGACAGGATAAAAAGGTATTCGATAAGGGCCTGGCCCAAAGAAGAAGGCTTCATGCTTTCATTGTGGCCTAAAAGAGTAATGCTGGAAAGTCTTGGGGGAGAGGAGAGGGTCGTCTAGTTGATCGCTTGGTCGAGTTCATTGGCAATACCTGACTCTGCCTTCCCAAAGATGGTGTTGGTTAAACCCGTCAATTTGTCTTCGGCAACATCTTTAAATTTAAAGACGATCAAAGCGGCGACGGCGACGAGGAGGATATACTCCGTGGAAGTTTGCCCATCGTCGTCTTTAAGGTAGGCCCAGATTTTGTTCATTTGAATTCTCTCCTTTCCTGCTCAAGGGCCTTATCGGCAAGGGCCTAAAAAGCTTGAGAAAAAACACTCCCTATCATTATAGCATGGGTCTTTGAACCCAGCTCTCATTTAAGGGCCTTTGGGCCCAGGGATTGATTGTAACCCTTTAATTTTTAAAGGTTTTTAAAAAAGGCTTAAAAAACCGTTGGCCTTATCCACCCTCAAGGTATAATGGTGAAGTGGCTCAAAAAGTTGTCAGGTGGTCTAGTACCGTTTCGCCCTACAACTTATGATACGGGAGCTATCCCTGATTGTGGTGAGCAGGCCCGCTCCACCTCCTCTAAAAGGGGAGGGCGTGACGGCGGGAAGCCTAAAGCGATTACCATGGCGCCCCCTTGTAAAAAGAGGGGTGCGGAACCGGTTCATGGCTTCGGGCAATTTTTTGGGCCCATTTGACACTTTATCATTTCCTCCCCCATCATTAAATCATGAGTGACATCGTTTTGCCGGAACAGATTCAAACGGATTGGATCGAGAATTTGGCCCTCGATGAACTCAATATGGATGAAGCCGGTATCGTTCATTTCGATGACCATCTCAATATCGATCGAATCCTAGAGGAATCTTCCCTCGATCTCATGAACAAAATTCGAGACTTGGTGGAGGTTTATACGATTCGTTTCAATCAGTACCGAGGAGAGAAGGCCCAGGGCTCTCAGATCAAAATTTTCAAAATCTCCAATACGATCAACGACTTTATGCTTTTTAGAAATTCCCTCAAATTGGTCTTTGCCAGAAAGTCGGGGGATGTGATTTCCGTAGGCTTTGTCTCCAATACGGGAGGCCTCTATGCGGCCAGACTCAATCGATCGGAACCGGCCCTCAATAAGGCCCATGAAATAAGGGCCGGAGTCGGCCCCTTCAATAAAGTCACCTGGAGATTTCAAGGGGAACTTTTGGATACCCCTGCTATGGTTCGCCATTACATGACCGAATTTATCAAAAATTCGGCCCGTTAAAGGCTTTGGGTCTTACTTGGCCACCCCTACGGCTTTGGTCTCCCTCAAAACGGTAATCTTGATGGTTCCGGGATAGCTCATCTCCTCTTCGATCTTTTTTGCGATATCCCTGGAGAGCATCACCGTGGCCTCGTCATCCACTTTGTCATTTTCCACGAGAACTCGAACTTCCCGCCCGGCAGAGATGGCATAGGATCGCCCAACGCCTTCAAAGGAATTGGCGATTTTTTCGATATCCGTGAGACGAGAGATATAGGATTCCTGCATGGCCTTCCTGGCCCCGGGCCTGGCCCCCGAGAGAGCATCCGATGCGGCCACGATATGGGCGAGAACGGATTCCGGTTTCTCATCGTCGTGGTGGGCGCGAATGGCGTGGACGATATCCGGGTGTTCCCCAAATTTTCTGGCAAAATCGGCCCCGGTCATGGCGTGGGAACTTTCGGCGGAGGCATCCAAAACTTTGCCGATATCATGGAGGAGCCCGGCCCGTCTGGCCTGCCTGACGTTGATCCCAAGCTCTGCGGCCATGGCCCCACATATCATCGCCGCTTCCAAGGCGTGTTGGTATTGGTTTTGGGTGTAGGAGGTTCGATAATTCAAGGCCCCTACCAATTTGAGGATTTCCGGGTGGATGCCGTGAACTCCTATTTCCATCTGGGCCTTTTCTCCAAGTTCTCTGAGGCGTACTTCAAATTCCGATTTCGACTTTTCGTAAAATTCTTCGATCTTGGCCGGATGGATTCGCCCATCGTCGAGAAGTTTTTTGATCGTTTGTCTGGCGATTTCTCTTCTCACCACATTGAAAGAAGAGATCACCACGGTTTCCGGAGTGTCGTCGATGATGAGATCGACTCCGCAAATTTGTTCAAAGGCCCGGATATTTCTTCCCTCTCGCCCAATCAGTCTCCCTTTGACATCATCGCTTGGGAGTTCCACGGAAGTGATCGTCCGTTCGGCCACATATTCTCCCGCAAATCGCTGAATGGCGATGCCGATGACCCTTTTGGCCTTCCTCTCGGCTTGCTCTTTGGTTTCCTCTTCAATGCGGTTGATGGCCTTGGAGGCGTGAACCTTGGCCTCTTCTACCATTTCATCCTCGAGTCTTCCCCGGGCCTCTTCCCTTGAAATTTGGGCCACTCTTTCGAGTTCGTTTATGATTTCCTTTCTCTTTTCTTCGTACTTGTCTTTGGCATCTTGGATGGATTTTCGCTCATCTCCTATTTTATTTTCCATATCTTGGAGCTTTTGTTCCTTGGTATCGAGATTTTTTACCCGTCTTTCAAAGTCACTTTGCTTTTTCTCTATGGACTTTTGATGTTGGGAGAGATCGTCTTTAAGTTTTTTAAACTCATCTTCTAATTTGAGTTTTTCTTCTCTTAGGGTTTGTTTCATCTCCTGGCGAGCGCGGTATTGAATGTCCTTGGCCTTTTCTTTGGCCCTTTCGACGATCTCATTAAATTTTTCCTTTCTTTCGGACTCAATCTTTTTGACTTTGCCGGCTTGAATCAGATGGCTGGCAAAAAAGCCGACGCACAAAAGACCCAATCCGATGATGACTGATAATATATCCATTGAGATTCTCCCTTTTATCTAAATCTAATAGATCACGGTTTCATTTTCCAAAACTTGTTTGTCCGTAATCACTATTTGAACTCTTTGATCGTGTTCCTCTTCCGGGATCTCATCGCAGAGTTGCTCTTCAAAACATAATCCTATGGTAGGCCCTCGAAATGTTTTTAAAATCCGATCGTAATACCCCTTTCCCCTTCCAAGCCTCTTGCCGGAACGGGTGAGCCCGAGGGCGGGAACCACAAGGGCCTCGGGAACGGTTTTTGAGAGGGGGGGAGGGCACGGGATTTCCGGGCCAAACTCACGACTTGGGATCAAGTCCAATTCCCGGCATTGGTAAAACTCCATCTCCCCCAAGGCCTTAAATTTCGGCCAGGCCAACTTAAAGCTTTCCAAGTCATCGATTTCCATCTGCCATTTGGGCTCTTTATCCGTCGGGAAAAAGACTCCCCATGTTAAATGCCGTCCACGCTGCATGGAATGATTGAGGAAACGGGAGAGAGGGGCGGATTTATCCCGAAGCCGGTCTTTGTCCAGTGAGGCCAGGGATTTTTTTATTTTGAGCCGAAGCTCTCGTTTGGTTTCTTTCATCGTCTCCACCTCTTTGAAGCCTGCTGGTGAAACGATGGGGGGCCGATGGCCCATGGGATAGAGTGCCCGGCCCGGTCAATTCTTTAGGAAGGGATGGCCCTCTCGATGAGGTCAAGGGCATCAACCGCACAGGATTGAAGTTGGCCCATATCCTTTTTCATACCTTCTTCCAGTCGTATTTTTTCCACGGCCAATTTTAACGCCGTCAAGAGGACGGCTTCATTGGTGGGGACGTTGGATTGCGACTTTATCTTGGCCACTTCGTCGAGGACGAGGTTCACACACCTCGAGGGCTCCACATCGTCCATCGCGTTTGGCTTCAATTTGACTCGATACCCTAAAATGTCGTATTCTCCAGCAGCTTCTGCCATGAAAATAAGCTAAATCAAAAGGGAGAGGGAGTCAATGGATGATAGCGTCAAGATACTCTTCCAGGCGAAATCGATCCAGGTCGTCAACACCTTCACCGACCCCTATATGGGTGATGGGGATCCCCAATTGTTCGACGATGGCCACGGCGGGACCGGCTTTTGAGGAGCTATCGCATTTGGTGAGAATGATCCCCGTAAGCCCTAGAGCGCGGTGAAATTCATGGGCCTGACCCATGGCATTTTGTCCCGTTACCGCATCGAGAACCAAGAGGGTGTGGTGAGGGGCCTTGGGATCGAGTTTGCCGAGAACCCTCTTGCTCTTTTTCAATTGCTCCATGAGATTGTCCTTGGTGTGGAGCCTTCCCGCCGTATCCAGGAGGCAGTAGTGGGCCTTCTCCTCCATGGCCTTTTGAAGGGCCCCGTGCCCCACCCCACTGGGGTCTCCTCCGTCCTTTCCCCTGACCATTTCACAACCGGCCCTTTCGCACCAAAGCTCAAGCTGATGGACTGCCGCCATGCGAAACGTGTCGCAGGCCCCCACCACGACTTTGGCCCCTTGGGACGAGAGCTTGGCGGCCAATTTCCCCACGGTGGTGGTTTTCCCGACACCGTTGACCCCTACCACCATGATCACCTCCGGGGAGTGCCCGGGGGAGGAAGGGGAAAAACTCAAAAAATCTTGAGGCACGAGACTTTGAACCGGGCGCATTTTTTGATCCAAAAGGCCCAGGATCAATTCTTTGATCTCGTCCAGTGTGTGGGTTTCCCCTCCAAACTTGGACTTGAGTTCCTCGATGACGGATTCGGTGGTGGCAGGCCCCAAATCCGCTTCATAGAGGATTTCTTCCATTTCTTCGAGAGCTTCCGGAGAAAGACCTTTTTGGGAAAAGAGGGTGGAAAGACGCCCCCAAAAATGCCCCCGCGTCCTCTCCATTCCCCGCCGAAGGCGGGCCCGCCATATCTCTTCCTCCCCTCCCTCATGGGTCGGAGCGGCTTTGGAAGGCGTTGGAATTGAGGGCTTCGGGTCTTTTTGGGACAAGAGTCCAGCGAGAAAAACCCCTAGGGAGGCCATGAGAACGAAGCCCACGCTTAGAATCCCGGCCACGTCGAAAGGGCCCAGCGGGATCGGAAGGCCTAAAAATGTGGCGAGGTCTTGGATTAAGGGGATCACGTTTGTTTTCTCACTCCATCATTTTGCTTTGGGTCGTGATGATTGCACCCATGGCTGCAATCATACCTGCCGTCTTCTTACAGGAAGGGGGGAGGTTTTGTAAATTGAATAAAAAATTGGCCGATCGCTTTCGCTTCCTGGCCGTGATTCGCAAGTTTTTCTTGGAAAGAGATTTTATCGATGTTCTGACCCCTCCTCTCGTCTCCTGTCCCGTGATCGAGCCCCATATCCATCCCTTTCGGGTGTCCTCATCTCAACGTTTGGATCAAGGTTCGGATTTTTATCTCCATACCTCTCCGGAGTTTTGGATGAAATCTCTTCTTTCCGAGGGGTTTGAAAATATCTTCACCCTATCCTATTGCTTTCGAGATGGGCCGCCGTCCCCCATTCACCGCCCCCAGTTTTTGATGTTGGAATGGTATCGGGCCCATGAGAGTTACCACCAAATCGCGTGTGATTTGGAAGAGTTGACTCGGGCCCTTCTCGGATCATTTGGGCGAAATGATTTGATCGCCGTGGAAAAGATGAGTGTCGCCGAGATCTTTAGGTGTCATCTCGGCATCGATATATTGGAACTTTCTTGCAAGGAAAGCCTTGGGGACTATATCAAAAACCACCACCCGGATATCCCTCTCCCAAAGATCGCTCTATCCTGGGAGGATTATTATCATCTGCTCTTTCTCAATAAAATTTCTCCCCTTCTTCGCCGTTATCCCTTTTTGATTTTGGATGAATACCCGGCTGAGCTCAGGGCCCTCTCTCGCTTAAAGCCTTGCGACCCTAGGGTTTGCGAGAGATTTGAATACTTTGTCCATGGAGTCGAAGTGGCCAATTGTTACGGTGAGCTCACCCATCTCGAAGAGCAAAAAAAATGTTTTCAAGAATTCGATAAGGTGAGGACTCAAGTGGGCCAGGAGAGAATGCCGGAGCCTGCGCTCTTGTATCGGGCCCTCGAAAAGGGGATTCCTCCCTCTGCCGGGATCGCCCTGGGGGTGGAGAGGTTTATGGGGGTTTTATTGGATAGGGAAGAGATCTTTCTCACTGAAGAGAGTTCATGAGGAGGTGAATCTTGATGGCCACTTCGCTTTTGAGAATATCGATGGGCATTTTTTGGGCCCAGAGAAAATAGCGTTGGCGGGAGTCGAGTTTTCGATGATTTTGATTCCAGTTGAGTCTTTTTTGTATCTCTTCGGAAAAGACGGCAAACCATGAATTGACATCGGATCTTTTTGCAAAGGCATCGATGATTTCAAGAGACCGTTCTACCAAAAGTCGTTTGACTGTGTGTAATCCCGGATACCCGGATTGGTTCCAATTGACTCGGGTGTTTAAGTAAACTTTGAGATAATGGGAGCTAAATTGTTTGTTCTGATCGCTGAGATTCTTTTTTATCGATTCGTTTCGGCGGTACTCTTCACCAAGGGTTAAGTTGCGATAGATCCCCTCTCGGCTCCCTTCCTGAAGCAGGATATTGACCTTTTGGGCCCTTTCCTTCGGCGAGGGGGGCCTACCCAGGATCACGGCGTACGACTCATTGACAAATCCAATGGAAAGTTGGGTTTTTTGTTCTTGATTCAATTTGAGATAAAAACTGTTGGTGAGACGATCATTGGATTTTCCTATTTGGGATCCGTCTTTGGGGTCTCTTTTAATCGTAGGAATTTGGGGCAAGGAAATGGGAGATTTTTTAATTTCTTTTGTCTTTGAATCAAAAAATCTTTTAAGTTTTTCTTTGAATCCGACCCACATTTTCTTATGCCATGGAGTGGTTTCAATGGTGATTCCTGGGGGGTGGGTCGTTGTGGTGTTCGCTTGAACCGCAAATGTCGAAAGAAAAAAAGAGATCATAAAGGCGTGCGTGAATTTGATGAGATTCGTAGTTATCGGTAACTGCTCACCCATTTGGCGCGTCACCGCTCTCGCGCTTCCGTGGCAGTCGTCTGCCTCATCACTCCCTGCGACGTACTTAAAGTACGCCTCAGTCGTTCTTCGTTGTCTCCCACCAATCTCATCCAAATGGATGGCAGTTACATTGCCTTTATTACAGTTTTTGCTAGAGGTGCAAGCAGTTACTCTTCAAGTATTATTCCTAGAATTTTTTTGCCGATCCTAAATAAAATTTTAAGAAAAGCGATCATTGGGGCGAAACGCTTCTCATGAGGATTCCTTCGCCTAGTTTTACTCTCGTTTTCGCTTTCGTTTCCGTCGTCTTCTTTGGAGGATGCCGACAAAAAAAGATCTCCAATCTTTCGGCCGGGGAGCAGCCTCTCTTTTTTTCCGATCAACTTCCAAGGAAATGGGCAAAGACATCTCTTCCCGTGACTTTCCATATTAGCGAGGATTTTTCCAAAAAAGAAATTCATTCTATTCGAGAGCAGGCCCTGATTTGGGAAAGAGGGGTCGATCATGAGTTGGATTTTTTTCATGATGATTTTCCGATCGTGAAAAATTTTGATCCCTTGGACCCCAACGATTATAGGGATGATCTCGAGCGAGGGGCCGAGTTTGGTATCTATCGATCGGAAAAATGGTTTGATGAGTTTGGAGCGGATACCTTGGCGGTGACTCAGTTTTTTGGTCCCGTAGAAGAGGATGACGACGGTCACTATATTCGTATCGAACAGGCCGATATTATCCTAAACTATAGGGATCATTTCTTTTCTATCTTACCCACAAAATCGGATTTTGATCTTCTTTCCGTCGTCGTTCACGAATTTGGACATTTTTTGGGACTTAAACATAACGTCAACTCTTTTTATCCCAGCGTGATGCTTCCTTCTATTTCCCGTAGGGTCTATCGAAGAAGACTCTCTTGGGACGATATCGATGATATAAGACATAATTACGGGCTTTCTCCTCTGGAGCGTCCCGTTGAAGAGAAGGTGGGAGAAGAGGAAGCGGCAGTGGGTGTGGAAAAGAGGGCCCACGGGGATGGGGCCGGCCTCTTTGATCCTCACGACCATTATAGGTTTGAGTATTTTGAACAAAGGATGGGGCCTTCGGGAGACTATGTTCGTGGGGTCATCGAACTCAAGGCCCAAGAGAAGACTAGTGGTCTGACCACTAGCGCTTCGTGCGGGATTTCTTGCGTCCGCTGCCCTTAACTTTTGAAGATTTTTTTATTATCTGTTCTCGAAGTTTTTTCCTTTCTTTTTCCCGGGTCTCAAATAGAACTTCGAGTTGCTCTTTCACATCCGTGAGTTCTTCGATGAGTTTTTTCTTGACCAGGGCATGGGAGCGAACGATCTTTCGACATTCCACAAGGGAGGCCTTGTCCTCTTTTAGCATCAGTCGGCGTTTGGCCACCTCTTCTTTGGTCATTCTGTAGATGGGCATATCGGCCAAGTAGTCGAAAAAGCGAAATTTCTTCTTGGTGAGATAATCGACGAATGATTTTCGATTCTTTTCTTTGACGGCCCTGGCGTAGTGTTTTTCTTGAATGAAGCGAATGATCTCGTTATTTTGATCGATCTTGTGCTTGTAGTTTTCGGCCAGCAAGCGATAGCGTTCTTTGACAATTTTGAGACGGCGATCCGTAAAGAGCTTGATAATTTCAAGGGGCCTTCGGTAGATTTTGACCCCTCTTTCACTAATCAAGGTGTAATTGGGGGAAAGAGAGCTTTTGAGGTTGAGCTTTTCTTCCAAATCGCCAACGTCGGTGGGCTTCCTTCCCTTTTTGAAGATGAGTTCGATGGAAATATCGTTATCCACCGTCGAGTCGATAAAATCCTTAATGGTATCCCGCTCTATGAGTTTGGAAAGGGCCCCATAGGTTTTTTTGGCATCGTAACCCCTGGGAAGTTCCGTGATAAAAAATTTCTCCCCCTTCTTTTCGATCTTGGCCTTAAAAATGAGTTTTCCATTGGGTTCTACGGCGACCTTTTGACTAAAGTGGCGAATCCAGGGTTTGAGGTTTTTGCCCTTCCCCGTCTTGATATAATGGATCATGGCCGCCACCACATCTTCGTGGTTAAAGGACGGGATGGTCGAGGAAAAACCCGTGCCGATCCCTTCGGAACCGTTGAGGAGCATGAGGGGGAGCTTGGGCAAAAGATGAACCGGCTCCTTGGCCTTTTCGTCGTAATTATCCACCATCTCCACTTGGTTGAGATCGTCGAAAAGCAAGATATCGGCCACCTTTCCGATCTTACATTCGATATAACGGCTGGCCGCCGGCATGGTCTCCATCCTTTCTCCAAAATAACCCTTTTTATCGATGAGAGGGTAATTATTGGAGAAGGTAAAGTCCTGGGCCATATTGACGATGGCCGATTCGATGGACTGGGGGCCGTGGGGGTGGAGGGTGAGCACAAGGCCCGTGGCCGAGGAGACTTTCATAAGCCCCTTGGATTGATTTTTATAGAGGGTGTAGAGGATGCGCCGTTGAACCGGTTTGAGGCCGTCCTCAAGATAGGGGATGGCCCTATCCATCAGGGTGTAGATTTGGTAAGTGCGATACTCCTCTTTGACGATATCCGTGAGGGGAACGGAAGCCAGGGAATGGAGATAGTTTTCTTTTTCCATCTATTCGTCCTATTCATCCATGAGTAAATCTTTTCTAGGTCCTGTCTCTTTGCCAAAACAAACCTGAAGCATCTTTTGGGATTTTTTCATATCGGCCACGGTGATTTTGGTAAAGGATTCCCGTCTCAAAACGAATTTCCAGGCCTCGGGGCTCATTTCCCCAAGTCCTTTATTTCGCTGAATCTCTTTGATGGAAAGACTCTTTTTCTTTTTAAACGACTCCAATTCCTCCGGCGTTTCCGCATAGAGAACCCCTTGGTTCGTGATGACCTCAAAGAGAGGGGCCTTGGCGATTTGGATGGCCCCTTCGGAAAAAAGTTCCGGCCAATAGGCAAAGAAAAAATTGGTGAGAAGAGCATTGATATGGCCGCCATCCACATCGGAGTCGGAAAGAAAGACGATGCGACTATAGCGCAACTCTTCGATCTGGGCCTTTTGGCCTATGGTGAGTCCAATGCTGGCCATGATGTCCGAAAATTCTTGATTGGCCAAGATATCTTTAAGCGAGGCCTGGGAGACGTTCATGGGTTTTCCCCTAAGGGCTATTCCTCCCTGCTTTAATTTATCCCGGGCACTTCTAAGGCCCCCTATGGCCGAATCCCCCTCGCAGATAAAAAGAGCGCAGCCCCTTCGATCCTTTCTCTCGTTGGCGTCCAAGAGTTTTTCCACCCTCTGCTTTTTGGCCTTTTTCCCCTGCTTGGCCGCATCCTTCAAGGCCTGAAATTTTTGGCGGGATTTGGCCCTCTCGATCACCACATCCAGGTAATCTTTTTGCCCTTGAAAAAATTTTTTCATAGATTTGACCATGAATTTTTCGATGGCCTTTTCCAAATGGGTATCCTTCACCAATTTTCTTTTGGTTTGGGATTCAAAGCGGGGATTGGGCATGGTCACTCCGATGATAAACGTTATGCCGGAAAGAATATCGTTATCGTTAAGGGCCATCTTTTCCCTTTTGGTCGCCCTTTCGAGTTTTTCTTTGATGGCGTTGATAAAGTTTCGGCGGATGCGATCCACATGGTGGCCTCCGTCGTAGGTGGGAGTGGAGTTGACGAAGGAGATGATATTTTCCCTTTCGTCACTTGTAGGATTGAGGCAGAGGGAGACGTGGATATCGTAAAGACCTTTGAGTTTTTTGCCGGATTTTCCTACCCATTCAAAGCGAAAGGAATCATCTCCCAAAAGGATGGCCTTGCTTTTGTCCACTTGCTGGGCCAGTTCTAATAGACCGCGCTTGAATAAAAATTTGCGCCCGTTAAAAAAGAAGGTCAGGCCCGGGTTATTGTAGGCCAAGTCGATGATTCTTTTGAGGAGGAGGTTTTTGTCGATGGTAGAACTTCCGTAAACCTCTTGGGCCAAGATAAGCTCCACATGAACCCCGCTGGCCCCCCTAAAGGTTTTGGCCTTGCTCTTTTTTTGTTTGAGGGCCCCATCGAAAAACTCAAAGCTTTGTTCTTTTTTGCTATTGTAATGGCGAATGGTGGCCTTAAAATAATCCGAGGTGAGGCAGGTGGCCGAGGCCCCAAGGCCGTTTTGCCCCAGGGTTCTGATGAGAAACCCCTTCTTATCCACCGTCTCGTCTTTGAATTTTGAGCCCGTCCGAAATTCCGTATAGACCTGAGTCGCTTTGCTCAAGGGCAAACCGATCCCGTTATCGGAAATGCGTACGGTTTTGGAGTCCTTGTCCAGTTCCACATGGACTTCCGTCACGTGCCCTCGGTAAAACTCATCGATGCAATTGTCCAAAATCTCTTCGATGGCCTTGCTTTTGGCCTGGTGGAATTGGACGGTGGTGAACTCGATCCCTCGGCCCGTATAGATATAAGTCTCTAAATCCTCCACGTCGTTGCTGCCAAAGACGAGGGTCACCCGATTGCGGCAATGCCATCTTTGATCCTTGCTCTCGATCACCGCATCTTTGGCCTTGCCCCGCCGCTTGACTTCTCCGATGGCCATGGTTTTCCCCTTACGTTATTCTAAGCCCTTGAATACAATCTTGAAGGGGCCTCCATTAAAAATCAAGCACTCCTTTCTGCCTGTTCCCTCGTCGTCCTATGGGCTTCGACTCTAGGGGTCTTGCCGTTTTGCAAAGCAAAATCCAAACCGGAAACCCCTTTTCAAACTCCCCCGCCCCCCCTTCGTCCCCTGAACACCGCCCAATGGAAAGGCCTTTACCGAGGGGAACTCATCATCAAGTCCCTGATGAAGACCGAGGGAAAATTCCAACGGCTCTCCTACTATGCGGCAGGCCTTCATCCCCGCACTTGTCCCAAGGCCTTGCAAAAAATCTCCGAGTACGAGTCCTATCGGGACTTCATTTCCTTTATCAAAAGGAGTCGCTACCATAAAAAAACACAAGACTTCGAGCTTCTCTTCGACCACACCCTCCTTCCCTTTCCCATGGTTTTAAAATTTCGCATCCCCCGCATCAAGGCCCCCGGAATCTACCCCTTTTCCTTTCCCATGGGCCTTCTCAAAGGCCTAAAGGGAAAGATTCAAGTCTCTCGTCGGCAAGGTCGTTGTTTCATGGAACTCAAGGCCCGGTGGAAGGGCCCCTCCACGAAAATCAACGATACGGTCTTTGAGGTTTTTTCCATCACCTTGGGAAGAATTGGGATTAGAAAGGTCTTTCGGGTCTCCTCCATTTGATTTAGGATAGGCTCTTAGATGGGCAAAGAGAGGGCCCGCATCCATGAGTCTTTTTCACGATCCCGTTCGATCCAATCTCCATCGCTTTCTCATGGAAGCTCTGGGAGAAATCTGCAAAACCTTGGAAAACCCACCGAAAGAAGAGGGCCTGGGGCGAGAGCTTGAAAATGACTGGACTCGTCCTCCAAAGGGCGAGATGGGACACGCGAGCTTTCCCTGCTTTCCCCTCTCCAAAATCCTAAGACGCCCTCCGGTCGAGATCGCCAAGAGCTTGGCCCAAAAAATGGAAAACGATTTGGAAAAGTGCCCTTGGGTCAAATCCGTTCGCTCCGTGGGCCCCTATCTCAATCTCTTTTTTTACATGGAGGCCCTGGCCCCCTCCCTTTTGACCCGGATTGGCGAGGGCGATTTTTTTAGGCCCTCTTCTAAGCGCAAGCTCCCCAAGACCATGATCGAATACTTTTCGGTGAACACCCATAAGGAGATCCATGTAGGGCATTTGCGCAACCTATGCTTAGGTGCGGCCATGGTGGAGATTCATCGCTATTTGGGGTATCCCGTGGTGACGGCCACCTACCCCGGAGATTCCGGGACCCATGTGGCCAAGTCCCTTTGGTATCTAAGGAAAGAAGGCCCTGCCCCCCCGAGAGAGGATCGTGGGAAGTGGTTGGGGGAGATCTACGCTTTGGCGGGCCAGGCTTTGGAGGCGGAGGGAAAAAAGGATCGGGCCTTGAAGGAGAACAACCGAAAGTCCTTGGCCCATATCCTAAAAGAGATTGGGCGGGGGGCCGGGGAGTCTTTTGACCTTTGGAAAAAGACGCGGGAGTGGTCTTTAGAACACATGAGAGAGATTTGCGATTGGGCCCGGGTGGATTTTGACCATTGGTATTTTGAAAGCGAACTCGACATCCCCTCACTGGAGTTCGTTCGCCGTCTCTACGAGGAGGGAAAGCTTATCAAAGATGACGGGGCCATCGTCATGGATTTGAAAGAGGAAAAACTCGGGGTCTGCCTTCTCGTCAAAGGAGACGGCAATGGACTTTACGCCACCAAGGATTTGGAATTGGCCCGCCAAAAATTTGAAGACTACGGCATTCAAAAAAATCTCTATATCGTGGACAAACGCCAGTCCCTTCATTTCAAGCAGGTTTTTAAAACCTTGGAAAAGATCGGATACGAAGAGGCCAAAAACTGTCATCACTTGGAATACGAATTTGTGGAACTTCCCGAAGGGGCCATCAGTTCAAGAAGCGGCAAGGTCGTTTCGGCCCAGTCCCTCATCCAAGAGATCGAAGAAACCATACACCACAATTTTTTATCCCGTTATAAAGATTGGCCCAAGGAGGAGAGGAATCGGGTGGCCCAAGTGATAGGACAGGGGGCGATCAAATACGGCATGGTTTCCGTGGACCCCAACAAAAAAATCGTCTTCCACATGAACGAGTGGCTCCGACTTGACGGAGAATCCGGGCCCACCATCCAATACGCCCATGCTCGCATCCAATCCCTTTTGGAAAAGGCCCCCTTGGTGGAACTTTCCCGGTGTGACTTTTCCACGCTCGCTCACCCTTTGGAGGAGGCCCTTGTGGTCAAGCTCATGGATTTTAACCGAGCGGTGGAAAGTGCCTGTGCCGGATACAAGGTTTCCTTACTGGCCTCCTACCTCTATGATCTGGCCAAACTCTTCAATGCCTTCTATGGGGCCTGCCCCCTCCTCAAAGCAAAGACGGAAAATCTCAAAAACGCTCGTCTTCACTTGGCCCACAAGGTGGGGCTCGTTTTGGCCCGTGGGCTAGGTCTTTTGGGGATTGAGGCACCCAGGAGGATGTAGTCGACTAGCTAATATGTCTAGGAACTAAAAGCGGTTACACTTTTTCCAATATCATTATTATTTGTCTTAGAAGTTATATTGTTGCCCTAAATGGCCCTAAAGTCTATCGATGACCTTGGCCGCCTTTTCCCAACGAGCGGCATCATTTTTTTTCCAAGCGGCAACACCGGCCCATTTGGTATCGGGTTTTTGGCCGATCATCTCCTTGAGATCACTCGCTAAGGTGCGGGTCAAGGCCTGTCTTTTGTCTTCGGGGAGTTCGCCCACAATTTCGACCAGGGCCTCAAGCAGGGTTTCCCCGTTGAAGACTTCGCTCGCTTCGAGGTCTTTGCTTTGGATGAGGGTCCATTCGTCCGTAAGGTTTCGCATGATAAAACTCTTGGCCAAGGAGGCGTCTTTTTCGTCCATTCCCTCCTCTCCCAAGAGAGCGTCCGCAAGGTGGGTGACGGCCCTTTCAAAGGTTTCTCTCGTTTCCGTCGTGACCCATTCTTCGAGGACAGAGGAGTGGGTGAGGGGGCTTAAGGCCAAGAGGGCCCCGAGGGCAAAAAGGTTGAGGGTTTTGAGTGGCATAGTGATCTCCTTAACGTTTGTCGTTATTAGGGGTAGGGGGGCAAGCTATCCGATCTTTTCCCTTAGAGAAAGACGCTATGCGCTGCTCCCCTTATCGGCTTTTTGGAGATCGGGGGGTATGGGCCTGAATGAAGTGGTATTTTTCGCATAATTTGCCAGGCCAGATTCTTGGGCTTATTTTCCGGGGCGTGATGTTTCATTACTGAAAAAATGTGATGAATCAACGGGCGTAATACCCTTTGATAAGACAACACTTCCCCTTAGTGGGATTGTGGGCCATGGAAAAAAAGCTCAAAGGACCGATTCACGACCACCTTTTTAAAGGAGTCTATCAAGGCACTCGATACGCCCTCGATATCTTTTCTTTGGTTCTCACAAAAAGGGAATTTCAACTCTTCAATTGGAAAACCCTTCGCTCAGAATTGACCGACTACATAGACGAGGAGGGAAAAGAAAAACGGGCCGACTTGGTTTTTTCCGTATCCCTTAAAAGCTCGAAGAAAAAGGCCAAAATTCTTTTTCTCTTCGAGCATAAGGCCCAGCGGCGTAGGGATTTATTCTCTCAAATGCTCACTTACCAGGCCGCGATCTATTCTCGCCGAGATGATCCGGTGATCCC
>JAPONP010000017.1 GCA_026713835.1 Bacteriovoracales bacterium
TAACTGCTCGCACCTCTAGCAAAAACTGTAACAAAGGCAAGGTAACTGTTCTCCACCCGGATAAGATTGGTAGGAGGCAACGAGGAGCGACCGAGGCGTGCTTCCTGCACGTCGCAGGGAAGCGACGAGGCAGTCGACTGCCAAGATTGCCGGGGGGTGAGCAGTTACAAAAACTGACGGAACCCTTTAGGATAGGCCCTTATTCCTCTTCCTCGGACTCAGGCTTAGAAGGGAAAAAACGCACCGTCAACGTCCCATCTCCTCTGCCCCGATCTTGAAGGGGGATATCTTCTTTCAATCGAATCCCCTTGCGATTGGGATCATAGGTCCAACCCTCTTCGGTAGAGTCTTGGGATAAAAGGCGGCCTTGGTATTCCACCGTGATCGTCCCCGTGGCGGGAACATGGTCTAGGGGAATAAAAACTTTTCCAAATCTTCGATTGAGGTCTCGACCGATCTTGGCCAACTCTTCACGAAATGAAGGAGTGCAAAGATTAAAGCTCAATCCCGAAAAAGATGAGATGGCCTTTTCTATTTCCTCGGTAGTGGCCTCTCCTTCTCCAAGGCAATTTAAGGGATCGTTTTTTTCCACAATGGCCCCATAAAGGGCCACTTTTTCCACCGATCTATCCTTTAACGAGATTAAAAAATGGCGAAAATCCTCTACGGTTAGCTCCTCTTGCGTGCCATCCCTCTCAGCCAAAAAGATCACCACCAAAGAGGCCTCTTCCCTATAAAAACCCCTATTGTGTCCTTCGACCATGGGAGAGGAAAGGGCCGCCCTCACGGCCTCAAACGGTTGATGGGGAGAAATGAGAGGAAAGCAAGTGACGGTTTCTTCCGCAAGAAGATTTCTTCCCAAAGATTCAAGGATCTCTTCCCCCCCTGCACTCACATAGGAAGGATCGCCCAAAAGACGTCCATCACCGTCATTCCCACATTCCATTTCCACGTTATCGCCCATAAAATGAGTGGATGTTATCACTCCCACATGAAGATCCACGGACCGGTTGCTTTTCAAGGGAGCGATCAAGGCATCCATATTCCGATTTAACTCTTGTCGATAGGATGTCAAACCGGACTCCACCACAAAGAGGAGGTCAACCTTGGGTAACGAATGAATCCGTTCAATTTTTTGGGCCGTCGCATTCAATTTGAGCTTGCCCACCTCTTGCTCTTGAGAGCAAGAACTGAAAAAGAGGGAAAAGGTGGATAAAATGATTAAAGCCTTCATTTAAAGGGCCCTCCTCTTTTGACAAATTTTTTGGGGATCGAGCCTATAATGATTGAGTTCATCAAACCACATCTCCCCCGTAAAAGGAAAATTCAGGGCGTAGCGATCCATCGTGCCACCCGTCTTTTTCCCGGAAGGGGTCTTTTTTGGGCCTTGAGTACCGCTCGCTTCTACCGTGGCCTCCCTTCCTCCCCGGGCCAAGGCGATGGCCGCTCTTTGAAGCATTTCCGTCTCCAAGATATCCATCTTAAATAAGGTCTCTCCAATCTCTTGGATCTCCTCATTGGAGCGCTTAGCGAGCAAGCGAAAACCCACTTTCTTTGATCTTTCGTAACGGGCCCGTAGGGATTTTTTCAAACGGGCCGCGGCTTTCCTTACGGAACGCCCCGAAGCGTCTTTTGTGTTGCCGTACCTGGTTCCCAAAACATTCAAACGGGCGATGCCTTTATCCAAAGATTTTTGGACTTGGGCCTCCCTTAACAAAAGCTCGTCGCGACTCACATAGCGAGGCACTAAAAGGGCCGTCTTTCCCAGAGCGAGAAGTCCCGTCTTCCCTTCTTTTTTAAGTTCTTGAAAAAGCTGTTCGGCCCTTCCCCCGGGCTTCCACTTTCCCTCCTTCCCCAAGGCTCCCAGAGCCTTGACCTTCTTTTTAAATCTTCTCTTAAAGATATCCACACTTTCGGCCACGCCCAGATAATCACAGGCATTGAGTTGAGAATAGGCGTGGAGAAAAACCGTTTCAGCAGAAAGATGGGGAGAAAAATCCGAATGCATCAACGTGTTGGTGACCCCCACCACCTCCTTTGTCTTTCCCAAGGCCATCAAGGTCCAAGCGGTTTCCTCGCGGGCCGTGAACCAATACTCGGAATCCTTTGAAACCTTATCATAGGATTCCATGGCCTTTGCCCAACGCTTTTTGGCATAAAAAATTCTTCCCATGGACAGGGCCACGAGGTTTTTGTCTATAGATCCGGAGGAATCGGCCATCAAGGCCTTTAGAATTTTAAGGGCCGGGGTCATCCCCTTCTCCTCCGTGGCCAGGCGGAGGGCCAAGGCCAAGCGAAGTCTGGACTTGGCGAAAGTCGCCTTTGAACCGGAACCTGCCAAAAGAGAGCGTATCTCTTTTTCCCCTAAGTTTTCGGTAGAATAGGATCTAACGGCAAGTTCCGTCTCTCGATCAAAAAAAGCCGTCCAAGAGGAAGACCAACGGAGCCTGGCCCGGCCCCACACGGGATGGGAGGCGGGGGCCTGCGATCTCCATAACGCTCTCAATTTTTTACTGATGGATTTCGGATGGGGTGTGAGAAAAAGACTCTCAATGCCCTCGATTTCCAGTCCATTTTGAAAGAGTAAATAGGCGGCCAAAGCCTTTCCGCTTGGAGTCTTGGAAAAAGATCCTCCATCAAGGGCCCGAAACCAATGAACCAAGGCCCTCTCATCAAGACCTTTGGACAGGGAATTGAAAATCTCATCCACGGGGTTGGCCGTGACCTTTTGAGAGTCTTTGGCAAAACCCAAAGGAAGGGTAGAAAGGAAAAGAGTCAGTAAAAGCGGCATCATCTGCACCCTTCTCATAGCAGGTACCCAAATCCAAAGGAAAGGGTGTTGACACTCAATTCCTTCACACCTTGCAAATACTCCGCTTCATAACCTTGGTAATTGTATTCGAGACGAGCGGAAAGGTATTGGGAAAGCCAAAGGCCCACGCCAACTCCTCCCAGCCAAGTTTGAGAGGTTCCGTTTCTCAACTCCATCTGCCCCGCTCCCAAAGTGGCGTAGAGATCGAAGTGAACGATGCCCTGATTGAATATATTGGCCTTTCCGTAAATGGGGTAATAGGAGATCAGGGCCATGGTGGAACTCTTGGGCCAGTTGAGTTCGGGGATCAAGGCGGTCTCTACATTGGGATTGATCTTTTGAACCTCCAAGGCTTCGTTGATGATGCCCTCCGCTTCCGGAGTCAAGTCATTGAAAAAATAATTGTACTTGGCGCCTAACGACCAACGGGGGTTGATATGGAAATGAAAGGAGGCGGCCGAACTCGAAGAGTCCAGGTAGGTATTCCCCCTAGAGGTGTATTGGTAATCGGCAAAAAGCTCCAAGCGGTTCGTCCGATCGGTCATTCTGTTTTGAACGATCTGAACCCCCTTTCCCTTAGAACTTTCCCGAAGCCTTTCCAAAAGGGCCCCGTTGCCTCCCAAAGAATCAAAATCCTTTAAAAGATCCCATCCCCAAAGAAAGGGGGACGATATGGTGATCCAAACGATAAATAAAACTTTCATGACTCAAAATCTCCTTTATTACTGCCTATTACTGACCCGAAGAGATACGAAAATCCCTAAAAAATTCTTTCGTCTTAAAATCAGTTTTATCTTCGGGGTTTGTATTTTTGGCCCAATACTCAAGTCGAATCTCTCTGGGCGCTCCCTTAAACACGAACCATTTCAAAGAACAACTGAGAACGGATGGGTTCACCGGCTGACAACGACACTTGTAGCTTTTCTGAAGGTAAGTCTTACAGGCCTCTTCAAAGTTTGTGGTGACGATGCCCTCCCGTCTTGGATCGGATATGACAAAATCCATCATGACATCCTTTCCGTATTTGACCGGGACAGGCTCCGTAGCGAGAACCCCCGACGGTGCCACGACCCTGTTCAAAACGTTAAATCGCCCTTCGTAAAGATCGGAAGCGATCCCAAAGGGAGAATAAGCCATGAGCCCAAAATTCATCTCGAAAGTCCCCTTTTTCACCACGTTTAAGGACATGAAATCCACCTCGGCCTTATAGGTCCACAAACCGGGGTTATTGGCATCTTGAACGGGCCTTTCCGCAAGAGAGAGAAAGCGATAGGCGTTTGCCCTTCCTTTAGAGATTGGAGAGAACTGAAGGTTTGGAGGCGTGCCTAAGGCCAAAGGATCGAGGACGGAAATCGTCATCGTCGTCGTTTCGGTTTCCGGAACGGGGTTTTTGGCAAAAGAGACATCTCTAATGACAGGGGCCCTATCGGTTTCCGCACGGATCAAAAGGGGAATTGAGATTTCTTTTGAGGCCTCTTCCTCCCCATTTGTTGCGGTGAGAACCGCCTTTAGATTGTACTTCGTATAGTAATTGTCCCCGGTCACCGTGGTAAGCGATGGGGTCCATCTCATCTTGACTCCCCCCTCTACGGAATCTTGGGCCGCCCCTTTGGGCAAATTCAAAATGTTGACCCGAACGGGAATGCTCTCATCGCCCCCTATCATTTTACCAAAAATGCTTAAACTTCCCTCTCGGCCTTCGACAAACTCGCCGACCTCAGAGCTGAGTTCAAAACCCAATGCCTCAGGTCCCAAGGGCGGTGCGATCACATAGACGGCCAAAGAAACGGTTTCTTTCCGAGTCACCTCTCTTCCGTCCCCATCCACAGCCGAAAGCTTCACTTCGAGAGAATAGGAACCCGTGAATTCATCTCCCGTAAGAGTCGAAGCGGGAGGAGTCCAGGTGAGTTCCACTTGCCCTTTCGACAATCTTTTCACCTTGGCGCCAACGGGAGGATTGACAAGATCAAGCCGTGGCGTCATCTCAAGCCCTCCCAATAGCCCGGCTGAAAGAACGACCTTCTTCTCCACTCCCTCTTCAAATCGGGGTGGCGTCGGGCTCGTTTCCACGACCAAAAACTCGGAGCGAAGGGGAAGATCCTTGATATAGATTCCAAGACTCACGGTCTCCATTTTCTTGACAACCCCTTCATCTCCCTGAGCCGTCATTTCCACTTTCAAGGGATAGGTCTTCATAAATTGATCCCCCTTGAGAGTTGTGGTCGGCGGAGTCCAGTTGACCTGAAAACCTCCCTCAATGGGCGAAGCCTGCGCACCCTCCGGTAGGTTTAAAAATCTGATCGCACTACCGACTGTGCCTCCTCCCAACACTTTTCCAAAGACCTTAAAGGTGTTTTGAACCCCTACCGTAAAGCTCGGCACCGCCGGCTCCACTCGTATGGAGAGGGAGTCCTCTGTGAGCGGTATCGAGGCCACATAAATCCCCAAGGGAATCGTCCTCTTAATGGTGAAGGCCCCACCCTCCTCTTGGTTGGCCGTGAGTTCGACCTCCAAAGGATAGGATGTGCTCAATTGATCTGCCCCCACGATGGTCGAGGAGGGAGGAGTCCAAGTCACCTCTATTCCCCCTTCGATGGCCCTCTCGCTTGCTCCTTCGGGAAGATTGAGGATGCGAATATCCGTGCTGGCCTTCACGTCGGGGTGTAGGCTGGCCAGGATATTAAATTTTTCCTCCCTTCCCTCGATCAAACTCACAGGCCAAGGACTTGAGACGATATCCAATAAATGGGGGGCCAAAGGAGTACTGGCCACATTCACTCTCAAGGGTATCGTCTTATTTTTGGTCACCTCTCTTCCCTCATCGCTCGCAATGAGCTTGACCTCCAAATGATAAATCGATGTAAAATTTGTCTCCCCCACAACCGTATCCTGGGATGGAGACCACACAAATTGCACTCCCCCCTTGGAGGATGTTGTGACCTTTGCCCCTTTGGGAGGATTTAAAACTTCGATCTTATAATCGGCGACCACCCCTCCAAGGAGGTGTCCCACGAGACGAAACTGTCCCTCTTTTCCTTCCACAAACTCCACCTCTCCTCTTTCCGTAAATGCCGGATCCGAGGTCTCAACTCCTATCTCTAGCCAACGGGCCGCCAAAGGCGTGCTGGCCACATTCACTCTCAAAGGAACCGTCTTGGTCTTCACAACCTCTGTTCCCTCATCCTTGGCCGTAAGTTTGACCTCCAAGGAGTAAA
>JAPONP010000018.1 GCA_026713835.1 Bacteriovoracales bacterium
AGTTTTTTGGGAAGAAAGGGTGTGAAATTTCCGAATGTAGCTATACGCCGGAGGGGTTAAGGGGAGGAAGAAAGTCGCTTAGAGTTGTTCTGATCCGAACGAAATTGGAAGAGAAGCAACGGGATTTATTTGGAGAGCGTTATCGTCATTATGCGCTGGTGAGCAATATAGGGCAACACGAGAAGGTTCCCGTGATGAAGAAGAAAAAAATGAGGGGCAAGAGAGGAGCGATAAGGAAGAAAGCGGAGGGTTACGAATGGATGTCGGCAACCTCGGAAAATATAGTTAAATTTTATCGTTCAAGGGGTAACACGGAAAATTTTATTAAAGAGGAAAAATATGGTTTAGATTTGAAACATTATCCGTGTAAGAAGTTGAGTGCGAATAAGGTGTTCGGTCTTGTGGGAGCGATGGCGTACAATTTGATGAGATTGAGTTCATTTTTAATATCAAAGAGAGGGTGCTATTCAAAGAAAATAAGGTTGACCTTGTTGAGACGACCGTGCCAGGTGGTGAGTCATGCAAGGAGATTAACTCTGAGGTTTAACCGAGAGATAGCAAAGGAGGTGAGAAGGAATAGAGAACATTTAAAAAAAATGTTCGGTAGGATTTCTGATACGAGTTAAGGCCTGGCGGAGTAGCGCTCACGAACGTGGGTGTTCCAAGACAATTGAATATCAGAGACCACTGAGCTACGTCTCCGTAAGGCAGAGCTGTGCCTTAAAACAGTTCTTTGTCTTCAGGTCTGCACGAAGACGAGAAAAGATGGGTGTGGATAGGAGGTTTTGCGTATGATTTGCGGGCATAGTCGGCCTATATGGGGTTGTATGTTGCCACGAACCGGGCAGAAGACGACAAGGTTGGCGGTGACTAGGCGATCTGCCTAGGACGACGAAAGGAAGTGGGGGGTATCGCATCGATATGACGCAATCTTATGGAAATTTGGGTTTAATCTCTGACTAACAAAATCAAATGGTGGAGATGACTGGGATCGAACCAGCGACCTCTTGCGTGCAAAGCAAGCGCTCTCCCAACTGAGCTACACCCCCATCTATTTGTCACGAACATAGGTTCTTAGGGTTTTTCATTTCTGTCAAGGACAACTCGATATATTGATTAGCTAACGGCATAGTCGGGCACGGTTAATCCAAGTGGTTTTTTCAAGCCATGAGGAAAAATAGGCGTAGGAAACCGTGGCCAAAAGCCCCGAAGCGAAATCGAGAAGATCCGTAGAGGTATCTTTCACTTCCCTTATATCTGTTTGCGTCCGATAGGCGTGGATAAAATCGGGCTGCCGGACATGGGGGATATCCAATTCATAATAGATATTGGCCAAGGTATTGGCCCCCAACGTGGTCAAGAGAATCTTGTGATGGGCCCTGGGGTTTAAGCTCTTGAGGCATTGATCCATCATCACCATGGCCGTAAGGCCAAAGGAAAAGTTTGAGGAGTGTTGTCCCACGGGGCGGTCGGGGAGGGACACATAGGACCACAGGGCCAAGGCCCCCACGGCAGACCCTCCGCCCATACAATGGGAAAGGTAGCGTTTGAAAAGTCGGGGTTGCCACATCCTTTGGGGACCTCGGTTCAAAATGTGTGAGATTTTTCTAAATTCGGGAAGAAGGCGAAAGGCCCGGTATTGTTCACAGGCCATCTTCAAAAAGGGCCTTTGATCCATAAATCCTTGAGAGGGGCCCCGGGGATGAATCCCGGCGATGGAGTCGGGGGAAAACGTCTCGTGAGAGAGATAGGCCTTGGCTTTGTGGAGATGCCCTCTATCCCAAAGGTGGACTTGCCCCTTAAAATCTTTGAGGATGAAGAGGGTTTTTCCTTTCTCGGCGAGGGAGAGGGAAGAGAGATGCCCCCAAAAGTATTGCCCCTCCATGTCGAGGATGACGGGTTTCCAGGTGTCCACCACGGAAAGGGGCTCAAGGAGATCATCTTTGGGGAGTCGATCGATAAAGGACTTAAAATCTCTTTTGGAAACTCCAAAGATCAATTGGCCCAGGTTTTTGAGACATTCCGCGGCTCCAGCGGTTTGGACAAAACCAAACGACATTTGGAAGAAGAGGGTCATGGTCAAAACTGGAATCCCGTGTCTCATTTTGGGATTTGTGCCCCACGTCACGCCTTTTGTCAACCTTAATGGGCCGCCACGGCCCGGTTTCCCATTTTTCCCTGGCCTAAAACGGCTTCCTGGGCATAATGGGGAGCGTGAAAGCGGTACATCCAACCTCCTCCTACCTTAGGCGATGCCTCCATCCCCCTTTTTTAGGGGCAGGGAAAGGTCTCCTCTTTTCCATGGCCCAATACCGGATTTATGGAAAAATCGAGGGGGGCACGCTCACGGCCCTCTCCTTTACGGGAGAAGAAGAGGGGGGCGAAAGAGGGCTTATCGATGCTTGCCTTGAGCTTTTCTTGGAAAAGAGCAGGGAGGAATTGGAGGGCATTTCCTTTAGGGAGGTGGAAAATTTTTTGAGGGAAGAAAACCACCTCCCCGCCTTCCCCTCAAATGAATCCATGAGTGCTTGGTTTACCCTGACCAAACAATCCTTTATGAGGGCCTTGAGATTATCCGAATCCCCCATCGTCTGTACCTGTTTCAAGGTGAGCTATAAGGCCATCGAGGATGAACTCGTGGCCAGACCCCATCTCGAAGACCTTATCGAAAACCTCAAGGTTTCCAGCACTTGTGGGGCCTGCTTGCGCGTTGGGAAAGGAAAGCGTTTTGCCTATTTGGAAGATATCTATCGGGGGGTCTTGGCCAAGATAAAACGGGGTTACTACGAGAGCGAGGAATACAAGAGGTTGGACGGTTTGGGCCTTTCTTCCTTGGGAGATGAATCCTGCGATCCTCCCCTCTCTTTGCAAGAACACGGGCCTTTTGAAGGACTGAGTTTGTTGAAAAAGGTTCAATTGGTCGAACTGGTTTTGGAAAAAAAGGTGCGTCCCTTTTTGCGCCGAGACGGAGGAGATGTCAAACTTTTAGATATTCGGGACTCGGCCGTTTTGGTGACCTACGAGGGAAGTTGCGGCCAATGCGCCTCGGCCACCGAGGGAACATTGGAATTTATGATAAAAACCCTCAATGAGCAATTTCAAGCCTCCGGGATTGATGTTATAGTGGACTCATCATGAC
Organism: Bacteriovoracales bacterium; assembly: GCA_026713835.1. Classification (GTDB taxonomy): domain Bacteria; phylum Bdellovibrionota; class Bacteriovoracia; order Bacteriovoracales; family Bacteriovoracaceae; genus JAPONP01. The sequence continues at coordinate 3,140 of JAPONP010000018.1, forward strand.
AAAAATCGTGACTGCTCGCACCTCTAGCAAAAATTTCAACGAAGGCAAGGTAACGGCCATCCATTTGGATGAGATTGGTAGGAGACAACGAAGAGCGACTGAGGCGTACTCAAAGTACGCCGCAAAGAGCGATGAGGCAGACGACTGCCAAGGTCGCCAAATGGGTGGGCCGTTATCAAAAATGAAAATGGGGATCCTATCGCTTCTCCTTGTTTGGGCCCATTTGTCCTGGGCCAATTCCTCTATGGAAAAGCTCTATCAACTCAAATGCGCCTCTTGCCATGGTCAAAACGCCGAAGGTCTTAAGGTTCATCTGGCCCCTAGGCTTCGAGGGCAATACGACTGGTACATCATCATGGAATTTGAGGATTTTATGGAGGGTTCGAGAAAACATCCCAAGAAAGGCAATGAGTTAACTCCAAAGGAACTCAAACAACTCGCAACCTATTTACACGGGCTCAAATGACTCTGCGATTTTACCTGGCCAAATCCAAAAAGGATTTGGACGATATCTATGGACATAACACGTCGGCTTTCTTTGACGATGCGGAGTTTAAGTGGACGAAGAAATGGCTTGAGACCCAAAGGCAAAGCGGATACGACATCTATCAGGTGAGATACGGCAAAGAGGTGGTGGCCGCCCTCTTTGTGAAAGAAGAAGAGAAGGGCCTTCTCACGAAACAAACCCCTCTCAAGTTCAACGTCCAAGGCAAGGGGATCGGTCATAAAATCAAAGAATATGTGGAGGATCTTGCCAAAAAATCCGGGAAGAAAAATATCTTCAACTATTGTGCCGTGGATAATTTTCGTATGGCGGCCCTCAACGAATCCCATGGCTACGAAAAGACGGGGAAAGGAGACATACTCCAAGAGTGGCACAAGTCCTTATCGTCATCGCTTAGACGTCTGAAGTGAATTTTTGGTAACTGCTCACCCCCCGGCAATCTTGGCAGTCGACTGCCTCGTCGCTTCCCTGCGACGTGCAGGAAGCACGCCTCGGTCGCTCCTCGTTGCCTCCTACCAATCTTATCCGGGTGGAGAGCAGTTACCTTGCCTTTATTAC
>JAPONP010000019.1 GCA_026713835.1 Bacteriovoracales bacterium
CCACCCGGATAAGATTGGTAGGAGGCAACGAGGAGCGACCGAGGCGTGCTTCCTGCACGTCGCAGGGAAGCGACGAGGCAGTCGACTGCCAAGATTGCCGGGGGGTGAGCAGTTACCTTTTGACTCGCTCTTTCCAAAGAATACACCGGAGGACTAATGAATTGCGGTGTCCAAATAGATGAGATCCAAAATCAAATCGATCAACTCTTTTCTTCGATCCTCTTGACCCAAAAAAAATTTCGATCGACGAAAGATCCCGATCCAAAAAAGAAAGAACACCTCGAGACGTTTTTGGACGAGTACGAAGGTGTCCGCGGGCGGAAGCTCTTTTTTCCCTACGCTTCTACCGGTCGAGGGCACGGCCCTTTCACGGAACTTATGGATGGATCCGTCAAATACGATCTTATAAATGGGATCGGATTTAATATCTTGGGGCACTCCCATCCCATCCAAATCAAATCTGCCCTGGAAGCGGCTTGCTTGGATTCCATGATGGTGGGAAACTTGCAAGCCTATAAGGCTCCGTTCACTCTCTCGAAAATACTTTTAGACACGGTTTCGGATTCTAAACTTCGCCACTTTTGGTTTGCCGGCTCGGGTTCATTCGCCAACGATATGGCCTTGAAAATCCTCTGGCAAAAAAAGGCCCCTCAATACAAATTGATCGCCTTACAAAAAGCCTTCGCCGGTCGAAGTGTGGCCACCCAAGAAATTACGGCCTCTGCTACCTACAGGGAGGGAATGCCAAAATATCTCGATATCTTTCACGTTCCCGGTTGGGATGAAAGCGACCCCGAAGGCTCAAAAGATAAGACGATTAAGGCCCTCGACGAACTTTTAAAAAAGGAAGGGGATGAATTTTGCGCTATCACCCTTGAGCTTGTTCAAGGAGAAGCCGGGTTTATTTTTGGGACTCAAGAGTACTATCGGGCCGTTTTTGACTGGGCCAAAGATAAAAATCTTTATATTTGGATCGATGAAATACAAACATTTACCCGAACGAGAGAACTATTTGCCTTTCAGATGTTTGGACTCGAAAAATACGTTGATGTCGTGACCATCGGCAAAGCCTTGCAGGGGGCAGGAGTCCTCTATTCCGAGGAGCTTAATCCCAAGCCGGGCCTCATCGCCGGAACTTTTAACGGGAGCTTACCGGGAATCATCATGGGAACAAAGACGATCAAGTTTCTTACGGAAGGAGGCTTTTACGGAGATGCCGGAAGGATGCAAGAGATCGAACACAACTTCCTCTCTCGCCTCAAGGCCCTCTCTGAAGGACCCTGTAAAGGGAAGCTCGGCTCCGCACGAGGAGTCGGCACGATGATCGCCTTTGAAGTGGGAGATGCATCAAAGGAAGTGACTGTCCAATACATCAAAACCCTTTTTAATAACGGGATCATTTCATTTTCGGCCGGAAGTCATCCCACAAGAGTGCGGTTTTTGCTCCCCGTTTGCCTCACCGAAGAACATATAGAAAATATCTTTCAGATTATCGAAAAAACCACTCATGAAGTGATCGGCTAGATACTCACCCCATGTTTTTTATCAGAAATGCCTGCATAGAAGATCTAGGTGAGCTTTACGAGCTAAGCCACCTTGAGATGTTACTCAATCTTCCTCGCGATCGTAAACGATTGGAGGCCATCATTGAAAATTCTCTAGCAAGTTTTAAAAAACCCAATCCACAAAGATTTAAAAACCATTATCTTTTTGTCTTAAAGGATTTTAAAAAATCCAAAATCGTTGGGTCATGTCTCATCCATGGACAACACGGAACGGATCAAAACCCCCATTTCTTTTTTCGCATCTCTCAAGAAAAAAAATACTCATCAATCATCAAAAAAGAATTTACTCACGACTTTTTAGAAATTGACTACGAGCCTAACGGCTATTCAGAAATTGGGGCCCTCATTTTACACCCCGATTATAGAGGGCGAAAAGAAAGGCTTGGAAAGCAATTATCTTTTGCCAGGTTTTTATACATGGCGATCAATCCTTCATTTTTTACAGAGACCATCCATGCCGAGCTTCTTCCTCCCGTGAGCGAGGGGGGAACGCCGCCGTTATGGAAAGCCATTGGAGAAAAGTTTACCGGAATGAGTTATGATGAAGCGAATCGTCTGAGCTTTACCGACAAAGAGTTTATCTTAAACCTTTTTCCATGGGGGGATAAAATCTACACCGCTCTTTTACCCAAAGAAGCCTTGGAAGCGATCGGCCAAGTCGGACCGAATACGAAGCCCGTCAAAGCAATGTTGGAAAAGATCGGCTTTCATGACACGAAAGAATTTGACCCTTTTGATGGGGGCCCTCATTATCGTTGTCGAAGGTACGATATTTTGCCCATCAAAAAATCTCGCCTCATTAGAATGAGGTATTTAGATGATAATGATATGGAAAAAGCCATCCCCTACCTCATCGAACTCAAAAAAAACGCTTACGCATTTTGCTGTACCGTGATGATGGGATTATTGGATAAGGACACACTTTTTATTTCTCAATCGATGGCAAACCAGTATGATATAGAAGAGGGTGTCGAGGTTTTTTGTACGCCGATGTAGAGAAGGAAAAAAGAGAAAAGAAAAAAGGAAAAAGGAAAATAATGGAATATCAATTGGCCGGAGACTATTTTGACGGTTGCTACCACAAAAAAACGAAAACGGCAACATTTAAAGACCATGAGTCATTTGATAAATTTTCTCCCGCCAATACGAACCATAAGCTATGGGAACTCGACATTGAATTCGACCATATCGATGCCGTCGTTCAATCCGCCGAAAAAGGCTTCAAGGCTTGGAAAACACTTTCATTTGAAGAGCGCTCTCAATATCTCAATCGTTACAAAGAGATTGTACTCTCCAAAAAGGAAGAAATCGCTCGCGCCATTTCGCTCGAGGTGGGCAAGCCCTATTGGGAAAGCCTGACAGAGGCCCAGGCACTGGCTTCAAAAGTCGATGTCACTCTCGGTGATTCCCTTCGACGAATCGCCAAACAATCTTTACCCGATATCTTACCGAAAACTCGTGGAGAAATTTATTATCGTCCCATAGGCCCTACCCTTATTTTGGGACCTTTCAATTTCCCTTGCCATTTGGCCAACGGGCAAATTCTTAGCTCTCTTTTGGCCGGTAATAGCATTATCTTTAAACCCTCCGAAAAAACTCCGTACAGCGCCCAACTTCTCTTCGATTGCTTTGTGAAATCCGAGTTCCCTCCCGGAACGATCAATTTAATCCAAGGGGGCGGCGAAACGGCCACTCGTCTCATTCAGGAAAAGGCGATTAAGGGGATCTTTTTTACCGGTTCAAAAGATGTCGGACAAAAAATTTTACAACAAACCCACCACGACCTTTCAAAACTTGTGGCCTTGGAACTCGGTGGAAAAAACACGACAATCGTTCATCGGGACGCCAACACCCCATTTGCCCTTTCGGAGCTATTAAAATCATGTTTTTTGACTTCCGGGCAGCGCTGTACATCCACTTCACTCGTCGCCATCCACCGCTCCTTACTCGATCAATTCATCGATAGCTTTCACCGCTTAACCAAAAAAATCATCATCGACCATCCCATTGAATTTGAAAAATCCCCCTTTATGGGGCCCCTTATCGATAAGAAATCCATGGAAAATTACTTAACCTTTATGGGCACGGCCAAGAGGGAAAAGGCTCAAGAAATTATGAGGGGAAAGGCCATCGAAAAAAAATACCCCGGTTATTATATAACTCCATCGATCCACTACATGGAAAACCCGGACAAAAGCAGCCATTTTATAAAGAGTGAAATCTTTGGCCCCAACGTCACATTTATACCCTACGAAGAGATCGAAGATGCCATTGCCCTTGCCAATGCCCCGGACTACGGATTGGCCGCATCCGTCTTCACCTCGAATGATACTATCTTTTCCCTCTGTGCTTCAAATATAGAAGTTGGAATCCTTAACCACAATCGCTCAACCGTAGGGGCCAGTTCACGTTTTCCCTTCGGTGGGGTGGGGGATTCCGGAAATTATCGTCCCGCCGGAGTTTCAATGGTGGATTCCTGCGTTTATCCTCAATCTTGCTTGAGAATTTCTCCACCTGATCATGTGGATTTTTCAAATATCGAAGGAATCGATCAATCATAAAATCGCTGCCCTACTCATCTTATGATTGTTTCTTGTTGAGAAGAATACCTTTATTTGTAATGACTGAACCATTTTTGTCGTAGATTTTTTTCTCATTTTCAAGGATTGCTTTTCGGTACAGAGTTAAAATTTCACCTTCTTTCAATTTTTTCCGGCACTTATCATTTTCTTCTTTCCCCTTCTTCTGTTCACCCTCCTCCTTTAAAAGAGGGGTTTCCTTTTCAAGACCCAGGGTTCCCATGGCCATTTGGGTTAAAGAGATTCTTTTTTCCGATCGAATGGACTTTCCAAGTTGAGACAAGTGCTCCGGCGTAAACAGCATCATAATTTTTGAGAGAAGGGACATGGTTTTTCCTTAAAAAATCGTCATCCCGGCTTATGATTCCTACCCTCTCGTCGAGCATTTTTGGACAATTCTTAAGTGAAGCTATTGGGGCGAATGATCCAAAAATAAAAATTATTTAGACCCGTTCCATTTGAAAAGGTCCATCAAAAAGATTACCAAAATCAAATCTTTACCAAAGAGAGTATTCGATGATAAATTGATCCAGTTTAAACTATAACCTTAAACGTGAGGGTCATTATGAAAACGAATGAAGATCACAGAATCGGTCGAAATCGACGTCATTTTTTGCAATCCACTCTCTTTGCATTGGGATCTCTCCCCCTTTCCTCTAAGCTCTTCGCATCTTTATTGAATACCGCATGGGCCACCGACAGTCTCGACTCAAAAGTGACACGGCAAGGTTATACGACGACCCTTCCTCCAAAAAAGGCGTTGGACAAAAAAAAATACACCCAACATTCAGCCAAAGTGGGCAAGATCAAGGCCGGATTGAAACCAAATTGCAAAAATTGCAAACATTACAAACCCGTTAAGGCCCATCCGGGTTGGGGAAAGTGTACAATGGTAGGAGCAACGGGAAAGGAAGGAAAGTTAGTTTCCGAAAATGGCTGGTGTAAAGTCTGGCTTATCAATAAAAAAGCCGTTTAGGCTGTTCATTGCTGGGGTGTAGCTCAGTTGGTTAGAGCGGTGGACTGTTAATCCATGTGTCGAGGGTTCGAGTCCCTCCTCCCCAGCCATTCATTTTATAAAG
>JAPONP010000020.1 GCA_026713835.1 Bacteriovoracales bacterium
CGATAATCTCTTTCCTTTGATTACAGGAACGGCAGAGCATTTGTAAATTATCCGCACTGCTCTTACCTCCGTGGGAAAATTTTCGAACGTGATCGTATTCGAGACCGTATCTCACCCCGCAATGATTGCATTTCCCATCGTAAACTTCTCTTTTGACGGAAGCGGGGATGGTGCGTCCTTTTGGCGTAGGGCCAATTTGTCCACGCCGACTCGCATTGTTTTTTGAGGGAGTTTTGGGCGCTTTAAGCTCTCGCTCCAACATGACTTGGATGAGCTCAAGGGTGGAAAGATCCCCGTACTTTTTTCTCAAGCGGTCAAATTGCACCAAAATATGTTCTCCCAAAACTACGGTTTCCCGGCGCTCCTTTTTAAACTCTTTGGCCACGAAGTTTTGAAACTCCCGTGCGGAAGAAGTGGAGGCCTCTTCCACCATCTTGTCCACAAGAGATGGGGAGGGTTTTTGAGAAGATCTTTGGGATTGCAAAACCTTATTGACTGTAGCGGCATTGCTAAGGCTAAGTTCACCCCGCTCAATTTTTGATTCGGCCTTTTTTGACTTGAGCATAAGCCTGACCGCATTGGCGCGAACGACGGCCTCGGCGTCGGAATAACCTAACCCCCTCACCAAATACTTATGGAGAGAAGGGTATTTGAGATCGCTATAGAGTTTGTTCCGCTCTATAGACATAAGATTTTTCAAGATTCTTACGGTGTAGCCCCTCTCTTTTTCCACCAACTCTTTTGTTTCATTAAAAATACTCATCGTTTCCATTGTCTTTTTATCTCCTTGCTCTCTTCTTTTTTGTTCGGCAAGAGAGTATCACTTTTATTTCAAAATGTCACAAAAAAATTCAAAAGGAATCGATAAAACAAAGGAACTTAAAGACGACAAAACCTAAGGGTTAGGGATCGTCCTCACAAGGCGAAACCCCAAAGAAGCCAAAACAACGTATCACGATGGGCCCTCTCGGGGCAAACGAATGGAGAAAAACCCTGAAGTTTTTACGCCGCTTCTTTTTTGAATTTGCCGTCGATGATGGAAAGCTCAAAGGTCTCGCTCCTCTGCTCACCTATTTCCGTCAAGGTCTTGATAAAAACATCCACGAGATGGGGATCGAATTGAGTTCCCGCAAACTGCTTCAACTCTTCAAAGGCCACATGGTGGGAGAGGCCCGTTCGATAGGGGCGACTTGAGGTCACCGCATCGAAGGTATCCGCAATGAGGATGATGCGGGAAAAAAGGGGGATTTCCTCGCCCACCAGTCCATCGGGATATCCTTTCCCGTCATATCTTTCGTGGTGGTGTTTGGCACAGAGAGCGACTTTTTCAAAATCTTCAAACCGTCTGAGTATTTCATAGGATTGTACGGGATGCTTTTTCATCATTTTGAATTCTTCATCAACGAGTCGAGTGGGTTTATTGAGGAGTTTATCGGGGGTTCCAATTTTTCCGATATCGTGAAAGAGGGCCGCCAACTCCAAGTCGTACAAATCTTTTTCCAAAAGGCTAAGCCTCTTGCCCGCTTCGACGCAAAAATAGGCCACCCTCATGGAATGTCCAAATGTGTAATGATCCTTTAAATCCAAAGCGTAGAGAATGGCCCTTGCGGCCATCTCACAAGTCTCTTTATGCTTTCGCTTAAAATGATCGATCTCCTCGCTCATCTTGAGCAATGTGGTCGTCGTCAGCAAAGAGTCTAAAGCAATAATGTTGGAACGCTTCTTTTCCATAAGCCTGACGGCCTATTCGGACTATTTTAAAGATGACTTGATGGGAATGAGAAAATTTGTAGAAATAGTTAAATTTTCTCTTTATCATCAAAGAAAAGCAGGGAAGCTGGACTTATGACAACTTGGATTTTTGCCGATCTAAAACCATTTGTTGATAGGATAACTTCGGTACTTAAAAAGCTTTCCATCGAGTATTCGTCTCAAAGCACTCAAGATTTTTGCCAAAGGAAAAGGATTAAATCTCCACAAATCATTTTTTTGAGCGGAAATAACGGGAAAAAATATCTTCAAGAGCAAATAAAACACATCGACCAAAATGACCTCATTTACTTGGTTTTATCGCCGTCCTTGCCGCCGGATGAGAAAACAGAGCAAATCGATCTTTTTTTGAAAGAATCCCATCAATGTAAAGGAATTATCGACGAACGATGGCCCGCAGGGTTCATATCATCCCAACTAAGAGGGATCAAAAAAATATCCGACCTCTTTTTTGAAATCGATATGGATCAAGATTATTTTGAAGACTTTGAACAACGATTAAGCGAGGTTTCAAAACATCTTTCAGATCAATTAAAATCGGTCAAGCAATTGCATCGCATCCTTACCCCACAAAGACAATTGCAATTTGGTCGTCTCAAAACTTTTTGCAAATATGCGTCCGGGGACTCCAATCATAGTGAATTTTGGGATATCGCCAGAACAAAAAAACACCAACTGAGCTTCTTATTGAGTACGGAAAGCTCAAAGGATCTTTCCAAAATGTTAAGTCAAACCATCTCTTTTTTAAATGAAAAGCAATATAATATAAAAAAGATCACCCATTTTTACCAATACTTTAAAATGGCATTGGGAGATTCTTTTTCGGTGTTTATGATGCTAACGGATATCGATACGACCCAATCGACAATACTCATGGATGCCCCCTTCCTCTCCTTTATCAATGGGAACCCTCTCAAAATGAATCCTCCCGGACAAACGACCACGATTGAAATGAAAGAAGGCGATAAACTCTTTGTCATTTCTCCCGGAATGATAAAAAATTACGAAAAAGATTTTCAAACCGAGGAACTCTTGAGGATAATAAAGATGAAATGGCAACTTCAATCGGAAGAACTCATGAATCAAGTTTTTCTTCATTCAAAAATCAATAAAAAGGGGCCCTTCCACTATCACGATGGGACTTGCATTATTTTTGAGGTAGAAATATGAAAAAGATCATTCTTTTGGCCGTTTTTTGCACTCAGGCCATGGGATATCTCTCGGAAGAATCCGTGACAAACTGCTTGGGCCATGACTTTAAGCTCAAAGTCGCCCATGATGTTTTACCCCTAGGTCTTCTTTCAAAAGAACTCAGCGTTGTCAAAAAAAAATGCGACATCAAAATTAAATCGGTTTCTTATATATGGATAAAAAAGGAGTGGAATGTCGATGTCTGCCGCACTCCGGTTCATATTAAAACCGGGATCTACTCTCCCAAAGTTTTGAGAAAAAGTGGGCCTTGCCCAAGCAAAACATCCAGCTATTGCAAAGCCGCTTACGAACTCATAGGGCTTATCGAAGACGACGGGTTGATCTTTGCCAAAGGAGAAAAAGAAGATCCCCTATCGGAACACGGCCAAATCTATTGCGCCTACGCTCTTTTGAATAAGTATCTCAAAAACGGTGAAATCCTAAGCCGCTATGAAAACTCGGGCCCCTATCGGCCCAAGGTCCATCCCTCATCAAAATCAAATCTAAAAGAGGAAAGAAAAGAAAAAAGAGAAGAGAAAAAAGGAGAGAGCATAGAGAGTAAAATCAAACGATCACCGCCTCCTCCCGAAATTCTCCCCAAGATCGAGACAAAGGAAACCCTGCCCGTTCCCTCCGGCGAATCCCTATAGTCTATAGAGGGTAATGGAGCGCTAGGTTTCGAGACCGCTGCGCTTGAGTAGGGCCGAAAGAGTGGGCCCTCGCCCTCGAAACCTCTTGTAAAGGGTCATGGGGTGTTCAGAGCCTCCCTTTGAAAGAATATGCTCCCTAAAACTCGCCGCCGTTTGGGTATCGAAAATCCCCTTTTCTTGGAAGAGTTCAAAAGCATCCGCATCGAGAACCTCGGCCCATTTATAACTATAGTAACCGGCCGCATAGCCACCGTTAAAAATATGGCCAAAGGTCGTGGACATACAGGCCTTTGGCGGGCGATGGCCGAAGAGATCAAACTCTTTCATCACTTGAGCCTCGGTTTCCAAAATATCGTCGAGATCGTCCGGGTTCATGGTGTGAAGAAACATATCCAAGGTAGCAAAGCCCAACTGTCTTACGGTCGCATGGCCTTCAAAAAAGGATTGGGACTCCTTAATCTTTTTGAGCAGGGATCTCGGTATGGTCTCTTTCGTCTTGTAATGCTTGGCAAAGATATCCAAACACTCCTTCTCAAAGGCCCAGTTTTCCATGAGTTGAGAGGGA
>JAPONP010000021.1 GCA_026713835.1 Bacteriovoracales bacterium
ACCGAAATGGTGGTTATAAAAAGAGTAGTCTGCGCCATGAAAGAAGCTAAAGAGTTTGAAAAACTTTCCCGTCCTTCCGGACTGATGACATTCGTGAACCAAATCCGGGGAAAGCGCCCTCACTTTCTGCCATAAATCGATTCCATCCCTTAAGGTTTTGAGTTCGATTGGAAAAATCTCATCACAAACGGTGGAAACACCCTTAAAGAGGGGGGCCACCCAGCTTGGAGTCCCCAAAACCAAGCGAGCTTTGGGGAAAAGTTCTCTCATATAGGCGCAAGCACCCAAGGTGATAATGGCATCCCCAAGGCCTCGGTTTTTGACGATAAGAATGGTCTGACCTTCTCCCATCTTCTTGTCCTCGTCTCAACACAAACCATAACTGCTTTTTGCCATCCCCAAATGATACCTTTAAACTAAGAACCTGTATATGAACCCACTCGGATACCTTCTCATCGCCGCCGTCTCCTTTTCCCTCCCCACGTCTTTGACCCGGGCCAAAGTCCACGGCCCCTTTGAAAGCCGTGGGCATCGTTTTCGCGCCCACGAGATATTGAAGGATCGGGGAGTGATTTGGGGGATGGAATTTATCTCCAAGAATGAGATGATCTTTACGGAAAGGGCGGGGGGCCTTTATCTTTTCGATGTCCAAAGCCGAAAACTCGTAGCGATTCGAGGGCTTAACTCCCATGCCAAAATTGCCGTTCACGGCCAAGGTGGGCTTCTCGATATCAAGACCCATCCTCGCTTTTCCAAAAATAGGCGGATTTTTCTCACCTATTCCGAGGAGACAAAAAAGGGCAAATTCACGACGGTTTTGGCCCTGGCCGGCGTCCAAGATCGGCGTCTTAAAAACTTTAAAGTTCTCTTTCGGGCCGGGCCGGCTTCCTCTTCCCATCGCCATTTTGGCTCTCGCATGGCCATTCGGGGAGATGATCTCTTCTTTTCCATAGGAGATCGAGGAGAAAGGGCATCGGCCCAAAAACTAGACGACGATCGGGGCAAAATCCACCGCCTCAAATTGGACGGAAAGGTGCCCCCGGACAACCCCTTCTTTTCCACGCCCAAGGCCCGCAAAACCCTCTATAGCTACGGTCATCGCAACCCCCAAGGTCTTAGCTTTCACCCCGTTACCGGCAAACTTTGGTCCCACGAACACGGGCCTCGGGGAGGAGATGAAATCAACATCATCAAAAGGGGGGCCAATTACGGATGGCCCGTGGTCAGTTACGGCAAAGAATACTGGGGACCGATTCGGGTGGGAGAGGGAACGTCCAAACCGGGCATGGTGTCCCCTCTCAAGCAGTACACCCCTTCCATCGCCCCGTCGGGGATGCTCTTTTACTCGGGAAAACTCTTCCCCAAATGGCGAGGGCATCTTTTTTTGGGTTCATTGGCCTATAACCATCTGGGGCATCTGGCCATTTCCAAAGGGAGGGTTACTTTTGAAAATCGCCTCTTGAAATCCTTGGAAATGAGGGTTAGGGATGTGGAGGAAGGACCCGATGGTTTTATCTACGTCTCCACCGATGAGGGAAGCCTTTTGAGACTGACCCCCTTTGGACCCCAAAAGTAAAGGAAGAAAGGAAAGGCCCATGGAGATACCCTTTTGGAAAATGGCCGCAACGGGAAACGATTTTATCGTTATCGACGGCTTTGCCGAACCTCTTCACTTTGACGTAAGCGAGATTCAAAAACTTTGTCGGCGCAAGACGGGCATCGGGGCCGACGGGCTTATGGTCCTCCATCCCGGTGCTTCCGGGATCGATTTTCGTATGCAGTATTTCAATGCGGACGGCTTTGAAGTGGAGATGTGTGGAAATGGGGCCAGGGCCATTTCCTTTTTCCATCACGAAAAAAACCGCAACGCCAAGGAAAACTACGTCTTTGAAACCAAGGAGGGCACCTATTTTTCCACGGTTTGCGATGATTTCGTCAAAGTTCGCATGACTGAAATAGGTGATGAGGGAAGCATCGATGTCAGTGACTTGGTCAAAGCGAAGTTGAGTACTTATATCAACATCGGCGTCCCCCACTGCGTTTATGAAGTGGAAAACTTGGAGTCCTACGATGTCGCAGGAGAGGGAAAGAGGGTGAGGCACGACGAAAGATTCCCTCGGGGAACCAACTGCAACTTCTTTGAAAAGAAGGGGGATCACATCTCTATCCGAACTTTTGAAAGGGGGGTTGAGGAGGAGACCCTGGCCTGTGGAACGGGAACCGTGGCCTGTGCCTTGGCCCTTTATTTAGCGGGAGATCGTCAAAAGACCTATCGTTTTCGCGCTCCCGGAGGAGAGCTTTGCGTGGAGGTGAAGTCCCGGGAGGAAGTCTATCTTTGTGGAAAGGTCGAAAAGATATTTGAAGGGGTGTTTCAAAAAGACGCGGCGCACAGGTCGTGACCTTTTGGCCCAAGTAGTGTAACTATTTGGAGATGGTAAAACTTATCTTCTTCTTGGCCACCCTCATTTCCTTTGCCCTCGTCCTCACCCTAGGCCGCTATCAAAACCTTCCCGTCAATAACGAAACCTTTAAGGCCCAAGAGAAAAAGAGGATGCTCCTAGAGGAAAAAAAACGCCGGAAGGCCTTGGCCGCCAAAGAGGCCGAAGCCAAGGCCCTCGCTTTGGCCAAAAAACCAACCCTCGTCCTAGACACCCCGGAGCTTAAAAACGGGTATGAGGTCTATTTTAAGAAGGGCAAATGCATCACCTGCCACGGCAAAAAGGGGGAGGGCAAAACCTCCCAAAAGGCCCCCAAATTGGCCGCCCAACACGATTGGTACATCTACTCCTCTTTGGTGAAGTTCAAAAAGCGAGAGAGGGTCAACAAGAAGATGGAGCCGTATCTTAGAAACCTCACGGAAAGCGACTTTAAGGACGTGGCGACCTACCTTTCAAAATTGCCCCCTCAATAACCCCTACCCAGGCCTCACGGAGACCCTTTTTTCACCAAAAACCCCTACGCCTACGCCCTTTTCATAGTGCCAACCGGTTTTTCAGGCATTATACTGATTGGAGAAGGGCATCCTGGAGGATTTCGACTTGAGACTAAAAAAACTCATTCTTCAAGGATTTAAGTCTTTTAAAGACAAGACATCCGTCTATTTCAACGACGGCGTCACGGGTATCGTGGGCCCCAACGGGTGCGGAAAATCCAATATCGTGGATGCCCTCTTTTGGGTCATGGGCGAGCAGTCGGCCAAACACCTAAGAGGCAAGTCCATGAAGGATCTCATCTTTGCGGGCTCTTCATCCCACGGCCCCGGGGCCTTCGCCGAGGTGATCCTCGTTTTGGAAAACACCAATGAAAAGCATATCCATATCGGCAAAAAGGTCACGTCCCCTAGAGAGATTCAAATTTCAAGAAAGCTCTATCGCAACGGGGATTCCGAGTATCGAATCAATACCCTTCCGGCCCGCTTGAGAGATATTCAAGAGATTTTTATGGATACGGGGGCCGGTGCCAAATCCTATTCCGTCATCGCCCAAGGAGAGATCAACAGGTTGGTGCAATCCCGTCCCGAAGAGAGAAGGTCGATGATCGAAGAGGTTGCGGGGATCACCAAGTTTAAGCGCAGAAAGACCGAATCCCTTAGAAAGATCGAACAAACCAATCTCAACCTAAGCCGTCTTAAAGATTTACAAACCGAAATCGGTAAAAATATGAAGCTCCTAGAGGGCCAAGCGGAAAAGGCCAAAAAGGCAAGATCTCTCAAGAAAAAGGTGGAGAAGGGAGAACTCGTCATCAATTCCCATCTCGAATTTAATCTTTTGAAAAACTTTACGGAGTTGAACCGTTTTGTTCGGGATAAGGAGATCAAAATAGCGCAAATGACGGCCCAAAAGGAATCCTTCGAGATCAACCTGGAAAAGGAGAGGCTGCAAAGAACGCAACTGACGGACGAGATCGAAGCTGAAAGACAAAAACTCAATAAAGAATCCCAACTTCTTGCCAGAAACGAAGAAAGACTCAATTCCATGAGGGCCGCCCAAACGGAAAAAATCTCTTTTATCGAAATGAAAGTCAAAGAAAACGCCCATATATTGGAGGAAACGAAGGAGAGGAAGGAGAAGTTAAAGGATTTAACCGAACGACTTGAGCTTTTGAAAGCCTGCGAAAACGATCAAAACGAATATCCGGCACTCAAGGCAAAGGCCCAAGAGATGAAAGAGGAACTCGACCTCAAGGAAAAGACCCTGAGCGATCTCTACTCTGAACTAGATGGCGACAAAAACGATCATTTCGAGACGGAACGAAAACTCGTTAAAACAAATTCCAAGTTAGAAGAACTGGCCCAGACCCTTGAAGATATCTCCGTCGAGAAGGAGGACATCGAGGAAACATCGTCTAGCGTTTCAAAAGAACTGGCCCATGATCGCGATGCCGCAAGTGAGGCTAAGAAAAAGGTCAAGACGTTGGAGGACGAACTTCATCGTTTGGTCTCTCAAGCCAAGAAAGTATCCGATCAAAAAAGGGAACTTTCAAAAAAAGATCACCTCCTCACAAAAGATCTTCTCAAAAAGGAATCACAACTCGAATCCCTCGAAGCCCTTAACGACGCCCATGAAGATCAAAAAGAGGGAGTTCAAGAATTTCTTAAAAATTTTCAAAATGAATGTTCTCTTTTTGGCAAACTTATCGATTGTGATGAAAAGGATACTTGCGCCGTTCAGGCCGCATTGGCCACTCGCCTCAACTCCATCGTAACGGAAACCAAAACTTGCGAGTCTCATCTTTTTGAATGGCCTGAAAAAAAGAAATTGAGTGCGGATTTTTTGGTCTCAAAAACCCAACGTTTTTCGACCCTTCCCAACGCCCGCCCCCTCTTGGAATCCATCGTCATCTCCAAAGAAGCCTCCACAATCCAAAAGGAGAAGATCGAAGCCCTTTTGGAGGGAATCTTCATCGTCGATCGATTGGATGAAAATTCCTTGGAATCTTTAAAAGAAACCCATTTTGCGGTCATCGTTTCCGGCGATGGGAAAAGAGTCGTCGAAAATCTTGGAAATGCTCTCAAAGTGCGTAGCTTTGGCCAAGACGGTGACGATCAAACGATCATCGCAAGAAACCATCTCATCCAATGCCTTAGGAAGGAAACGGCATTGATGACCAAAGAGTTGGAAGAAAAACGAAAAACCACCCTTGAGTTAAATGAACAAGAAAAGAAAATCACTCAAGATAAAGAAAATAGAGAAACCCAACTCTTAGAAGAAAAAATCAAATTATCCGCTGCCAATGCCACTCTCAAAACCAAACTGAGTCATTTAGGTTCAAAGGATTCGAGAACCAAAATTCTTGAAAAGAGAACGCAGGATATCTCTAAAGAGCGCCTTGAGATGTTGGAACGAGAAGAAAAGCTCAGTAAAAGATTGGAAGAACTTAAAGAAATCGTCGATCAAAAGAAAAATATCATCGCCGAAACCACCGCAGAAGTTCACGGTCTTAAAGAAAAATACACCTCTATTCAAGAGGAATTTCTCACCAAGCAAATCGAATTAAAAAACTTTGAAGACCGCGTAAGTTCTCTCAAGCAACAACTCCACGATACAGAGAGGCAAATGACCCAAAGCCTAGAAAAGCTCCAAGAAAACGATGGGGTTATAGCAAAGTATGAAGAATCCCTCAAAGGACTTGAGGAAACGGCAACAGAGCTTCAAGAGCGTACCGGGACCGACGCCAACCTCCTCAAAGAGAAAGAGTCAAAGTTAAGCGAAATGAAAGATCGACTCTCCGAGCTTCTCATCACCATGCAAGACAGAGAAGATGAGGTCAAGAAGCTCTCTCAAGATATCTCTAAAGATGAAAAAAATACCATCACCAAAGCCGCCAAGAGGGATCAAGCCGTTATCGATGAAGAGCATATCGTACGAAACATTTTTGAAAAATATCAAGTGGACTTGAGAGAGGGATTGGCTTCCTTCCTCGAACTCGGATCCATTGATCTCGAAGGTCTTGCCGACGTTTCGACCATGTATTATATGGAGACTGAAAGTGAAGACGAAAATCAAGAGACACAACGAACCCGCATCAAAAAGGTTCCTTTCGAGTTTCGCCAACGCTATGGACAAGATTTAAAAGAACAAAAAGAAAAGCTCAAGCGATACAAGCAGGCCCTTGGAAGGATTGGCGAGATCAATTGGAAGGCCATTGAAGACTACGACCGACAAAAGGTTCGCCACGACTTTTTGAAGGCTCAAGAAGGAGAGCTTAAAACCTCCTTATCGGATCTCGAAAACGCCATTTCTCTTATCGATGAAAAATCAAAGAAACGATTTAAACAAGCCTTCGATGATGTCAATGACCGTTTTGAAAAGGTCTTTCCCATTATCTTTGGCGGAGGAGATGCCAAACTCAAAACCGTAGGTGATCTGGACGACCCTGAGTGCGGCATCGATATCATGGCCAGTCCTCCGGGAAAAAAGATGCAAAATATCAACCTTATGAGTGGAGGGGAGAAGGCCCTAACGGCCGTAGGACTTATCTTTTCCATCTTTCTCGTCAAACCATCACCTTTTTGCTTACTCGATGAAGTGGACGCTCCACTCGATGATGCCAATATCGGACGCTTTAACGAACTTCTAAAAGAGATGAGCGACCAATCCCAATTTATCCTCATCACCCATAACAAAAAAACCATGGAATTTAATGACACTCTCTATGGGATCACCATGCAAGAGCCGGGAATCTCTTCGGCCGTTTCAGTTCAACTTCAATAGTCGGTAAAATGCTCACTACAAAAAAGACAATCTTTCTTGTGACCTTTTCCCTTGCATCCCTATCATCCACTTCGAGTGCGGCCAAAACGTTTTTACCCTCCCGCTTTGAGATTACATTCACCAAAGAATTGCAATCGATCTTGAAAAAGAAAAAGGAATCCAAGGGAAAGATGATCTACCAATACCCCAATAAAATTCGCATCGAGCAAGATCGTCCTTTCAAAACCATGTATATAAGTAACGGTCAAAAGGCATGGCTCTATTCGGCCCCTCTCGATCCTCGCAAGGAAAAAGGGGAAGTGACCATCTTAAATCCAAGAGAAATTCCCATCACCAAAATTTTTACATGGCTTAGGAAAGGGCCCGAATCAAACAAGATATACAAAGTTTCAAAAAAGGCCAATGTCCTCACCCTCACCTTCCATCAAAAGAGTCGGAAAAGGTATCAAATTGAGTTCGTCAAAGTCGAAATGAATCATTCAAAGACTGACGACTTTAATCAAATCAAGTCCCTTATCATCAAAACGGAAAACTCAACGGAGCGATACAAGATCACCGCTATCAACCCCTCGCCCAAGATTCCTTCCGGGTATTTTGATTTCAAAATAACGGAAAAGATGAACGTGAGTGAAAACTTTTAGGATAGGCTCTTAATGCTCACCATGTCTTTTTAAAGACCATCTCAAGATCAAACCCTGCCCCTCGAAGAGAACGAGGGAATAGATCAGAGTGGAAAGAAGCGTATTCCCAAAAAAGGGAATGGCCATCACATAACATTCCAAAAGTCCCCTGAAAGTAGGGGGGTAAAGCTCCCCTTGAATCCAAACAAAAAAATTGCTCAAAACAAAGAAAAAGCACGCACTTGCGATGGAAGTGGCCGCCCACCCCCGGCCCTTTTTCGTGGACCCGGATTTGAGGTGTCGCCCAAGCAAGGTGATGGGGATTAAAATAAAAACCACGACCCAAGAAATCGGCTCAAGGCCCAGGATGATATTGCTCAAGATCAGCCCAAGAACGAAAACGGCCAATGATTTGAAGCGACTTTCAAAAAAGCTACCGCAGAATAAGGCCATGCTTAAAACCGGTGTGAAATTGGGGGGATGGGGGATCAGTCTCGAAAGAACCAGGGCTGCTATCAAAAAGAGGGCCGCTCTTTCCTCGCTTTTATGACGCATATTGAAATTCATGGCCATAGTCTCTTTGATTCCCTCCCGTCCGTCAATCCATTCCTTGAAAGGGGGGTGTTTCTGGGGTAGTGAAAAGAAGAAAGGAAGGATGCCATGACAAAAAAAATCGTTCCCGTCTCCATCGGTATTTTTTGGGATCTCCAAGATTCTGAGGGAATCTCTCTATGGATGCAGATTAGAGATGACCACGACGAAGGGGACTCATCATTTAATGGGCTCTTGGAATTTCCCGGAGGAAAAATAGAAAAAGGGGAGAGCGTTTTGGAGGCCCTCGTAAGAGAAATTCAAGAGGAAGTGGGAATCGATATCTCGGGAGAAAAACGCATCAAATTTTTTGGCCATTACAAGGTTGAAAGAGAAAAAGTCGATATCATCCTCCACGTTTTTTTGATTTATGGAGATCAAAACCTTCTTAAAACCGGGCATTGGATTCGATTCCGCAAGGGAGAGGGAGCAGAAAAAATCATGGCCAAAACTTTTGTCCCCAATAAAAAGATTATTGACGACGTTTTGACCTGGATTCAAACGGTACAAAATATAGAGGGAGGGGAGGCGATGATATGGGATTGAGTCTCCAAATGGCCCAACACTTTCTTCTGTGCCTTGCACTGGGCCTCGGTCTTTTTTCCCCTTTGGCCGACACGGCCAAGACGGGAGTGGGTTTCTACAAGGTCATCCTCGCCGTTATGGGAGGGGCCCTTTCCCTCTCCTTCGCCCTCCACCTGCCCTATCATGAAATGCTCTCCATCCATTCGGGCCTCTACTTTTTGGCCTTTGGGATATTGCTTTCCCTTTTTTACCTCCACAAAGACCGAAGAGGGCCTTTGATGTGGGTTTTTTACGCCACTAAGATCGTCGCCTTGGCCCTCATCTCTTTCCTCTTTGCCCAAAAGAATGGGATGAACTACCTCTATCTCATCTCATCCATGCTTTTTCTTGGAAGCGTGACCTTGACCATGATTTTGGGGCATTGGTATTTGGTCACGCCCAAACTGAGTGAAAGACCCCTATTACAAGGGCTTAAAATGATCTGGTTCATCGCAGGCCTTAAAATCGCCCTGGGACTTTGGGATCACTTTCAAATGCAGGTTCTTCCAGGCCCGGAAGCCACTGCGAGCATGGGGATTTCCGGGGCCTCTCTCCAGTTGGTCGTCGTTGCCATGAGGGTGATCTGGGGATATGTTATCACCATTGTCCTAAGCTATTTTGCCTGGAGGCTCGTCAAGATGAGATCCCTTCAAAGTGCCACGGGAATCTTTTATGTCATGACCTTTTTTGTCTTTGTGGGTGAAACCATTTCCGCCTTTTTATTTTATCAAGACGGACTCATGCTATGAGTTCTCCAATGGAGATGACGTTGACCTGCTCGGAGTGTGGCTCGGCCATCCATATCCACCCCGACCGAAATGCCGATACGGCCAAATGCCAAATCTGCTCCCACCCTATCTCGGTGACTTTTACCCAAGAGCATGAGGACGGCAGGCTTTCCCAATGCCCGGCCTGTGGAAGAAAAGATTTTTATGCCCAAAAGGATTTCAACCGAAAGATCGGAGTCACCCTTTTTATCGTGGCCGCCATCACCTCTATATGGACCTACGGTCTTAGCTTTGTCGCCCTCTATCTTCTCGATCTCCTTTTGTTTAAAAAACTGGGTAAAATTGCCATCTGCTACAACTGCCAAAGTATCTTTCGATCCATCGCCAATATGGACGATATCCATGAATACGACCACGAAATGAACGATCGAATCATCTATTCAGGCCACGACTTTGGCGGTCGTTCTCCCAAACACTAATCATGACCGCAAAAAAAAATATCGTCTTTTCCCACGCCAACGGTTTTCCGGCCAAATCATACAAAACATTTTTTGAATACTTTGATGGATTTCATATCAAATACATCGAAGCCTATGGAAAAAGCACCTACCCCATCGATCGCAATTGGCACTCATCGGCCCGGGAACTCATCGACTTTGTAGAAAAAAATTTTTCCTCTCCCGTCACGGCGTTAGGCCATTCCTTTGGAGGGGCCGTCTCTCTTTTTGCCTGTGCCCAAAGGCCCGATCTTTTTGACAAAGTCGTCGTTATCGAACCCCCCCTTTTTGGGCCCGGCAAAAGATGGCCCATCGGACTCTTGCGACTTATAAACCTCCACCATCTTCTCTTCCCCCTTCCAAGGTGGGCCAAGAGAAGAAGAAACTCCTTTCCATCCACCGAGGAAGCCGTCGCCTATTTTCAAAAAAGACCTCTGTTTAAAAATTTCGATCCGAGATGCCTTCAAGATTATGCCCAAGCAGGACTTGTCAAAGAAAAAGAAGGGGATGAGCTGGGGCTTTTCATTCCCCGAGAACTCGAAAGCGGCATCTTCGATACCATGCCCTGTTTTTTTCTTCCCAAGATGTCAAAGATGAAGCCCACCACCATCCTCTACGCCAAATCCCTACTCTCCTATAAAAGAGATGATCTTCGCTGGTTTAAAAAGGCCATCTCCCCCCTCTGGTTATTCCCCTACGACGGGGGCCACATGGCCCCCTTGGAACATCCCGAAAGGATCGCCAAATTGGTCATGGAGATCATGTCCAGATCGACTGCTAAGTAAAATATATTTATCCCCCTTTACTTTGAGCTTAAAATGCACGACAATTTAAGCTCATGATAAAGAATCCTCTCGATAGAATGATCGACCTCACCAAAGAACAGAGCTTTTTTCTCTTTGGGCCTAGAAACTCCGGTAAATCAACCCTCTTAAAAACTCACTTTAAAGAACTTCAAACCAAAGGCGATATTTTATGGATTGACCTTCTCGATGCCCAAATCCAATATCAACTCTCCCAAAGACCCTCACTTCTCATGGATATGTGGGATGCCAAAAAACCTCCGTGGATCGTTATCGATGAAATTCAAAAAAATCCAAAACTACTCGATATCGTTCATAAGATGATGGAGGAAACCTCTGCCAAATTCGCCCTTTCCGGCTCTAGTGCCAGAAAGTTAAAAAGGGGCCACGCCAATCTCTTGGGAGGACGGGCCCTCCCCTTTTACCTTTTCCCCTTTTCCTTTATGGAGCTAGAAAAAAAATTTAATCTGGATCGGGCCCTTAAATTCGGACTTCTCCCTCGATTTTGGGCATCCCCCATGAGCGATAAAGATACCGTACGGGGTCTTTATGCTTACGTCGATACCTACCTCAAAGAGGAAATCGCTTCAGAACAAATCGTTCGCAAATTGGATCCCTTTCAAAGATTTTTATCCGTGTCGGCCCAATCCAATGGAAACATCATCAATTTTTCCAAAATCGAAAGAGATGCAGGTCTAGGAGCCTCTCAAGCTCAAAAGCATTTCCAGATATTATCCGATACCCTTCTCGGCGCTTTTCTCCCTCCCTATCACTCCTCCATACGCAAACGCCAAGAGCGGAAAAGTAAATTTTATTTTTTTGACACGGGGGTTTTGAGGGCCTTGCAAATGATGGCACAAGAAAGTTTGCATCCTTCTACTTTTGAATACGGAAATTTATTTGAAACATTTATTATCAACGAAGTCTTAAAAATGACCGCCTATTTAGAAAAAAAATGGAAACTTTCCTATCTCAAAACCCAAGCCGGTGTGGAAATAGATCTTATCGTAGAAAAACCCAGAACTGCTCCGATTCTTATAGAAATCAAATCTTCTTTAGATATCAAAGAGGAGCATCTCAAAACTTTAAAACGGCTGGCTTCGGATTTTCCCAAAAGTACACGATACGTTTGGTATCGTGGCCCGGAATCCTATAGGATAGATCAAATTCAGTGTTTACCGTGGCATCAAGGGATCAAAGAATTATTTGAAATCAATTCATAGTGACGTTGACGTTCCACAAGTAAATCCTGACCCCAATGGATGGGTTCTTTCTGTTTTTCATCGCAGCAATGAAATGAATCCTCCCTTTTTCCCCTTATGATTTCAGGTGCTTAGGGGGGGCGAAGCGTTATTTTTTAATTAAGGATATGGATTAAAAAGACCGATTAAGTTGCCACCATAGGAGGTTTTTGCGATGAAGGCATTACTCGTTATTTTCAATTTGTGTTTGTTCTCTTTTTCGTCGGTTTCGTTTGCCGACGACTCGAAGTTGTTATCGGACTATGAAAAACTTACGCCGTTTCATGAAAACCTCGAAGTTCTCATGCCAACGAAAGTTTGCGAGGGCCCGGATTGCTCCATCGTCGGCCAATACGAGGACAACAC
The DNA here is from genome assembly GCA_026713835.1 of Bacteriovoracales bacterium. Lineage (GTDB taxonomy): Bacteria > Bdellovibrionota > Bacteriovoracia > Bacteriovoracales > Bacteriovoracaceae > JAPONP01. Next base: position 12,124 of record JAPONP010000021.1, read on the forward strand.
AAAGGCCATGGATGACTTGCTCAAAAAGACCGAACGGGCCTTAGGCGATCGAGTCGATAGCGCCCAATTTCTTGCAACTCCCCTTGGGAAACAGTACGGCGCGCTCAAAAAGTTTATGCAAATCCATCGCAGTTTCCAGTCTTGTCGGGGTGGGGCCGCCTTTTGGACGGGAAAGGATTTGGGGAACACCTTGGATAGAATTTCCGCCAATGTGAGCGAAGACGATGTGGCCTCTTGTGATTCGGATTGTGCCCAAAAAAATACTCCCTCCGTTGGAGACTTGAGCGCTTTTAGCAAAGTGCCCGAGGCCCAACTAGAGGAACACCTCTTGAGAAATTTTATTGCCGGGAGCTTGAGAGCGAGGGCCATTTTTGCCAAGGAACTTAGGCATCCGGATAAGGAAACGGTGACGTCCCTTTGCCGAGGACAGAAAAAAACGAAACTGCCCCTGGGGATCACTTATCGTAAGGAAAAAAATATCTGCAGCGATGATGACAAGAAACTTTTGGGTGATCTCAAAAAGCAAATCGATGCTTCCTCCGTGGCCCCCCTGAGTACTCGGCAGGTGATGAGTGATCTCAACCAACACATTGGGGAATTGAACGGTATCCTCGGCCAATACAACGAGCAGAAAAAATCCATCGAAAACAAGTGGAAAGAAGAAGATAAGGATAGGAAAACGGCCCATGAGACGCCACAGGAACTTGGGCGAAGGCATGGGGCGAGAAAAAAAGAGCTTCTCGATCTCAAGAAGGCCGTTTTGGATAAGTACTACGCAAAATTTTCACAGCTCGGCGCTAGAACGAATGGACTTTTTCAAATGGATACCATCAAAAAGGCGAGCGGGATGGAGGCACTGGAGGAACTGGCCCCCAAGTGGTTGGGTTTTGGCGGATTTATCGAGGGAAGTCTTAAAAGCGTCGATGACTTTGCCCCTCTCTCTCCCATCAACGACCGAAAGGTTCTTGCAAAAGCAAAAGACGAGTATTTTTCCAAAACCAAAGAACAGATACAAGATTTAATCAGAAGAAGAAACGACCGAACGGTTCATGCCAATAGAGACAACATTGCCCATCTCATGGCCTCAAGTCCCGCCTTGGTGGGGCAAACCCTTGCGGAAAACCCCGACTACGCAGACACCGTTTGCCGTGTGGGCCAAAATATGGCCAAGAGGCGAAGGGGACTCAAGGTGGCCAAGGGAGCGAGTTACATCGTGGCGATTGGAGGTGGTGTCGGAGTCGGGGTGGCCACCGCCGGTGCAGGACTCCCCCTCGCTGCCCATTTGGGGATCGGTTTCGCCACAGGTCTTGGTTTTGCCGGCATCGACTACGGCTGGAATAAAAGTGCCCATGTCGAGAACCGAAAGATAAAAGAGGCCATGCTCAACGCCTATCTCGCCGATCTCGGTGATGACAAGAGCATCGAAGAGATAAGGGAAACTTGGAAAAAGGCTACCGAAGGTGCCTACTGGTCCAGTGGTCTCGCCGTTCTGGGCTTTTTGGCCACAGATGTGGCCCTCGCTCCCGTGGGAGTTGCCAAAAAGGGAGGGCAAGTTGCAGCTAGGGCCGTGGCAAGTCGAAGGGCGGCCCGCAATCCCAAGGCAATCGAAAAAGTCACGCCAACGCAAAAGGCACGGGAAAAACTACTCCAACGGATTTTGATGAATCAACAAAAGGCAAAGGCCTTTGAAAAGTTGAGCGAACGATATCCCGATTATAGGGTGAAGCAACTGTTCAATTTTATCGCATCAGTTCCACCTGAAACCCAAGCGATCCTTTTGAGTTCCCTTCCCAAAGTCTCAAGAAATTTTTCCAGGCTGCCCAGGCTAAAGGCCGTCAAAGGTGCGCTCAGTAAAGATGAACTCCGGGAGTTAAAAAGGATCATGAGGAAGCCCACCATCAATGCTGTATTCGATGATACGGATCGGGCCCTTGCGGTAACGGGTCGTTTTCAAAGCGAAACTCGTCGAGTTCTCCAAACGGGGAAGCCCTCTCCTCATTCAAACCAAGTCATCTCCGGGCTCAATCCCATTGAATACAGCGCTATGTTTCTTGGCAGAGGAAAGGCCGCCGAAAATACCCTGGGGCGAAGTTTGAATAGGCCCCAGAGGGCAGCTGTGGAAAAGGCCCACAAAGTCGGCGCCAAAGAAGTGGGGAAAAACGGCAAAGAAGCGGGAATTGGCAATTACACTCAGGCCCAGTTGCAACAAAAAGCGAGAATCCTAAGAGAGGCGGGGTTTAACCAGAAAGAGGTTCGCCAACTCATGGAGGCGGGAGTCGTCGGACGAGCAAAAACCGGGGAACTCGTTCAACTTCTAGACGAGGTGAGCGAACCCGAACTCATAAGAAAAGTTGTCGATACCCTCAAGACGAGATTGTCGGAGGCCCCGAATCGGGAGGCCTTTTTACAGGGCCTCGAAGAAATTGGCAAGGGAAAGACGTTTTGGAAAGCACATATACTGGAACCCAAACATATCGAGCGTTTTTATTCCCTGCAAAGCAATCGGCGACCGACTCCGGAGCAATCACTGAGATTACTCCAATCATTTAAGAAGATGGTGGGAGAGAGTTTTTCAACGATACCTACCGGTGCCGAGGGCCGAGCAGCGTATAAGGAAATACTAGACAACGTCGCTTCGGATGTCTTTTTAACAAAAAGCTCTGATGACTCTTTGGCCTTGATAAAGGGGGTACGCGAGGTCGCCGGAAGCCAAGGCGTTGAATATATGCTCGACACCTCCGGCATAAGGCGGTTTTTTGCGACAAGGCCAAATACGAGGCAAAAATCCCAGTTTGCAACGGCAACAAAATCCACAAAGCATCACGACAATGTTCTCGTCTATCTCGAAGGGGCCAAGATACTCCCTCAACCCCAAACGGCCGATGAACTCTTGAATTGGGCAAAAGCGGCACAAAAAAGCAAGGGAAGAGAATGGGTGGCCAAGCAACTGACTCCCCTCGTAGTCGAAGATTTTTTAAAGAAAAACCCCGGCGGCGATAAAATTTTTGAGTTATTGCAATGGTTTAAGGGGAGCGATACCACCGCTGTCGGCAAGGCCCGCATTGAGCAGGTCGTTGATCTGCTCCAATCTCATCTTTTTTTGACCAAAAGCCCCGATGAGTTTTTGGGTTCCCTCAAGGGTGTCGTCAAGCTTGGAGCGAGGGAAAATGCCATTGAACTTCTGAGCCCGGGTAAGATTGATAATTTCTTTGCCAATGCTCCCACGGCAAAACAAACGGCCGAACTCTTAGAACTTCTCGGAGAACCCATCGGGGCGCGCTTGCGATTAAACCAACGGACACTGAGTGGACTTGAAAACGATGTCCTCGATTCATTGATGGGCAAGATACGGGTTCAAACGGTGCGAGCGGAAGATCCCAAAGATTTTTTAACTCTTATCGAAGGGGCCCAAAAAGTGTTAAAGAATCACAATTTGCCTCCCAACCATAGGTTACGACCGACCCTAGAAGACCTCGATAACTTTTTCTCTATGGGCCCCACACTCGACCAGAAGAGACGACTTTTGGGATTATTTAATAACCCCGAAATGAAAAAACAAATTGAGAAGAGAATTGCAAAAACGTTGACGAATGGTGAGACAGTCACGGATGCCGTGCGCCGATTGGCGGGGCAAAAAGCAAGCCCCATCGAGAATGTCTTTGATGAATTTCTTAAGAATACTCAGGGTCAGAATGGGGCATCCAGGGTCGGTATGGCCCAGACGACCCTCGAAAGAATCCTCACTCCCGGGCAAAGAGAAGCCGTTGAAAAGGCCCATCTCGTGGGAACGGGAGAAGTGGGAAAAAACGGCAAAACCGCAGGGCTTGGCAATTACACCAAGGAGCAACTCCTACGCAAGACCCGCATCTTGCGCGAAGCGGGGTTTGGCCCAAAAGAGGTTCGCAAACTCATGGAAAAAGGAGTTGTGGGAGAGGCCAGCGACATCCACCTCATTGAATTGATAGAAAATGGCGTCGCTTCCAAGAAATCTAACGTGGATATTGTGGCAGGAATTCTTGAAGAGAGGATATCCGGTCCCACCTCCTCAGAACGCTTAACGGATATATCTTTAGAGCTTGCAATCGCAGCACGACGAGCTAATCATTCAGAAAAAATCCTGACGGCCACACCCACGGGACCCGTTTGGCGAGAACTTGATAAACCGGGGAGCAAGAAGAGTCTTCAATCCCTACAAAGTGTAGCAAAGAGGATAAATCCACTCATCAAAAATAAATTGGCCCACAGGATGTCGCTGGTGACCAGTCCCGATGAATACCTCGATGCGGCCAAGGGAGTCCGGCAAATGGGAGGAAAAGACCTTCTCATCGAAAAATTGTCAGACGATCAGATCAGAAGATTTTTTGAAATGCCCCATTCTCCAACTCCAAAACAAGTTTTTGAGCTATTGGAAATCTTGCGGGGAACTCCCTTTGAGGGAGCTTTGGGAAGAACATTACAAGAGATCGAGAAAAGAATGACTGGCGCTCCTAATCCAGATGAGATACTCGATTTGATTCGATCGGTTCACGTCGTGTTGGGAGAAAGTGGAATGAAGAGAATACTCAAAGACGAAACCATAAAAAATTTCTTTAGAAAAATACCGACAGCGGGTCAAAAAGATGAACTTGTGAGCTTGGCCCTGGGGACGGAACATGAAACTTTAGTTCAAATGTATACGAAAAGTCGTGTGCCTTTTCCCAAAGACTCTCCAAAGGGGACTCTGGCCATGGCCAGAAAAATGGTCAATGGTTCAGAGCCGGAAAAGCTCGTAGAGCAATTCAACCCCATCCAATTGGATGCATTTTTCTCCAAAAGAGTCCGTCCGACTGAAAAACAAATAACTGAACTCTTTACCCTTCTCGCTAAAAGTGCCAATGCACCCTCTGGTACATCCACTGGTTGGATAAAGTCTTCAAGATACCTTAGAGTTATCGCTAACGATATAAGCAAGAGGATGATGGCCACGACAAGCTCCGCACAGTTTCTTTCATTGGCAAAAGCGATGAAGAACGGCATGGGGGATACCCTGCTCCGTAAAACTCTGCGTCTCAGCAGATTAAAGCATTTCTTTTATACTAACGACGCCTCTGTAGATGAAGCGGCGGAACTTATGAGACTGGTGGACGATATCGAGATAAAAGCAGAAGTGGCCAAAATGATTAAGGAAAAGTTTCCACCAAGTGATTTGACTCCTTTCGAGGAGTGGCTTGCGTTGTGATAGAGTCGCTCCCTCTAACACGAAACTTCACACCTCATGGGCCAATCATCTACCTTCCTTCGTAACTGCTCACCCCCCGGTAATCTTGGCAGTCGACTGCCTCCTACCAATCTTATCCGGGTGGAGAACAGTTACCTTGCCTTTATTACAGTTTTTGCTAGAGGTGCGAGCAGTTACCTTCCTTCTGCAATCTCTAAAAGTCTTTCAAAGATAAATGTTGCGGATTTTCGACCTACGGATGGCCTTAGGATGAAAATGAGTTTTTCTTTTTCGAGTTGTCTTAAAAGGCCGTGGGCCGTCGATCGCGGCATCCCCGTTCTTTTACATAAATCGTTAGCTCTAAATATAGGCCGCTTAAACAATAAGTCCAATAATTGACCGCTATAGCGAGAACGGGTTACATTGATGATTTTGTTCTTTGTCTCTTCGTATAGCTTCATGATGGATTTGACCCTTTGTCCATCCACCTTCGCTTGTAGGGAAACGGCCTTTAAATAAAAAGTGATCCATCCCATCCAATCCCCTTTAGATGAGATTGCATTTAATCTCGCATAATACTCATCACGATTTCTTTCGAGGTAACTCGATAGATAAAACATGGGTCGAATCAACTTTTTTTTCTGAAATAAAAAAAGAGGTATCAACAACCTTCCAATTCTTCCGTTCCCGTCTTTAAAAGGATGCAAAAGTTCAAATTGAGCGTGCATGAGGGCAGACTGCGCAAGTCTATCAAAATCGTCCAAGCGGAGATAATCTTCCCAGTCTCGCATATAATCCAATAATTGCAGAGGTGATGGAGGAACAAAAGAAGCCTCTTCAAGAGTACATCCTCGAGGGCCTATCCAATTTTGATCCTTTCTAAACTCTCCCGGAGATTTTGTCCTTCCCCGAACACTGTTCATCAGATTTTCGTGAAGTTGCAAAATGAGGTTTAAACTCAGCCCATAGTCTCTCACATGAGCTTCCCCCATCATAAGAGTCTTTCTATAATTTAGAATTTCCCGTATATCTTCGTTTTTATTTTCATCATAGCGTTCGCCGACCTCGTGTTCTAAAACCTCCTTTTCGGTGGCCTGGGTTCCCTCAATTTTAGAGGACAAAACCGCTTCTTGATTGGTCAAAGGCGAGAGCATCACGACAGGGTTAAGCATTCCTTGAAGCAAACCGTTATACTCGGCCAATTGAGCGTTGGCCTCTCCGACCAAGCCGATAAGAGCCCGATAATCGAGGTTATCTAAAGGAAGTTTATTTGGTCTATAAGGTTTCATTCCCTTCCCTTGCTTACGATATTTTCTATTTTATCATTGACAAATGCTTTTGTGAACGAAAAAAAAGAAAATATCGGACACAAATGACGTTTTGGCCGACCCATTGGACACAAACTCTCTCCATGGATTTCTCATACTTCCCCGAAATAAATAAAAATTATTATTTTACAACCCCGTATATTTGAAGTTAAGCTTCAAATATGCTGGGTTTAATAGAAAGGATTCAACTCCAAAATCGCCTCAAGGAACTTTTAGAAAACTACCCCGCAGTGGCCATTTTAGGAGCAAGACAAGTGGGTAAGTCCACTCTGGCCAAACAAATTATCGAGTTATTTAAAGGGGCCGTTTACCTCGACTTACAGCTCCCCAAAGATTTAAATAAAGTTTCCGATCCCGAAGCGTTTTTTAGGTTTAATGATCGGGCCCTCATCTGCCTGGACGAAATTCAATACACTCCCAATCTTTTTAGCGTCTTACGAGGGGTCATCGATGAAAGGCAAAGAAACGGACAGTTTCTCATTCTAGGAAGTGCATCAAGAGATCTCATTCGGCAAAGTAGTGAAACACTTGCCGGTCGTCTTGCCTTTTTAGATATGGGCCCTTTTAACTGCCTCGAAGTCGATGAAGAAAAGTTTTATCAGCACTGGCTAAGAGGTGGTTATCCTCGCAGCTTTTTGGCCAAAAATGATCGCTTGAGTTTAGAATGGCGCAATAACTATATCCGAACCTTTTTAGAAAGAGATATCCCCCAATTGGGTTTTAATATCCCGGCCCAAACTCTTCATCGCCTTTGGAAAATGCTGGCCCACTCTCAGGGGCAAACTCTCAATAGTTCCAAGCTCGGCGCCAACCTTGGGAAAACCGCCCACACCATAAAGAACTATATCGACCTTCTTCAACAAACTTTTATCGTTAGAAAACTCGAACCCTATATCGAAAATGTCAAAAAAAGGGTGATCAAATCACCCAAAATTTATATCAGAGATACAGGCCTACTCCACGCTCATTTAGGGATCGAAAACATCAACGAACTTTTCGGCCATCCCATTTACGGTGCTTCCTTTGAATCCTACATAGTGGAAAATATCTGTCATCATCTGCCCCATTGGAATCCCTTTTTCTATCGCAGTAGTTATGGTGCGGAACTCGATCTCGTTTTAGAAAAAGCCGGTAAAATCATCGCCATTGAAATAAAATCTTCCACTGCTCCAAAACCTTCAAAGGGCTTTTGGATTGCCTGCGATGATATTGGGGCCGATAAGGCCCATATCATTGCTCCCGTCGATCAAGCCTACCCTGTCAAAAATGGAGTGACCGTGACAAATCTTCATTCCTTATTGCAAAGCGTGTCCCAAATTTTCTAATACTTCCTCACAATAAACAAAAATTATTTTGTCTTCCGTAGATTTTTAAAGCCAAGTGTGAAAAATTTACTCCCCCGCCCCAAAAAGGGGCCAAGGAGCCGAACACACGACCCCTTGAGAAAAGAGTTTCCCATGACCAAAAAATTTTTTATCCCATGGATCGTCCTCATCACCTCCTTGAATGCTTTTGGTGCCGATCGATTTATCGTCCAATACAAAAACGACGAGAGATCGTCTCAACATTTTGCCCTCCCTCGGGACTCCATCCTTTTTGATCTCCAAACCATTTCAAAAAGACATGGACTCTATACGGTTCGCTTCCCCTTAGGCCTTGGCCCAAAGGGCATCCACGACCAATTGAATCTCTTGCGCTCTTTGCCCGGAGTGGAAGACGCTCTCGTCGATCGGGTCGTCACCCAAAGAACTCAAATGGGTGGGTTTCCAAACGATTCTTTTCAAAAAACTCCAATTCAAAAATCTCCGACCGACTTTGGCCACCTCCAATGGAACCTTCAAAGGGCCGGCCCCCAAAATCCGGGTTCCACCGATGCGGAATCGGCCTGGGATGAGTTTGGAACGGATGGCGTGGATGCCTACGGCAGAGAGATCGTCGTGGCCGTGGTGGACTCGGGCTTTGATCTGGCCCACGAAGATTTGGTGGATAATTTTTTTGTCAATACGGGTGAAATTCCGGGCAACGGTCTCGATGACGATTCCAACGGTTATGTGGATGATTTCGTGGGTTGGAGTCTATCGAAAAAGGGGCCTTTGCCCCATCAAGTCACCTCGGACTTTCACGGAACCCATGTGGCCGGCATCGTTGGCGCTCGGGGGGGAGATGGAGTCGGCGTCTCCGGAGTCAATTGGAATGTGAAAATCCTTCCCGTACAACTGGCCCAAAAGAGCGGAAGGGATCGGCAGCTCTTTATCTCTCAAATGATTACGGCCTATACCTATATCATGGACATGAAAAGACAATGGCTCTCTTCGGAAGGTCTTGAGGGGGCCAATATCGTAGCGACCAATACGAGTATCGGCATAAACAGCGTCCATTGTAAGGGCAAAGATCATTCGATTTGGGATAAACTTTATGATGAGATGGGAAGCCTTGGCATCGTTTCCGTGGTGGCCGTGGCCAATAGATCATACAATATAGATGAAAGAGGTGATATTCCCGCAACGTGTACCAGTGAGTACATCATTTCCGTTAGCAGTATCGATCGAGACGGACACCTCGGTGGCCTTTCCGCATGGGGCCCCTCTTCCGTCGATCTCTTGGCCCCGGGGATGCCCATTTATTCCACCGCCCCCCATTCGGCCTATCGTTTTGGAGCGGGAACCTCCGTGGCCGCTCCCCATGTTTCGGGAGCCGTCGCCTATCTTTATAGCGTGGCCCATGAAAATTTCATCGAACTCTACGACACCGCTCCCGAGAAAGCGGCCTTGACCGTCAAAAAGATTCTACTGGATTCCACATTCCCCATGCCTGAACTTGTGGAGCGAGTGGCCACCGGTGGGCGACTCGATCTCTATAGGGCGGCCAAAAGGATTTATGGGTACGGGACAGCCGAGAGCCTTTGAAAAGTAAATAGAGCTAGCCTTTTCCCCTACTACTCTTTTTGCACTTTAACAAATCAATAAACTCTGCAAAGGCAAAAGTTAAACGACATTATTTTCCTCTACCGAGAATTGGTTTTCCCGTTCGACGAGGCCTTCTTCTAACAGAAAATATCTTCCGTTTTTCTTTAAGGGAGATTGAAGTGTAAACAATTTTTACCATCGCTTTAAAATGGGTTACAACTGCACCATTTTTCATATTAAACCGATAAAGACGAGTTCTGCCCTGAAGTGTTGATATGATGATCCCTGCGGACTCAAATCTTTCAAACTGTTTTTGAACCGCCCCCAGTGAAATTTTCATATCCTTAGCCACCGCTGAGGGATAACTTTCACCATGGTGATATAAATGCAAAAAAATTTTTTGTGCCGTTTTAGAGCCAAGAATCAAATCCAACATATTGAAATGATACCCCAAATTCAAGCATTATTCAACCTTTATTTAAGGTTATATAACCTTAAATAAAGGTTGTTAATCATCGTGGGGAAGAGGCCTTCTCCTAGGCCGAAAGCACTTCCTTGAACTCACATCGGCCAGATCGCTGACTTTGGCCATATAGATACAAGCGTATTTGGCCACTTGTCCCGCAAAAAGGGATTCCTCGGCGTCGGATCTCATCAATTCTCCCCAATAGGGATTAAAAGGTGCGTGGTATTCGTCCATGATCTTTTTTAACTTTTGGTCGATCTTTTTAAGCTCTCCAAAAAGAGACTCGGTTTTCTTTTTTTCGGCATCGGAATCGATCATCTTGTCGATTTCATCTTCACATTTCTCTTTTTCCGCCATGAGCTTATTGAGTTTCGACAAAGTGCCCTTTCCCTTTTTTAGATTTTCGATCTCTCCATCGATTTCTTCGACAATCAAGGCCGTACGCCAACCGCATACCTTTTTGAGGGCCACCACATCCCCATAGATATGGTCTCCGATGTAGAGAATTTCATCGCTACTCAAATTCAAATAATCTTGCAAATCTTTGGAATTGCCCCCTCGAAAGATTCCCGGAGCCAATTTCCCCTCGATATTGACCAGTTGATCGGATTCCATATCCACTTTTAAAAATCTCTTGCCGGCCGTGAAAAATTGAGGCTTCCCTGCCAAGGTGACGACGATATCGAAAAGATCCATCCAATGGGAATGATCTCTTAGAAAAGGGGTCATGGTAAAATCGAGAAGTTTTTGAGCATAGATGTGGTCGGAATCGGTCACGATAAAAAGGGTCTTGCCGGAATGTTTGAGTCTTTCCAAAAGGAGCGGAATTTTTTTATCCTGAATAAAAAACTGATGCATCCGCTCTGCCACATGATCTTTGAGAGATTGATCCCGATGGATAAGATCGATCATTTCCACCACATCCCTGGCGATCTCTTCATAAGGGGGATAGGCCTTGGGGTTTTGATCCCTCAAATCCACGAGATAGGAGAAGAGAACTCCGTGGGAGATGGAAAAGCTCGTGTCGATGGGAGTAAAAAGATTCTCACTGGGATCAATGATTTGGCCGTCATAAACATCCCTTTGGGTCTTAAAATCCATGGAGCGCAGACCGTGAGAAGCCTTTTTGATTCGCCCGTAAAGAGAGCCTTTTATCAGGTTCCCCCTCTTTTCATCGATCACGAGACCTCGAATGACCCTTTGAAAGTCAAAATCGATCCGAAAAATTTCCTTGGGATAACCCTTCAAAGTGACGAGGCGTTCTCTGGCCATCTCGAAAGTTTGCCTCTCAAAGGCCTCGGTGTGGTAACGAACCAAGGTGCAGTCCATATCAAAGCCAATGGCCTTAATTTTTTTGAGATCCAAGGTTCGATTGACATAAATTCCCATAAAGTCTCCTGCCCTTTCATCTTCTTTGATCGAACCTGATTAGGCAAGGTTTAGCGCCCAGTAGAGATATTGAAAATAGACCTTCCAAGTGGATTCCCCATAACCTCCTCCCATACAATAGGCTTGAGGGATGCCGCAAGAAGAGAGCCAACGGTGAATGAGTTGATCCCTTTCCAGCATTTGGGCCAAAGAGAGGCCCAGTTCCCGAGAGCTTGACAAAATATCTCCCTCAAAAAGATCAGATCCTTGAACCACGAGGGCGAGATCGAAGTCTCTTGGAAGTTCTCTTAGGGTTTTTTCGAGAGTCGGAAGGTAATCGGAGCCGCAAAAAATCGGACGGTTATAATCGGCGGGTAAATTGCTTTGGGCATAAAGACCTCCACAAAGAGGCCAGGTCTTGCCTCCATGAAAATCTACCGTCGTGATGGATTCATCCCCGAAGGTGATTTCGATAGTTCCATCCCCTTTGTGAATGTCCACATCGATGATGAGGGCCCGTCGAATTCTTTTTGCCTTTTGCAATGAGCGCAAAGCGATCACCCCATCGTTGAGCAAACAAAAGCCTTGCCCCGTAAAACTGAGGGCATGGTGCATCCCCCCTCCCATCCCGTAGGCCCAACCGGAAGACAAGGCCTTTTCACAAGCTGTCAACGTGGCCGAAACATTTTTCAAGGCCCTTTCAAAAAATTCAGAAAAAGGCCTGGTGGAATTTCCCGTCCAATACCGATCTCCCTCGTAGGCTTTGAGAATGGAGGGGCCCGGATCGCAAAAAAGCTCCTCTATATAGATTTGTTCGTGGGCCAAGGTTAAATCCTTTCGCTCCACTTGGGCCCAGGGACCGGCGTAGTGCCAAGAAGCCCTAGGAATCCGAGAAGAAAGTTCTCGAAGGGTTTTCTCCCAGCGAGAATCGTCCATCGGAATCGTAAGTCCAAAATCTTCAAAGTGGGGTTTGAGACAGGGGTCGTAGATAATCACAACCATCTCTCGCTTTGCCGGGACATCTCCATCACTTCATCTCGGTGGGCCGTGCGACCGTATTTTTGGTAACCCTTGAGGAGGATTCCCGCCTTAAAGCCTAGCATTTTGGCGGCCGTCCGTTTGTTTTCTCTTCCGATACCCAGTTGCAAAACCTTGGAGATGGCCTTCACTCGAAAATAATCCATAGCCTTATAGCGAGTGGAAAGTTGATCGGGATGACCGCCGTATTTTTTGATGATGGGGTCTTCTACAAAACCCACCTCAAAAAAGGGAGTGATCCTTAGCCACAGATCGTAGTCTTCACAGACGATCATTTGGGGATCGAAGACTCCCACTTGCTCCAAGACCTCACGGTGGATCATCACCGTCGAAGGGGAGATAGGACAGAGGGGGAGGCATTTGGGAAAAATCCATCCTCCACATTTGGCGTGTTTTTTCATGGGATTGACTCGAACGCCCCGTCGAATCCAAATCTCTTCTCCATGAACGATTTTAATGGAGGGGTGGGCCCGCATATAGTCCCATTGGGATTCCAATTTATGGGGCAACCACTCGTCATCACTATCCAAGAAGGCCATCCACTCTCCTTTGGCCCTCGAAAGTCCCACGTTTCTGGCCCATGAGACTCCACGGTGAGGTGTTTCGATGATTTTGATTCGGTCATCGCAAAAGTCTTTGAGTTTTTCCAAAGTGTTATCCGTAGAGCCATCATCAACAATTAAAAGTTCAAAATCCCTAAAACTTTGGGCGAGTACACTTTGTACCGCTCGACCGATTAAGGATTCCCTATTGTAAGTGGGAATAACCACTGAAACGTTAGGCTTCATCGCTTTTGGTCTCCCGGTAGAGACGGCCCAAACGTTCAATCATATCTTGAGGAACGGGTTTATCGAGGGCCCCTAAAAGATCGTTCAATTGTTCGATGGATCGAAACCCACAAAGGGCCGAAGACAAGGGTGAAAATCTTAAAACGCTATGAAGGGCAAAGGAAAAAGGACTCATGTCACGACCCTTGAGGAGGGGGAAGAGGGTATCGTGGACAAAGCGGATTTGTCTTTTAATCTCTTTACTTTTTCTAAACCAAGGGGCCCACGCCCTTATATCCGAGCTTTCATAGAGGCGACCCTCTCTTACCGTCCCGGCCAGTACCCCCTTATGCAAAGTCCCCCAACCCAAGGCCCCTATATCCTTTTTTTGCAAGAGAGGAAAAAGCCTTTCCATTTTTTCCGTAGAGAAAAAATGACATTCGTTTTGAATCACATCGATGGCACTCACCTCCAACGCTTTCGACAACTCCTCCCCATCGACATTGCAAACGCCAATATATTTCACTTTTCCCTCTTCTTGGGCCAACGTCAAAACCTCCAGGGTTTGCCGAATATCCACTTTGGGGTGGGGATGATGAATCATATAGAGATCGATGAAATCAGTTCTAAGATCCCTAAGAGATTGCTCCAACATTTTTTGGCACACTTTGGGGTCATTATCGTGATCGATTCTTCCCGAATCTTTCCAAGTCAAACCGCATTTGGAGACGATAAAGGCCTTTTCCCTTCTTCCCGTCAAGGCCTTCCCCAATCTCTTTTCGCTTAGACCCTTGCCGTAAAGGGGGGCCGTATCGAAAAGATTGAGTCCCCTTTCCAAAGAAGCGTGGATGAGATTTTGGGCCTTGGACTCATCCATAGGGCCGAAACCGTATCCTCCGCCCTCTCCACTCAGGGAGGCCCCACCAAAACCGATAACCGAAACCTCTTGTCCCGTTTTTCCAAGCCGCCTATATTCCATAAAAATACCCTATGGGCCCTTTCCCCATCACTTTAGGCGTTATATAAGAAGAAACGGTATTTTGAAAAGGACTTGCCCTTGAAACTTCTCGTTTTTGCCCATTCGGGAGAGGCCCACGAATTTATCAAAAATACGCCTTCTCTCAAATCCCACGCCCATGGCGAAGGGCGACTCCATGTGGGCGATGACCTGGCCGTTTTAATGACGGGAGAGGGAATGGATCGGGTTTTTCTTCATCTGGGCCAAGCCTTGGCCCGGTTGGCTTCGGTGGAAAAAGTTTACAATTTCGGCCTGGCCGCCTCTTTGATTCCCGAATGTTCTCTCGGACAAATCATTTCCGTACGCACGGTCTATCGCTCCCTCTTTGAACGTATGGAGTTTAAAAGCTATAGCTCTTGCGATGATCTAGCTGTTTTTGATTGCATAAGTTCTTTTGATCGAATTTTAGATCCAAAAGAGGCCAAAAAACTTTCCCATTTCGGCCATCTCGTCGATCGAGAACTTTGGGCCGTGGCGGCCCTTTGCCATTTTCACCACATTCCCTTTGAAAGTTTTAAATTGATTTCAGATTATGGGGATCAGGCCATCTCCTGCGAAGCCCTTAAATCGAAGGCCCAAGAATACTCTTGCCGTCTCTATGAAAAATTCCAACAAACATTGAAGCACCAAAATTCCCCTCACCCCTTTTCCAAACCTTTAGATCACCGAGAATTTCTTTCCAAATTTTATTGGACACAAAGTTTGAGGCGACAATTTGAGGCCCTTTATAAACGCTGGGAGATCGCCAATGGGCCCGGAAGCGCTCTGCCTGCAATCGATGAGGAGGAAAATCAAAAACTCTCACCCAAAAAGAAAACCATTCGTTTTCTCAAAAAGATGAAAGAATCCTTATCTCCTACAAATTCAGCCGTAAGAAAGGATATTGAGGCCATCATCGACTCTCATCCATCAACATCAAAAAAATTCCATATCCATTACGATAATCACCTCGAATCCAAAAACTTGAAAGTGACCATGGATATCTCATCCCAAAAGGATTTGGATAGGGGAAAACAATTCCTCGATACTCTCCCCCTCAAAAAAATCCAATCGAAGATAGAGGGCAAAAATGTTTAATCGGGTTTTCGTGGAAAAAGAGCTTCGGGAACACTTGCGGGCCAAAAGGATTCTCTCTAAACTTGGCCTACAAAAAGTGGAGATCGTCGAGCGATACGACGACATCTGGGGACAAGTCAAAAAACCCTATCTTCAAAAAAGGCAAGGACTCGATCTCTTTATCGCCAAAAAGAGAGGGCAACTCATCAAAAAGGCCCCGGCGGCCTACGGAACCGTAGGGGCCCATCACTACTACTTTATTCATGCTTTTAACTGCATTTATGAGTGCGAATACTGTTATCTTCAAGGATATTTTCACACCCCCGATCTCGTCTTTTTCATAAACCACGAAGATATTTTGGCCGAAATGAAAACCGTTTTGGGCCATCATGCAAAAGACTCCCAAGTTTGGTTTCACGGAGGGGAGTTTAGTGACTCCTTGGCCCTTTCCCATTTGAGCGATGAATGGGAGGTTTACTTCGATTTTTTTAAGGCCAACCCCAAGGCCTATCTCGAACTTCGCACCAAAAGTGCCAATACCAAAGCCCTCAAAAATCTTTCTCCCCTTCCCAATATCGTCGTGAGCTATTCCCTTTCCCCTTTCAAAGTCTCCCAAAAAATCGATCGCAAAACCCCTACCCTCAAGGCCAGGCTCAAGGCCATCGAAGAGTTGGCCCTGAGGGGGTATCTCATCGGTATTCATCTCGATCCCATCATCGATTCAGTGGATCTCGAAAAAGAATACGGCGAACTTCTTGACTCCCTCTTAAACACCCTTCCCACCAAACAATTATCCTATCTCTCTCTCGGAGTCGTTCGCTTCACTCCGGCGGTTTTTAGACAAGTTCAAAAAAACTACCCACGCTCCCCTATCCTCGCCCAAGAATTGACCAAAAGTTTTGACGGGAAGGTTCGCTACTGCCGCCCCCATCGAAACCGAATCCTAGAAAAAATCAAGACCTTATGTCTCAAAAAAGGAATTTGTGAGGAAAAGATATACCTGTGTATGGAAGAATGAGCAGAGTCTCGTAAGATACTTTTGACTCGGTGCGGGACGATATGTTAAGCTGAAACCGCCCAAAGGAGAAGAGAGAAGATGGGAATAACAAAAAAGGCCACCTTTGAAGATGTATGGGCCTCCCTTAGGGATTTATCTCAAAGCATCCAAGAGCTTAGAAAATCCCAAAAGGAGACCGATCTCCAAATCAAGGAGACTGGTCGCCAACTCAAGGAGACCGGTCGCCAACTCAAGGAAACCGATAATCGCTTTAATTCCCAATGGGGCAAACTTATCGAAAGCCTTGTGGAGGGGGATATTGTGCGCCATTTTTCTAAAAGAGGACTCAAAGTCCAAGGAACTTCTCAAAGAGTCAAAAAGTTTTTTGAAGGCCAAGAATATGAATTTGATATTGTCGTTCATAACGGTGACGAGATTGTCGTTGTAGAGGTCAAAACCACTCTCAAGGTGGAAAAGGTCGATCATTTCATCCGTAAGTTAAAGAATTTTAAAAAGGCTTTCTCAGAATATGCCGATAAAAAAGTCTATGGGGCCGTTGCCACTATCACTTTCGATGAAGAATCGGATAAATACTCCCAGAAAAAAGGACTCTTTGTCATTAGGGCCACGGGGGATAGCTCGTCTATCGTCAATCCTCTCGACTTTAAGCCGATGTCCTTCTAATCACGCTTAGTGCTCCGACCATTTAATCTTTTCCTGCACGTCGCAGGGAAGCGACGAGGCAGTCGATTGCCAAGATTGCCGGGGGGTGAGCAGTTACGAAAAAAGTGGGACGACGAAATTCGGTGAGTGGATCCCACACCAGTTTGGAATCTCTCTCGTCTTGCCCAAAACGGCCCTTTGTCCCGCCAAGGCCAAGATAAATGAGTTAAAGGCCCTGGGGTTTTTGGTCATGAGGTCGAGGTCTCGATCATAGATGAATATATCGAGTTT
The DNA here is from genome assembly GCA_026713835.1 of Bacteriovoracales bacterium. GTDB lineage: Bacteria > Bdellovibrionota > Bacteriovoracia > Bacteriovoracales > Bacteriovoracaceae > JAPONP01. The sequence continues at coordinate 29,219 of JAPONP010000021.1, forward strand.
TTCTTCGACGGCGGCCGCAATCCCCACCCGCATCTGGGCCTCCATTTCCATTTCTTTCGGGGGACAAAGTTGGCGAGAAGAAATGATTTTTCCGCGCAAAAGTTCGATGAGACAAAGCCTTGGGGAAGTTTCAAGGCAGGATAAATTCTTTGGGAAATGACGCCTGAGATAGTCAAAATAGGAAAGAAGCATAAATGAGCTATGGTCGAAAGAACCGAATACTCCGTTAAAATGGCGAAAGAGAGGGTCGCCGTAGTTTTCCCAAACCCAAGTATCGAGACTACGATTCCAATAGGGAAGAAAGCCTTTTTTCATCTTTCTTCTAAAGGCCTTGGAGCGAGTGGATAAGGCCCCCTCTTGAAGTAAAAGACCGACCCTCTCTTGTGCGAGAATGACCTCTTCTTGAGGACATACATTCATTCCGGGGCAGGCGAGATCACAATGCCCACAGGGAGGGCGACTCAAGGGAAAATCCACCGTTAGATTTTCAATGCCAAATTCTTCGATCCAACCTATAAGGGCCTCATCGCCGCTGCCTTCTTTGGCCTGTAAAATAGATCGAAGAAACCATCTTTTAGAGTCCGGGTAACATTCCAGTATGGAGAGAAAAAAGCTATTTTTTCTCCCTCCGCTTAGAACCAATCCTGCGGCCTTTAAACTTTTCAACGATGCGCTCACCTATGGGAAAATGGAGGGACGATATGATAATCCAAAACCTTCATTTGAAATTTTTCAACTTGCTTGATGACTTTCCCTTTCATGACCGGGGGATGGATCAGAAGAAAACACCCCCCACCGCCGGCACCGCACATCTTAAAGCCCATAAGATTTTCCAGGGAATCCACGAGTTTTTTCACATTGGTTGGAACGATAGAGGGGAAAAGTTCCATTCGATGCTCTCCCTCTTTGGCCATCAAGGATAAGAACGTGGGAAAATCCTTCGCCAAAAAACTCTCGTAGGCCCTATCCGATAAATCGGCAATTTTACCCAGCCCATCCACGATAGATTTTTTCCCATCAAAAAAACCTTTATAAACCTCCCAATTATTGATCCCACTCCGACGTGCCAGCCCGCTATAGACCAATGTCGTCCAATCTTCGAGATAATGTTTGGAATCGGAATGGAATAATTGCTCGACCTCGATAGCACATGGGCCTTGTCGTAAGGCCAAAATGCCCCCATGGAGAGCGGGGTAGTAGTCTTGGTAACCGGCCGGCCCCGCATGGAGGATTTTGGCCTCTATGTTTTGAACATAGCGAACCATTTTTTCTCCGGGCCAGCCCAGTTGTAAGAACTCATCCAAGGCAAAAACCAAGGCCATTCCCATAGCAGAAGAACCCCCAAGGCCTGCTCCCGGGGGAGAACCCGACTCAAGAACGAGTTTAAGGCCATCGACTCTATCCAGTCCTCTCAAGAGTTGAACAATGAAACTCATCTCGGGGAAATCGTCGAGCCAATCATTTAAATCTTGTCCTTTTTGAAATCTATAGGTTTTTTGATAGTCTTTGGATTCGATGAGGATATCATCTCCATCCATTTCCTCTAAGCTCACTTGGGCCTTCAAATCGATGGCCATATTTAAAGTCACGGCTTTTGGAATGGCGACGTTGATGGGCCATAAATCGAGGGTTCCCCCCAGAAGGTCGATCCTTACATTTCCCTCTTTTTCGATTTTGATTCCCACGATCTACTCGATAATGCCGATATAGGGAAGCTCTCTATACTTTTGGGCATGGTCGAGCCCGTGGCCCACGACGAATTGATCGGGAATCTCAAAGCCCAGATAATCGATGGAAACGGGGTATCGGTTTCGGGAAGGCTTGAACAAAAGGGCGGCCACTTTGACCGACTTGGCCCCTCTCGAATGGATCATTTGCAAAAGGTATTTGATGGTCAATCCACTATCGACGATGTCCTCAACGATAACGACGTTGCGATCGCGAAGGCTCAGTTTACAATCCCATTCGCAGATGACTTCTTCTTTAGAGTCGGTTCCGCTTCCATAGGAAGAAAGGGAAATGAACTCAACCTTTAAAGGAAGTTGAATTTTTTTGATCAAATCGGAACAAAAGACAAAGGCCCCGTTGAGAATACACAAAATGACGATTTCTTCCCCTTGAAAATCCGCCGTGATTTGTCGACCCAATTTGTCCACTCTGTGGGCGATTTGCTCTCGAGAAATCAAAACTCTCGGCAACGATTTATTCATCCGGGGTGGGCTTCCCAATCAGCCTTGATCTCTTCGTTCAATGGAAGCATCTCTTCCTCGTTAAAATACTCGAAATGGGCGCGACACCTGGCCTCATAGGCCTCCTTTTCACCCAACAGAACCGCATCGCCTGAATCGACGATTCTTTGGGTTCGGCTGGCTTCGGCACCGCAAAGAGTGCAGATGGCATGAATTTTACTCACCTCATCGGCGATGGACAATAGACCCGGGAGAGGGCCGAAGGGGATGCCTCGATAATCCAAATCGAGACCTGCGCAAACAACCCGATAACCACGGCAGGCCAGTTTGTTGACGACGACGACGATATCGTTGTCAAAAAATTGTACCTCATCGATGGCCACAAGGCGGGTGTTATCGTAGAGATGGCGAAAAATTTCCGTGGGGCGGTCGAGGGGAGTGGCCTTGAGGCATCCGGAATCATGGCCCACGACCTTTTCGCTATCGTAGCGGGAGTCGATGGAGGGTTTAAACACCTGGGCCCTTTGCTTGGCAATTTGTGCGCGGGCCACCCTCCTAATCAATTCGGTGGTTTTTCCCGAAAACATCGGGCCGCAGATCACTTCCAACGATCCATGCCCTGCTCGATAAATGCCCATAACTATTCCCCCCCTTTCTGGCCCAAAAATTTTCCACCATTATGGCCTTCTTCCCCCCATCTGTCATGGGGGACGGACAGCATTATGCGTCAAAAAAGAATGCTGATGGTCGCCATAAAAAGGGCCAACAGAAGGAGAAGGGAAAAGAAGAAAAAGAGGGAAAAAATGCTCATGGCCTGGAAAGGGCCCAAGCGGTAGGTATTTTTAAGCCCTGCAAAAAGATAGAAAGGCCAAAGGATCTCTTGAAAAATGGGCCCCACAAAAGGGACGGCCAAGAGGACATTGGAACTCAAGGAATGGGCCAAAATGTCATTCAAATGCTTTTCGATTTCCTCATCGTCCATGTAGAGAAGGCCAAAAACCCGAACGGCCCATTTCCAAAGAATCACCGTTAAGATCGTTTTGAGGGGATAGAAAGCCGTGGAACAACCGATAAAAATGATCAGAGAATGGGTAGGCAAATGGAACTTGAGGAGAGGATGAACGAATGTAAAGAACTCTCCCAAGTTTAAAATCACCAGCATCAAAATGGAGGAGATGATTTTAAAAATCCAGCTCATGGCGATGGCTTCGGAAAGGTCTAAAGGACGTATTCCCAGGGAATGCCAACGATTTTTTTCCTCCAAGGGGATCGAGTTCCAACCGCCTATATAGGAAGCAAAATCAAAAGGCCTACAAAAGGAAAAAAACAGGGATTGAAATAAAGCCCTCATGTCATTTAATGTAGTCGAAAAATGAAGACAACGCAAAAGAAAGCTCAAATTTTGGGCCCACGAGATAATGGAAGACTAAATTCGTCGATTGATCCCAAAGCAAAACCTCGTGATCGAGATAGAGAAAATGCAATTCTCGCCCTTCTATTTCAACCATAAAAAAAGGGGCCCGGTTATGAAAGCGATCCTTTAGCTCTTCCGTCACCTTTTGAACACGCTGGGCCTCTAGGTTTCGATCCGATCCAAAAATGAGAATGAAAAGCCTTTGAAAGGCTTTGGTTTTAGGATGAATCTTTGGACTTAGACTCTCCACACGAAATTCTTTTGAAAAAGGAATTCTAAACGATTCTTTTTTCTTTCGATCACTCAAAGAAAAAGTCAGCGTCGTTTTGTCATCAAACTCTTTTCCAAAGGGCCTTTTAAGCCAAAAATCTTGAACATTGGTGAAAAAAATCGAGGTCTCTAAAGGAAAAAGTTCGTAAACGATCTTTTGGTGGGGAACGAAGTAACCCTCTTTATCGCCGTATTTTTTAAAGAGGTTTAGCTCTCCTCCTAAAATCCCCACCCATTTGATGGTGGAGACTTTTTCCTTGAGAATATCTTTAAGGGGGAAAATTCGCTTGGCCTTGAGAGATTTTAAGCGACGATAAAAATCTGTAAATCTATCCCGGTTGTAATCGAGTCCTGAAAGTATGATGGGAGTTGTGCGAAACTCGTTCATAGAGAAATCAAAACGCCTATTTCTTTTATTATCCACGGTGATTTTTTCCACCGGAGAAAATGTTTCAAAAAGATTGAGTCTATGAAAAAAGGATTCTCCTAGAGAGAAGAGCTGAACAATCTTTAAATAAGGGGCCAAATCATCGTCAATACTCGGATTATAGGCCTTTAAGCGAGGGGCATTGTTAAAGCACAAAAAGAGTCGTTTAGGCCCATCTCCTTCTTTCATTCGCATATAAAAGGCCTTGGAGAAATCTGTTTTACCTCCCAATTCGTAAATGATCTTTCTATCGGAAAAAATAAAAGTCAACCTATGGCGAAAACCCGACTCCATCATTTTTTTGTCTTCAAGGGAAATTTGAGAAAGTTCTATTTCTCTTTGAATTTTAATATGAGAGAGAGAATATAAAAATTGATCGAATTTACCTTTATCGACAGGGAGTCCACTTTCTTGAATTTGAGGACGATCCGAAAACTCTATAGTATATTGTGAGAGATGAATCTTTTGGATATTAGAGGTATCCCCTTTAAGAAGTGTCGATTGTTTATTTTTTTCGAGTTCTCTATAGTAACGCCCCAACTCCTCGTGTCTATAAGTAAAAATGAGAAGAGCAATAAGAACAAAAAAGAGAACGAGAATTTTTTTCATAGCTTCATTTTTCTTCGATAACAAAAAACGGCCATAGTCAAAAAAATGAGCGGCATAAATATAACGGAAAAATAGAATAAAACGTTCATGGCCGGAGCAGAAAAAATGGGTTTTTCATGAGAACTTTTAGGGCGAGAAAAGCTAATCAAATCATTTTGTTCCAATAACCAACTTACAGCATTGGAAAAGAGAAGAAAATTGTTTTGAAAATCAAAATATCGATTATAAACAAAAGAAGAATTGCCAATCAATAGAACTCTCCCCTTTTCGGATTGAGAAGCTCCCATAACCGTAACGGGACCCATGAGATCACTTTGCCCGTTAAAACTGACTTTTTTCTTTTTCACTTCGTCAAAATTTCTTTCGGCCCAACTTTTGGGAAATCTCGATGTTTGAGCTAAACGAAATATATCGGTTTTTGAATCCTTCAAAAATTGAATAGAGGAAACCAAAGGGAAAAAAACCTCTCCTTCCATCCCCGCCGTCACCGGATGTTGCAAGTCAAAGGCCTTGATGACGGGGATTGATCCCCCCGAGTCGGGAACGGATGAGAGGGAATCCACGACGAGGTCATTGGCAATCGTGATCGATCTTTCTTTTGCCATAAGGTTTCTAAGTTTTGTAAAGGGATCAAAATGAATTTGGGGATCGAGGGCCATCATCAAATTTCCCTTCTTTTGAAGAAATTTTTGAAGAGAGTTCAATTCCTTTTCTGTAAGTCCATCCTTGGGCCCCCAGAGAACAGCGACGGAAGACTCCAAAGAAATTTTACCCAACTCATCAAAAGAAATTTCATCGACCTTATGCCCTTCCGATTCCAGGTAGTTTTTGAGTTTGGAAAGCCCATCCGGTTTTTCCGCATTGATCGAAGCACTACGATGCCCTTGAATAAAAGAAATGACACTTTCACGATTTCTCAACACTTTCAATAAAGAGTTTGTAATGCCCCTTTCCGAATAATCTAAAAACTTAACGCTTCGATCTTTAAAATCTACTTTAATTTGGCCGTATTTTTTGATTTGATCCCGCTTGACCTTTAGAGGATTGATCTCAGGATCGATAAGTTCCACCTTCAAAAGCGAATTTTCCAGGCGGTAAAGCTCTAAAAGGGCCAAAATAGCCGTGGCATTTTTTCTCTTAGCATACACTTTAAAAGAGATGGGATGTTCAATTTTTTTAAGGATTTGAATAGTTTGCTTATGGAGAGAATTGATTTTATTCGATGTTAAATCCCATTGAAAAGGGTTTTTATAAACCAAGTAATTGATAAGTCCAAAGATGCAAAAAAGCAAAAAGGCCTGAACTGAATAACGCATAAGATGTTGGTAATGGGTACTTTTGAGATATCTTTCAACCCCCTGCCTCTTTTTAAAAATAAGGATCGTCGTGAGGCAAAGGGTAAAAATACATACGGATATATTGAGAGCAATATAGCTTGGAAGAACCAACCACAAAAAAAGACAAAGAAGATAGAGAATAAAATTGACCCCAAAAAGAAATTGATCGATGAGTTTTTCTAATGAAGTCATTACCAATTCCTAGAATCCAAAGAAGCCATCAAAAGGAACCAAAAGAAACTAAAAAAGCTCATATAATAAACCAAATCGTAACTTCTTATCGTTCCTCTGGAGAAGGGTTCATAATGAGAACCCAGCGAAAGATAATCAAATATCTGGGAGACAAGAAAGTTTTGAGAGGTTTGTGCCGTCCAAGAAAAAGACATAAAAAACAAAAGCCCAAAAATTCCTAAAATCCCGGCCAATGCCGTATTTTTGGTTAGAGATGAACAAAATTGACTAAAGACCAAACAACATATTCCGTGAAGAAAAACCCCAATATAACCGCTCAAAATCGATGCGGTATTTTGATAACCGCTCATAAAAAGAATCAAAGGAAAAATGAAGGTAAGAGTCAAAAAAAAGACCATGACAACCGCTCCTGAAAGAATTTTAGCCGTGACAATTTGTCGATCGGAAAGGGGAGAAAGGAAGAGGAGATTGATCGTGGCCTGCCTTTTCTCTTCACTAAAGGATTTCATGGAAAGAAGGGGGATAATAAAAATCAAAAGGGCATTGATATTGCCAAATAAAGGCCTTATTACGGCGGATTCAATGGAGATATTTTGAAGGCGATTGGCCTCTAAAAATAAACTAAAAAAGAGATACCCAAGCATCCCGGAAAAGATAGCGGCCAAAATATAGATCATAGGAGAGGTGAAGCGAGATTTTATTTCTCTCGCATAAAGTAGAAAAATAGCATTCATTGTTTTTCCATTAAATCGATAAAAATTTCTTCAAGATCCGTCTCCCCTCTTTTCATCTCAAAAATATCCACTCCATTTTCCACAAGTCGTCGGCAAAGTCGAGGCGCCAACTCCTCTTCTTGAGAAGGAGAAATGACAATCGTTTTCTTTTGATCCTCTTGGCGAACGATACGATAATCTCCATATCCATCAAGGGCCTTGGCCAAGACCTGATCCTCTCCCTTGACCAGAATTTCAAACGGTTTTTTTTGAGCGAATCTTTTTTTAACCCTTCCATAAGAATCGCTTAGAACCAGTCGGCCGTCTCGAATGACGGTAATCTCATCACAGAGTTGTTCCACCTCCCCTAGATGATGGGAAGAAAACATCACCGTGTGGCCTTCGCGAAGATCTGAGATCAGCTTTCTAATCTCGACGATGGACTTGGGATCAAGGCCCACAGCCGGCTCATCGAGGATGAGAACGGGAGGGTCAAAGATCAAAGCAGAGGCCATGCCCACCCGTTGTTTAAATCCTTTGGAAAGATGATCGATGAGACGCCTCTCGACTTCTTTAAGGTTCATTTTTTCCAAAGCCTTATCCACTTGGCCTTTGGCCTTGGGTTTTGACGTGAAGTAAAGACGGGCCCTAAAGAGGAGAAAATCTTTGACCGTCATATCCCCGTAAAGGGGAGGAATTTCCGGTAAAAACCCAAGATTTCTTCTCACGAAAAAGGAATTTTCTAGGGTTTCTTTCCCCATGATATAGGCCTTCCCCTCCGTTTGTTTGATAAGACCGCTTAGGATATTCATGGTCGTACTCTTTCCCGCACCGTTTGGGCCTAAAAATCCGTGAATGGTGTTTGGGGAAATCGAAAGATTAAAGTTCTTTAGGGCCGTCTTTCCGGGATAGGTTTTCGTGAGATTATCGGCGACGATAGCATCCACTTCGACCTCTACCGATTCTTGTTTTGAAGGGCTTGATAAACCTTAGAGTGGCCGGAACTTCCTACTTTTTCCAAAATAAAACTTGAAGCGTGGGCCAAGAGTTCCAAATCAATTCCCGTTTTAAGGCCTAGGGAGTGCATCAAATAGACCACATCTTCCGTGGCCACATTGCCCGTGGCCCCATCCGCATAAGGGCATCCTCCAAGACCTGCGGCGGAGGCATCGTAAATGCGGACTCCCCTCTCAAGACCGGCCAAGATATTGGGCAAAGCCAACGACCAGGTGTCGTGAAAGTGGAGGGCCACATAAGAAAGATCCATGACCTTCGAGACTTCTCTTAAAAAAAGATCCACCTGTTTGGGATTGGCCACGCCGATGGTGTCTCCGAGGGCCACTTCCTTGACTCCAATATCCAAAAGCTTTTCGAGTACGTTCATCAATTGATAGGGGCGTTCCATTTTCCCTTCGTAAGGGCAACCAAAAACCGTGGATATATACACCCTCAATCGAGACTTGGAGGACGGGCCCAGTCTTTCCATGATACGGGAGATGCGCTGGATGGATTCGGAAATATCCGCATTGATATTTCTTTGACTAAAGGTTTCGGAAGTGGCCGTCAAAAGGGAAAAGAAATCGGCTTTGACCTTTAAGGCCTTCTCTAAACCTTTGAGGTTGGGAATGAGAACCGGAAAATCTATTCCTTTAAGTTTTGGTGTTTCGGTCAGTCTTGAAAAAAGT
>JAPONP010000022.1 GCA_026713835.1 Bacteriovoracales bacterium
GCTCCCGTAAATCAAGCAAAATTTACACCCCATCGAGAGCGATTTTTGCGAGAACTCAACTCCCTGGATTCGGCCCTAGACCGAGCGGAACTATCCCCCAAACGGCTTTCTCGCAATAAGTGGTTTGAGTTGCTGTATAGACATTTTAACGGCACTCGACCCGTTGCCGTCCCCGTTATCAAAGATGAATACGGCCCCTTTGCTCCTTCATTGGTCTCCCAACTTATCCTCACTGACATTTTTAGCGACCGCAAGGCCGTTCAGGTTGGAAACCTCTACTTTCGTTGCATCACCCTTCACACCCTCCCGGAGGGCATCACCCATGCGGCCATGGTGGAAAACTTGCTTAAAATGCCCTTCCATTACCACCTTTCCCAAAGCATTGAGGTCTTGGGGCCTAAAGAACTGCAAAAGTTGCAATTACTACGGCGAATTACCAGTGCCATGGCCCACGGGGCAAGTCATGTGGCCGACCTGGAAAATGAATCGAAGTTATCGGCATTAGAGGAAATCATCGGGCAAGTTATGGACGGACGGGAAAAAATCGTGCGCATGGATTTTAAAATCATCATCTGGGGCAAGAATCCGGCAGAACTCGATGACAAAAGCGACGAAGTACTCAAGGCCTATCGAGACATGGGACAGGCCGAAGGGCTGATCGAAACCTACGGTAATTTGGATGCTTTCGTTTCGGCTATGCCGGGATCATGCGAATTTTTCAGGGATAAAAAACTCAAGACAAGTAATTGCGCCCATTTCATGCCCGTTTACAGCTATTGGAAGGGAAACACTCATCCCGTTTGCCTGCTTCCCAACCGGGAGGGTGGGCTTTGTTCCATTGACCCTTTCGATAAAACCTTGCCCAACTACAATGCCCTGATCTTTGGAGGAAGCGGTAGCGGAAAGAGTTTTGCCATCCTCCAATTGATGATGATGTTTAGCTCCCAAACTCCGCCCCCCAAGGTGATATGGATTGACAATGGGGCCAGCTCAAAAAAGCTGTTGGAAGCCCTTGACGGACAATTTATTGACCTCAACCTAGAAAGCGGTCTTTGCCTCAATCCTTTTGACGGAAAGCCAACCCCATCAAAAATTAAGCTATTGCTGGCCACCATTGAGATTATGCTTAAAGACGGCAGAAGCCTCCCCAAGCTCCATAAGTCTCTTTTAGAGGAGGCCATTTATAAAACTTACGAAAAAGAAAACCCCACCTTGAGTTGCTTTCGAGAAATTCTCTCGACTCATAAAGAATTGGCCGATTACGCCAGGATTCTCTACACATGGACGGGTAAGAGGCCTTTTGGCCGTCTCCTTGATGGAAAGAGCAATATCGACTTGAGCAAGCATCTCATCACCATTGAGATCAAAGGCCTTGACGATTATCCCGATTTGCAGCAGGTCATGCTTTTAAACCTTACGGACTTTATCAAAGCAACCGCCGCTACCATCGGCAAAACTTTGCTCATAATTGACGAAGCATGGCGACTTTTTTCCGGGGCCGGACAGGATTTTGCCATCGAGGCCTACCGAACCTTTAGGAAATATGGGGCGGGGATATGGTGCATTTCGCAAAATTACCGAGACTTTTTATCGGATAAGGGCTTGGCCGATACCTTGCTGCCCAATACCGCAAGCGTTTTTGTCTTGCCTCAAAAAGGCATCGACTGGCAGGACTTGCAACGTAAGCTACAGCTCAACGATTCAGAATTGGGGGCGATCAAGGAATTGAAAACCAAAAAAGGCAAATACTCTGAGCTATTCCTTTCCCAAGAGGAAAATCGAAATATTTTAAAAATTATTCCCGATGCTCTCGCTTATTGGATAGCAACCAGTGACCCCGGAGATAACGCTAAATTGATGGGCCGATGGGACAATGCCCAATTCTCAAAAACCATAATGATGCGTCGGGTCAGGCCTATGCAACGCCTCTAAACAAGTGTAAGTTTAGATGATTGTTTTGTTTTTGTGGGATTTTAGGACAAATCATGTCAAGGCTGATGCGTCGGGTTGCGGAATGAGTAAAGCAAATAGAGAGGCGAAGGCCCGCATAAAAATTAACAAACTTCTTGAAAAAGCCGGCTGGCGTTTGCTCGACGATGAGCATGGCGAAGCAAATATCCAACTAGAGCCCAATATCAAAATCACTCAAAATGACCTCAACTCTATGGGGGAAGATTTTGAGAGTACAAAAAATGGCTTTATAGATTATTTGCTTCTTGATGAAGAAAAATTCCCCCTAGCGATCTTAGAGGCCAAGAAGGAAGAAAAAAATCCTTTAGATGGGAAGGAGCAAGCAAGAAGGTACGCAAATAATTTAAATGTTCGATTTATTATTTTATCGAATGGAAACCTTCATTACTTTTGGGATTTAGAAACGGGTAATCCGGAAATTATAACTGAATTTCCACGTCAAGAGTCATTTGTCGGGCGTAAAAATTTCAAACCAAATAGTGAAGCCTTGTATAATGAAGAAATTGACGAGGATTATATTGCCGTTGCAGAGCGACCCGATATTGTAAAAGACCCTTCTTGGAGTACAAAAAAGAAAGAACTATCAGAGCGATATGATCTTAGAGTTTTAAGACCATACCAACTAAATGCTATTAAGGCCCTACAAAATGCTGTTAAAGAGGGGAAGCAACGATTTCTTTTTGAGATGGCCACAGGAACCGGAAAAACTCTTCTTTCGGCTGCACTAATAAAACTTTTTTTGCGAACAGGGAATGCGAAAAGAGTTCTTTTTCTTGTCGATCGCTTAGAGCTTGAAAACCAGGCTAATAAAAACTTTGTCAAATACTTAAAACAGAACTACCAAAGCGTTATTTATAAGGAGAATAGAAATAGTTGGAATAATGCCGAGATTGTTATTTCCACTATACAAAGTTTGCTGGCAGGCAATAATTATAGAAAAAATTTTTCCCCCACAGATTTTGACTTACTAATTTCCGATGAGGCCCACCGCTCTATCGGTGGTAATAGCAGGGCCGTTTTTGAGTACTTTATCGGCCATAAGCTAGGGCTGACTGCTACCCCCAAGGATTATTTAAAAAATATTGATGCCAAAGATTTATCAGATAAAGATCAAAGAAAATGGGAAAAAAGAGTTTTATTTGATACCTACACAACGTTTGGATGCGAAAATAGTGAGCCCACCTTTAAATACAGCCTTAATGATGGTGTTAAAGAAGGTTATCTCATAAACCCTTTAGTCGTCGATGCCAGAACAGAAATAACAACACAGCTTTTATCAGATGAAGGGTATAGTATAAGAATATCGGATCAAAATGGCGAAGAGGATGAGCAAATTTTTCGCCACAAGGATTTTGAAAGAAAATTCTTTTCC
>JAPONP010000023.1 GCA_026713835.1 Bacteriovoracales bacterium
AATAATTACTGCATTAACATTTGGAAAAAGATAGAAGTTCGCCATACGAATGGACAAAAAATGGCAAAAACAAAAGACTTTGGCTACAACTGCTTGAGCAAATCCAATTCTACAAGACTCTTACAATACCATTCCCCACATATTGATAAATATCAAAAAAGTACTCCTTGGCACGATAAGGCCCACCGCCACGAATTTATCGGAAAAACCCAAAAAATTGATATCTATTCCACCGACCATCGTCCAAAAAATGAAAGATATAAACGCTACTACTGGGATGACGGCCCCGTCAGACTCAATTTCCTAGACCACGAAAATTGGCCGCACGTCCATGAATTTCTCCGAGAAGTGAGCGAACTCCCGGATGCCGGTTAATCCAAGACGTACTCATAGGCCTTATGGGGGGCATGGATGATCTTGCGCCCATCCGCAGTCTCTTCCTCGTAGGATTCGATTTCATAGATGAGGACGTTGGCCTCTTTTTCTTTTCCCTTGAGAAAGGGCGGTAGCTTTGTTTCGAGTTTAATTCGCTTTAGATTTTTAGGGCGAAGGAGCTTGATTTTAGTTCTTGCCTTTTCTCCCGGTCGAAGAAGGGTTTGCGCACTCTTATTCTCGGGATGCTCCTCCCAAAGAAACTCCCCTGTCACGGCACCTACATAGGCCCCTGCGGAAGCTCCCAACACGGCACCTAGATTTTGGTTGAGTTTATCCGAAGCCGTGTTGGGCGAAAGTTCTCGCCCCATGCGTTTGCCCACTTCTCCGCCCACGATCCCACCGACAATTGTGCCCAAGAGTTTTTGGCGTTTGAGGGTTGAACAAGAAGAAAGCAATAAAACTAAAATGACTATTGAATTTCTCATGGCATAAACCTCTTTTGAAAATAAATGAGAACTCGGGTATCGGCCTTGATATGAATGATGATCTTTCGGTTCTTTCCTCCCCTTTTCCTTATGAGCGATACAATTTCATCAACGGCCTTTTTCGCTCCCTTGAAAGTACCGATCCCCTCTAAAACATCGGCCGAAAGCTCTGCCGCTATACTTTGATCGTCTCCCGTATAAACCTCCCCCTTGAGGCCTGCAAGACCTTTCAAAGTCAAAATTTGGGCCTTAACGGCATATTCTAGGCCGCCTATCACCAGCGTTTGGCAGATGACGGGAACCCTCTCTTTCTCGACCGATCCCTTGCAGAGTAAGCGAGTTCCTTCGGGAAGCACGTCTCTCCCCAGAATTTCCACGACGATGGGTGAATCCAAACGAGTGGAGAGAATGGAGGTGAGCAAGCGTCCGCCAAGAGTTGTTCCCGTAGGCACATTGTAGGCCAACGTAAGATCCTCAAATTTCGCCCGATTTCGATTCTCGTGCAAAAGATCCTTGATCCGTGCATTTTGCCTCTCAATGGATGACAAAATATCCCGTCCCCTTGAGTTGAAAGGGGCCACCTTGTTTTGGTAGCGCTTTGATTTCGGGAGTATGTGAATCGAATCAAAGGCCAAAAGAGAAATGCCCAATCCGACAAGAATGAAATATCGTAAAAAGTATCTCATCTCAATTGACCTCCTTTCCCTCAATGGAGAGATAAGCGTTTTTGGGGTAGTAAAAAACTCTCTTCGACACCCTTTTCCCGTTGATGAGAAGTCCCTTTTTACGAAGATTTTTCACCTTGAGAGAGTTTCGCCCTTCTAGGACTCTATAGTGCTTCGTTTCCGATTTGAGGGTGTAGAATTTCTCTACATTCCCCTTCCGCAGGCGATACAAGGCCGTGATCTTTTTCGGTGTACTCTTGAGACGAAACTGGTAACTATGATTTTTGTCGATCACCACCAAAAACTCGTCAAAATCATTTTTCTTGGGACGAATCATCAAAATCTTTTTATTCTTGGAGAGGTAGCTCTCAAAATCCGAGGCCTTGCCAATAGAAAAATACTCAATGCCGTCGGCAAACTCCAAGGTCGTCGGTTGCTCCGGTGTCAACAAAAGCGTTGCCGTGACGTTGACAAGCATGGCAATACTCATAGGGCCTCCTTGGTGAGTTCGCTTGAGGTGATCTCATCAATGCGAACGACGATGCGCCCGTAAACGTGCTTTCTTGAATCCGATTCTTTGAATTTAAAGACGAAGAACCGATCCCCCCTCTCTTCCGTCAAAATCACTGCACAATCGCCCTTGGAGTCGTTTTTCACCACATCGAAAATCTTTTCATCTCCTATAAAGTCAAAAAACTTGTATTCCCTCCCACTCATCTCTTCGAGAAGAGATGAGTGAAAGAGTGCAGGAGAGGCCTTCTTTTTTAAGATACCCCTCATGGCCAATCGGCAGGATTTTTTTACTCCTGCCGATTTTGAAAACTCGGGAAAATCATTTAAAAAGACGATGCTCTTTTGAAAAAAGAAGCTAAGGCCTATGAGGAGTTGTAGGGTGAGGGAAAAGACAACCCATATCGTCACCGAAGGATTGAGTTCATTGGCCCTCTCCACAATTCTCTTTAAGTCACTCATAATTCGGTCTCCTTTTGTTTTGTGGTTTTTTTCTTCGATTTATTTGAAGCCTTTTTCGCTGCTCCTTCTCCTCATTCGACCCATCTTTTTGCGGTCGAGAAAGCTCCGAGAGGATTTGGAAATAGGTACTCTTTCTGATGAAATTGGCCCTAGGGTTTGATCTGGCCATTTCCACGGCCTTTTTCTTCTCTTGCCACCTAAAGGCATTGAGGTTGAGATTGCCTCCCTTGGAAAGCTCGATCAGTTCTTTGGCCCTTTGAGATGGTGCATCCATTCTCTTTTTCCTCTCCATCTGTTTGGATGTGCCCGTACTCCTTGCTGTAGGCATAACATTCGCTCGCTTGCCTCGGGTGCTTCCCAAACTCTGCGCATCTTGTACGTTTCCCTGCCGCTCTCTTTTTTGGAAAAAGTTTGCTCCCTTCTCCATGTGTTCTTTCACTGCCTTGGTATCCCGCACTCGTTTGTCCGTCCCTTTCCCGGAAGAAAATTTTGAAGGGAGCGGAAAACGAAAAAGCTGTCCTGCCCCCTTCAAGAGACGGCCCACTCCACGCCCCGAAAGTTTGACAACCGAACTCATCAATCCTCCAACCCCCGCAGTCATCAAGGCCGTACTCGCCACTTGAATCACCCGATTAGAGGCCAAGGCAGTTCCCCTCCCGTCGAGAAGGGAAGAGGCGAAGGCCTGGGAAAAGAGAAGTAAAATGCCGGCCAAGAGGAGTTGCACAAGGCCTTGGAGATTTTCGGAAAAGGTGTAGTTGGACATATCGGAAACGTAGTCCACATTATGCCCTAGGATAATCAAAATCACCGTCATCACGAGAGGACTGAGCATCAAGGTGAGGTAGGTCTTAAACGCCCCCTTGAGAGAACTTGCCGTGGGGGGAAAGATAAAGGCCACGGCCTGAATGGAGAGGAAAACGTAGAGGAGATAGAAAGTCGTAGTGTAGATGAGTTTGAGCATCAAAAAGGCCATATAGACGAGAAGCCAAATCAGTACCGTAACCCCATCGTTCCAATGAACCTTCGCCATGACGACAAGTCGATCCCACCATCCCACTTTCTCTTTTTTCCGCTTGATCTTGTCTTTTTCCCTTTTAGCGATCTCCTTTTGAGCTACTTCACGGGCCTTGTGAAAGCCCCTGACTAAATTGTTGGTCTTGACCGATTTTTTGAGCATGGCCTCCGATACCGTAAAACTCACCTTTACACTCTCGCCTAAAAAACTCTCATAGCTTGTTAAAACAATGAGTG
>JAPONP010000024.1 GCA_026713835.1 Bacteriovoracales bacterium
GTAATAAAGGCAAGGTAACTGTTCTCCACCCGGATAAGATTGGTAGGAGGCAACGAGGAGCGACTGAGGCGTGCTTCCTGCACGTCGCAGGGAAGCGACGAGGCAGTCGACTGCCAAGATTGCCGGGGGGTGAGCAGTTACGAGAAAAGAGTGCCGGAACAAAGATCTTATGGTATGGGAAACAATCTCCAACCATCGAAAGCGAAGACTCCACCGAAACGCGCTTTAAATTGAATTGGCAAGGCGTGTCCCTTTCCTTTCAAACCAATATCGTAGGTGAATACAATATCTATAACCTCTCTTCCGTCATCCTCTATGCCCTCCATCGAGGGTATGAATACCCGGAGATTGCCAAAGCCTTGACAAAGATTGCGAGAGTGAAAAGACGCCAAGAACTCAAAGGGTTTTATAAGGGTTGCCCTTTTATTGACGATTTTGCCCATCACCCGAGGGCCGTTCAATCCACCATCAATGCCGTCAGGGTTTCCTACCCCAATAAAAAACTCAACGTCATTTTTGAACCGGCTTCGGCCACCGCCAGAAGTAATCTTTTTCAAAGGGAATTTAGTGAGAGTTTTAAAGGTGCGGATCGCATTTTTATCATTTCTTCTCTTCGCCCGTCACCTCTTCGCCGTTTGAAACCTATGAACTGGGAGCAACTGAAACAAGATATTCTTCAAAAGGGCCATGAAAAAGTGATCGTCGGCAATCTCTTGGAAGAAATTTTTGAGTTTATCGAAGAAAATGCAAGGGATGGAAACCTCTTTCTCGTTCTAAGCAATAGCTCTTGCCTCGGTTTTTGGACAAGTGATTTTGTGGAGAAGCTCGACAATGCTTAAAATCATCGTCCTCATCTCGCTTATCGGCCATGCTCGCCCTCTTCTATCTGAGCCGCCGCCTCCTCCCGTTTCTCCCGTTATAGATTGGGAGGGGAAAAACTATCGAGTCATCAAAAAATACCTTAAAGTTCAAAGGCGATATTCAAAAAAATTATGTCGAGGAAGTTGGCAGACTTATGAAAGGTTGATGAAAAAATATCGAGGTCACGGTTTTTATGTTCCTCATTTAAGTTACACGTCATTAGATCGCGATGCTATTAAAAAAAATCTTGAATTTATCGAACAAAAAATCGAATGGCTTACTTTGGAAATAGAGAAATTGGAAAGAAAAAAGAATTTTGAAATTGAAAAGAAGAAATATAAAAAACTAAAACAGCTCTTTGAGGATGTCCTCGATATTAAACAAAAATTTCATGAGTCCAAGTCAAAAAATCGAGAGAACATTCTTAGAGAAGGCGAAAAACGAATTGAATCTCTTCGAGATAAAATGGAATCTCTTTTGGACAGCCTCTCCTTTCTTAAACCTTTTGGTTATCCCGTCGATCATTTTCGTATGAGAAAGGAATACGACCATTATAAAGACCTCGAAGATATCAAGGGTCAAAAAAAGAAAAATGAAATCTTTTTTAAGAGAAAGATATTTGAAGATGGTGCCCAAAACCCGAATTTCACAAAACCCGATCGATTTTTTAGGGCCCTCATCAATACAATCGGGATCGAATTTCCAAAACAAAAATCCATCATTGATGAAAATTTTCGCTACGATTTTAATTCATTTCTTAAAAAACTGGAAACACACCTGGAATATACAAAGAGACACCACCTTGAAAGAATTAAAGAATGGAAGGATCGAACTCAAAGAACATTGAATTTTTATTTAGATCTCTTACAAGAGTCGAGAAAGCAATATACAAAAGCCATGTTAGAACGAATGTCCAAGCACCGCTATGATTTGAGTGCATTTAACTTTAAAAAGCAACGGCAAGTTTATGACTTTTGGCTTCGGCAATCGGAGTTAAATAGGGCCTTGTTTGTTTTAGAGACCATTCTTTTCAACGAGGTCGGTGAGGTGGATGGGAGGGATGGATTGGAACGTCGAGATGTGACTCAAGTTGTGATCAATCGAACAAGAATTCCTTTTTATCGAACGATCGAAGAGAAAGAAAAAATCTATCCTTACCTTGAAAGCCTCGGAAAAAGAAAATTGAACAATAGCAAATGGCTCAATGTGATGTTTAAACAAGGGGAATTTTCTTTTACCTACTTTTTTATCCCCTCTTCCCAAAATATCTACTGTCCCGATATGAGCCGAAAGGGGCAGTTTTTAAGAAAAGAAAATCTCAAGATTGCTTTGGAGATGCTTAAACGTCCAAGCGATGAGTTCAGGGCCATTCGCTATTTTTCCAGGGCCTCTATGTTTGGAAGGGTCAATATGGCCAATATCTGGCTCGACCACAAACCACTGCCCCCAAGAATTGGGAACAAAAGCAAAAAGAAATTCTCTCTCAAGAGGGCCTACCGAAGGGGAAAATACCGGCTACTCTACCAATTTCACGATGGAGAAAATCGCCCCTATCACGTTCTCGACATAAACGACAAAATCTGCGTTTATGACCCCAAGGCTCGCCATTTTTTTGATTACAGAAATCCCCACTTTTTTCAATACTTTGCCATTCGATAAAGAGGTTGAAGATTCGTATATTTTTTGTTACACTGGGGTCATTGTTCGATTTGGGGGTGTCCTGGCTTCGACAGGGCCCACGAAAACTATCGGGCGTGCTTGGGTTGATCGCCCGGCCCAATAAAAAGGCGATCAAATTTTAATTGGCGAACAAAACTTCGCTATGGCCGCCTAGCCCTAAGGGCTACACAGCCATTGAGGGGCCTGCACCGATAACAAAAAGCAGGTAAAGAGTTTTCGGTCGGTGACTCGATAAAGAAACTGACCCAAGATTTGCCGGGATTTCTTGTCAAAAAACACCGGGATTTGCTTCTTTGACAAAAGAAGAATAGGTTCCAAGGCCTACTCCTTGGAGACGCACGTAATTCCCGTAGATTGGAAGGGGTCTTGGAAGTGGGTTCAATTCCCACCACCTCCACCACCCATCTCGAACTTATTGAAATCATTGACATTTATGCGGTGCGATCAAGGAATCTGGGCTAAATATGGGCTACTTTGTTTCACCCTACTTCACCCTCGATAACTTTGGCCCACAAAAGTTCGTACGACTCGCACCAAATTGCACCGTATTCACCGTCTCCTTCATGTAGCTTGGATGAAGGGCCGCATACTTTTTCGCCGTCATCTCCACAGACGTGTGTCCCAGGATTTTTGAGAGCGCAAAGATGTCTCCTCCCGCCATCACAAAGTTTGAGGCGTAGGTCGTTCTAAGGTCGTGAAACCTTATCCGAGGAACCCCTGCCCTTTCGACGGCCTTTTTAAAGTGACGATCCGAAAGATGGGGGACATCGGGGAGGGAGCCGTTTTGGTGGGCAAAGGTGAAAACCTCGTGGTTTTTGTCACGGGAAAGCCCTGTCAGAACTTCAAGGGCCGCATCGTTGAGTGGAATATGCCTTATGGCCCCTGTCTTGGTCGTGTCCTTTAAGCCGTAGCGATCCCGAACCCTAGAGATTTCTAGGATTCGAGACTCAAGGTTCACCTTGTCCCAACAAAGACCCATCAACTCCCCTCGGCGCATCCCCGTGTTCAAGGCCAAGGCAAAAATGGGGTAAAGAGGGTTATCGAAGTTTTTGGACAAAAACTGCTCCACTTGGACGGGGAGCCAGTACCGCAAGGCCCTCGGAGGAACCTTGATCTTTTTCATCCCCTTGAGAGGGTTGCGAACCAAGTAGTCGAGTCTTACGGCATCGTTTAGCATCTGTTGCAAAATGGTTAAATTTGTATTTGTCCGAACCGCTCCCAATCCTCTTTGTTTGCACAAACGGATGATCCCCAGGCCCTTGGCATGGTTGATCTTTTCGAGCCTGGTTTTGCCCAAAGAGGGAATCAAGTAATTTTTTAGAGAAGAACGAAAGTTATCAATGGTTCTTCTCGCCATTCCCTGATCCTCTTTCATCTCAAACCATAATTTTGAGTACTCCTCAAAATCGATCGATCTGATATGGCCGATTCCAAGAGACTCTCGCCTTTGTTGCTCTAGCTGAATATTTCGCTTCCAGCTCAAAGCATCGGATCTTCGTTTAAAAGTTTTGGTTACGGCCTTGCCGTCAACGTACACCTTTTCCCGGTAGCTGACGATTCGGCCGCTTTTGTTTCTCATCTTTTCCATGTTGGCTCCTTTGTTAGAGCGAACATGGCCTTGTGTCCCGATATTCGATTGTAGGGAGTACACGAAGCACTCCCCCCAACCTTAATCGTAACGATGCCAAGAGTCAAGATGGAATCTCCTTCCCAAGGCCCTTTCGATTGCGCCCGATCCAATCCATTAGCTCCCCCTCATCAAAGCGAACGTGATGCCCGATTTTGATAAAGGGAATCGTCTTTTTAAAGACTGCACTTCTCACCCAAGACTCCTTGACGTTTAGAATCCTTGAAGTCTGGGCAATGGTGATAAGTTTTTCTCTCTCTTCAAATTGAGTTTTTTTCATCATTTTTTTCCCCTTGCTAAAAAGTTCATGGTTTCTTCTTTCCTTTTTTCCGTTCCTCACCTCCTTTTATTCCTTCACAAAATATATATTCACTGTTCTTATTGGCCGCCCAATTGCCAAGTCAACACCGCTTCGCCGCCGTTTTTTTGACTACACACGCTCTACTTGGTTGGGTGTGTGTAGTCAAAAAAGAACAAAGGCTAAAGCGGTGAAATCATGGGCCTTTCAGGCGGCCCCTAAAAGACTCCTAAACAGCTTCCACCCGGGTTTTCCCCTAGCTTCAACCCCCCTTCAACTTTTCCCAATAAGAGGCCTCCAAATCTCTTTAAAGGCCTTGATCTTCCCATTCACGCAACAAATCGAATCCATAAGATCAAAGTTTTTGTGCTTGATCTCGGGTTCAATCATAAGCGCAATCCTTTCCCCTGCACGATCTTGACCCGACTCGGCCCTTTGAAGATCGACTCCCTCGATCGTTCTCTTATAGGCCTCAAAGACCGCTGCCTTTTGAAAAATATAGAGGACAAGATTGTAAGAGCCTTGGGAGAGGTAGTCGGAAAACTTCTCTTCGATGCGACCTCGCCCCTTTTGACTCAACTCGATTTCAAGAGCAAGGCTATAGGTTTCCCCCGATGCCCTCTCTACCTCGACGTAGCAGTCAGGCCTTCGTTCTCTCCCTGCCCCGTCGAGATGGATCCCTCCTCCTAAAATTCCCTCAAGCGTTAAAAAGTATTCAAAGACGTTCACGGAAATAATATCGTGTTGAAGGATGTGGGGGTTCACCGCCCACGCCTTCTCAAGCCCTGCCTCATGAAGGCCTTTGTCCGTGAGGTAGAGATATTTTCTGTAGTTGTGAAAATAAACTTTGCCGAGAAACCCCGCTTTTTCAAGGCGACTCACCTTCTTGGCAAACGCCTGATAGGAATAATCGTAGTTCGTCTTACGGCGTAACGTTTGGAGGTCTAAAATCCTCCACTTGGCCAGCGTTTGAATGATGTCCTCATAGACCCCCGAAAATAAAAATTCAAACCTCATCTTTTACCCCCATTCTGCCCTTAAAAGAAAGTACGACGCAAAAAATAAAACGGTGAGAGCAAAGCGAATCGCCGTGGCCGCGCTCAAAGTCCCATCCATCCAAAAACCGCCGACCAAGCAAATGAGAATACTTGGAAGAGAGATCGGGACGATCAGTTTTAAAAACCCTCTTTCCTTTTGTTTCATCGATTCACGCTGAAAGGAAAGCTCCTCCCTCCCGGCATTAAGATCAATCTTGCCTCCCCTCCAAAAAAAGAGGAGGCTCAAAACCTCCATGGCCAAGGCCGAAAGAAAAGGGAGTAGATGAATAACCGTATCCCATGTCCCCTTTGCCAAAATCACCCCATATCCCGTGATGAGAAGAGCAGGGGTAAAGATCAGGGCACTTATCGTCTTGTTGAACGTCTGTGACGATTTTAAATTTATCAAGGCCTGACGTTCCCAAAACTCCCTCTCCTCGACTTTTTCCCTGTACTCCTCTTCCCTCTCCTTAGATTCTTCTCGCCATTCCTCGACCATTCTCTCAAGATATTGGCTTCGTTTTACCAAAGATCCTCCTTTTGGAGCAAAAAAGACTTGTCATTTAAAAGGGGAATCTTTTAGGATGGATGACGAGTCTTTTGGCTCAAATCTTTAGAGAAGAGGGCACTGTTTTGCCGACGGAACCCTCTTCTCTTTAAACCAACCTTTTCAATATCACGGAATAAAACGAAAGATCAAGACCCAAGCTAAATGGCAATCAATCCCACTCATGGGATGGGAGTTTTTGTTTCTGTCTGTTCTTGTTTGCTTTTGTCTTCTTTTGTTTGTTTTTATTTAATCTTTGGAGTTCGGTATTGTTCGTTTTTGTTCGGTAATGTTCGATGACGTTCGTTTATGATATTCTAAGATGACCGGGGTTTTCCAAGAAAAGTGGACGCTTTTCTTGGGGAGGTTCAGAGTGAGGGTGAAGTGACCGTAACAGTTGTGAGTTGGAACATTGCAAAGAGGAAGAAGCCGTGGCATCAGCTCTTGCAGATGAATGCCGATATTGCCCTTTTGCAAGAGGTGGCATCAGTGCCTCCCGACGTGGCCGATCAAGTGGACACAGGCCCTATTGAACATTGGGACTCCCATAGATGGAACTCTCGCTGGTACGAAGGTCGGTTCGAGAAGTTGTACGATCGATGGCCCATGGTGGTCAAGCTATCGGATCGAGTCGAAGTGGAGTGGTTCAAGCAAGTTAGTCCAATCTCTCAAACCCTAGAAGATGAGATCGCCGTCAGTGGAATCGGTACAATTGCCGCCGCTCGAATTATCCCACAAGACGATCCACCATTTATTGTGGTGTCTATGTATGCACGTTGGATAAGGCCACACCCCTCGACAAAGAGCAAGTGGGGAGTCGGCTTTCAGGACAGTTCGGCCCATAGGATTATTTCAGATCTATCTTCCTTTATAGGTAGTACCGATCCCGGTACACATCGCATATTGGCAGCAGGGGACCTCAACACCATTTTGGGGGCCACGGATGACAACTCTTTGGCCCTTCCGGCCAGAGATCGTACCATTATGGATAGGATGGATGCACTTGGTATGGAGTTTTTAGGCCCTCAATACCCGGCGGGGAGGCAAGCACACCCAAGACCTCGGGGCTTGCCCACCGACACCCGCAACGTACCGACATTCTATACTACTCGCCAATCTCCAAAGACCGCTCAAAACCAATTAGATTATGCATTCGCCTCGCATGGCTTTCACAAGAGCGTTTCGGTAGAGGCCATGAATACCGCAGAAGAGTGGGGGGCAAGTGACCACTGCCGTCTTCTCATCAAAATAGCTAACCCTAAGATGTGAAATGAAAAATGAGGGCCATTAGGAATCTTCGCCGGAGTCTAGGGTTCGTATTTGGTAAATCAGGCCGTTTTTATCGGATTCGATGGTAATATGTTCAAAATTAGATAGACCCATTTTCCTAAACTTATCAAGAACGCTCTCCAGCTTTGCATAAATTTCGATGATATCTTTAAAGCTCTCTTTATCTTTCAAAGCTGCTCGCCTTTAGCTTAGAGAAATAACACAAAATTTTGTGACACCTTCGTTTCTTTTTTCCCGACTTCCGCATATTCAAAATTTACATCAATGATTTCAGTAGTTTAAAAAGGCGAGGGTCACTACCTTATTTTACATTGTCCATAATGACTGGAATTGAAAGAAAATCTACTTTAA
>JAPONP010000025.1 GCA_026713835.1 Bacteriovoracales bacterium
CAAAAAAAGAGTTGAAATCGTGCCTAAAATAAACCAAATACTGTCAAGATGGGATGCTGGAAAAATTCACTCTCTCAAGTGGCTGGTTGAACAGGGGCTAGGAAGAGATTTCGTTCAAAGCTGGGCTTACCGTTATTATAAGCAAGGAGTCTTGAGAAAAGTAGGGCCCGGTACCTATAGGCTAAACAATACGCCCCTTTTATGGGAGGCGGCTATTCACTTCCTGCAAGAGGAACTTGGCAAGCGATTTCACATCTGTGGGAAAAGTGCTTTGGAATTACAGGGATCTTCACATTTCGTTCCCGTTGCGGGAAAAGGGGTTCTGCATTTAGTCTCTTATTGTCGGGATAAGAATCCCTCTTGGTTTGTCGATATCGACTTTGGAACTGACTTTCAATTTAAAAACTCAAATTTATTTCCAAGGGATTTTTTTGAAGGCGATTATCGGGAACGACTTTTGGAGACTCATGAGGGCCCTTTCGATTTAACCGTCAAAATATCCTGTCGAGAATTAGCCATTCTTGAGCTCTTTCATTCCATAAATTTTGAGCAAGATTTTGAGTCAGGAAAGGATTACTTAGAAGGGCTCTTTCGTTTGAGGAGTGAGATTCTTCAGGTGCTTTTGGAAAGCTGCAATTCTATTCGTGTTAAGAGGATATTTTTGTATTTATCTGAAAAATTGCATAAGGACGACTACTTTGCCAATTTAGATTTTTCGAAAATTGACCTTGGAAAGGGAAAACGGCAGGTATTTAGAGGGGACTCCCAGTTTGATAGAAAGTATCAAATAACTGTTCCAAGAGAAGAGGGGGAATGTCCTTTTTGAGCCAACGTTATAAAAAACAGGTCGAATTATTGCTTTCTGTATTGAAATATATTTCGGAAGAAGATCGCCTGGCCCTATATGGGGGCACTGCCATCAATATGTTCTATCGGGAGATGCCTCGCTATTCCGTTGACATAGACTTGAGGTACCTACCTATTGAGAGTAGAGAGTTATCTCTTAAAAATATTACAGAGATTTTTATCAATATTGAAAGGAAGTTAAAGAACGGGCCACTAAAATTAGAAACGCACTTAAGAGATGATCCCAAGAAACTTATTGTAGCTGCTAAAAAAGATCAAGCCCGTCAAATCAAGGTTGAGATTAATCCAGTTGTAAAAGGGAACTTATTCCCAATAAAAAAAATATCGTTGAGTTCTAAGGTCAGAGAAGAATTTAAAGTGGATACTAGAATAAAAATCAATTGCCTTGATAAGGACGAAGTTTTCGGAAGTAAAATTTGTGCGGCCCTTGATAGGCAACATCCAAGGGATTTATTCGATATTAAACTCCTTTTTGATGAAGGAGGGATAACGGAGAAGATGAAGCAGTCTTTTATTGTTCACCTGATATCAAATAAAAGACCTTTTCACGAGATGTTGCATCCACGATTTAAAGATATTACTAAGACCTACCGTAGTGAATTTGAAGGGATGGCTCTCTACAAGATTAGCCTTGAAGATATTTTAGAGACGAGAAAGTTATTGGTAGATGAAGTGATAAGGATATTGACTCCTCAGGATAGAAAATTTTTACAAGGTTTCATTGTAAATAGGCCGGACTGGAGTTTGATTGGAAATGAAAAAATTAAAGAATTTCCGGCCGTGAAATGGAAGCTTCTCAATCAGAAAAGGATGGACCCTCAAAAAAGAAACGATCATATTGATAAATTGAAGTTTACTCGTCGATCGGGCATGAGAGAATACTATCGCTACTGGGGCAAATCCAAGAATATTGAAGAGGGTATGCCTGGCTATCATTTATTGGTCTATCATTCTTTGGATGTCGCTGCGACCGGTTATGTCTTCCTCAAAAAACACCATGTCGTTACTGATAAAATATTGCGATTGATGGATATAGATTTAGAAAGAGAAAAATTTTGTCGATATGCTTCTTTTTTTCTAGCGTTGCACGATATCGGAAAATTTGCAGAGAGCTTTCAAAATCTCAATCCCGATATTTTTAGAATTTTAAAAGAAAAGTCAAGTGTTCGGACATACAGAACAAGACATGATTCTTTGGGATGGAGGTTGTGGAAAGATCATTTGAAAAAACAATTTCAAGTCAAAGGGATTATTCCTCTTGTTGAAGGTTCTAGAAGAAGGCAGGCCATTGAGACACCGATAGATTTTTGGATTAAGGCGATGGTGGGGCACCATGGCCAACCCCCGGAAGATATTTTCCCCCGTAGAATGGACGATGATTTTAACGGGAAGGATTTATCGGCGGTCAGTCAGTTCTTAGAAGATTTAATTCCCATTTTCTTTGATTCAACACCGGTTTTTCCAAACATAGGTGAAAATGGGATTAAAATGGCGTCATGGTGGCTTTCGGGCTTAGGCGTTTTAAGCGATTGGCTAGGCTCTAATATAGAGTACTTTCCTTATAACAATGAGGAATACCATCTAAAGTATTATTGGGATGAATTTGCGATCCCAAGTGCACAAAAAGCCATTGAAAAGACAGGAGTGCTCAAAAGTTCAGTTTCAGAGAAACTAAATATCCATGACTTTTTTGGAGGAGGGGCTGAACCGACTCCTTTGCAAAAACAGGTTTCTGGATGGAGAGTTTCAAAATCACCACAAATTTTCATCTTGGAAGATGTTATGGGTTCTGGAAAAACGGAGGCAGCGATTCTATTGGCCCACAGATTGATGAAAGAAGGCAAAGGTAGCGGCTTCTACTTTGCTCTTCCGACCATGGCTACTTCTAATACGATGTATGAGAGAATGGGCCACATATATTCCAAGATTTTTGATAAGACTTCAAACCCTTCAATCGTGTTGGCCCACGGCTCAAGGGATATGTCCGATCAGTTTCGTGAATCAATCCCACAACAAAAATCCAATAATGAGAAAGACTATGGAGATGGTGCGATAAGTGCTACATCTCATTGTAATATTTGGTTGGCAGATAATCGAAAAAAAGTTTTTTTGGCTGACGTAGGAGTGGGAACCATCGATCAGGCCCTCTTGGCCGTCTTGCCTTCAAAGCATCAGTCGTTGCGTTTGTTGGGTCTTATGAATAAAATTCTCATTGTTGACGAGGTTCATGCTTATGATGCCTATATGAATGAAATTTTAAATGAACTTCTCTATGCTCAAGCTACTATAGAAGGAAGTGTTATTTTACTATCGGCTACATTGCCAAAAAAAGAACGTCTAAGATTTTTAAGAAGTTATGAAAAAGGACTCTCACTCTCATGTGATCAACGATCATTGAAAGATGAATATCCACTCATAACATCTTTGGGGGACGGTGAAGTTATTGAAGAAGCCGTAGAGACTCGAGCCGAAATGGAAAGAGAAGTTTTGGTTCATTTTTTATCAAAGGAGGAGGATGTTCTTTCTCTTATTAAGGAGACCGTCTCTCAGGGGCGATGCATTTGTTGGATACGAAATACGGTAAATAGTGCTATTGAAAGTTGTAAGAAGATTAAGGAGGATTATCCTGAAATCGAGGTTAGTTTATTTCATGCCCGTTATGCTTTAGGGGATCGACTCGAGATTGAGGCAGATGCAGTGAAAAGATTTGGGAAAAAAAGCACTGCCAAAGAGCGCCGAGGACGTGTTTTGATTGCTACTCAAGTTATTGAACAATCACTCGATCTCGATTTCGATGTTCTTATTTCCGACTTATCCCCCATTGATTTATTATTGCAACGATCAGGGCGCCTGTGTCGTCATCGAAGAGATCAAGAGGGTAATCCCATAGATGGCGATGGGCGAGATCAAAGAGGCAGGGTTCGTCTGTATGTCTTCGGGCCTGAGTTTATAGAAGAGCCAAATGAAAATTGGTATAAGGATTTTTTTCCCAATGCAGCCAAGATCTATGAGGATCACGGTCAATTGTGGCTTGCTGTAAAAAAAATAAAAGAGGTAAAAAAAATTCGAATACCCCAAGATATGCGAGTTCTTATTGAGGGAGTGTACGACAACTCTAGAGATGAAATTCCGGAGATATTTAACAAAAGTAGTTTTGATGCACAGGCGAATGTCGCTTGTCAAAAGAGTTCAGCGAAATTAAACTCTCTTCTCTTAGAAGTCGGGTACACAAAAAAAATGATCGATTTCTGGTGGGACGAAGGCAAGAAACCGACTCGTTTGGGAGAGCCGACAAAAACAGTTTATTTATCAAAGGAAAACCAAGAAGGAGAGATTGTTCCTTGGTTTGAACATGAAAAGTATCCTTGGCAAATGAGTGGCGTATCTGTGCGCACATACTGGGCCGATAGAGAATATTCAAATCTTTCGATGGATACTTTTAAAGCGAATCTTCCCGATAAGGGCAAGTGGAGCGTGTTACTTTCTCTCAAGTTCTATCCTGAAAAACAAAAATGGATAGGATTTGCCTTAGGGGAGAAAGGACAAAAAAACAAGTTTGTATATTGCAAAGACTTTGGCTTTGAGATAAAATCACCGAATGAACCTGATTGATGATTCTTGGATACCCGTCCGTTGCCAAAGCGGAAAAAGGATAAAAATTGCTCCATGGCAGTTGACCGAGAATAACGACCCTATCATTGCAATCCATTCACCTCGACATGATTTTGACGGTGCCCTTATGCAATTTCTCATCGGTCTTTTCCAAACGACTTTTGACTCGCTTGATGATACAAAGTGGTTGAATTGGTTTGAAGGGCCTCCGGGTCAACAGGAACTTAAGGAGGGATTAGAGCGGTATCGCCAAGCATTTGAAATAAAGTCCTTTATGCAAGATTTTGATCCCCTAGATAGTCAAAAACTTAAAAATATATCCGCTTTGCTCATCGATTCACCGGGAGAGAACACACTGAAAAAGAATACGGATCACTTTGTCAAAGGGGGTAAAATAGAGGCCTTGTGCCCGATATGTACGATCGCGGCTCTCTTTACTTTGCAAACCAATTCTCCAAGTGGAGGGGTAGGTTACAGGACCTCAGTGAGAGGTGGCGGTCCCCTAACGACGTTGGCCGTATTAGATGAGACAACGACCTCTAATGAGGATTTTTTGTGGCAAAATGTTTGGCTCAATGTTTTGGATAAGGAATATATAACAAATAATAAGAACGCACTCAAAGACATTTTCCCTTGGTTGGCTCCGACGAGAACGAGTGAGAAAGGAAAAGAGACTGAAAAAACTACCCCCGAGGATGCTTCTTTTTTTCAAACCTTTTGGGGGATGCCTCGAAGGATTCGTATAGACTGGAGTGATGCCAATAGCGGCGATTGTGACCTTTGCGGGGATAAAAGCGAAAGATTGGTGCATCAATTTTGGGAAAAGAATTATGGAGTCAATTATGAGGGGCCGTGGCAACATCCTTTGACCCCTTATGGCAAAGATAAGAAGGGACAAAAGTATCCCATAAAAATGAAACGGAGAGGCATCGTCTATACGGATTGGCCTGATTTGATCTTTAACTCTTCAAACTCTTCGGAACAGGCCCCCGTTATCAAGCGTTATCTTGAAAAATCAGAGCAATGGAAAGAGCAGTTTCGACTTCATGCTTTTGGCTACGATATGGATAAGGCCAAAGCTCGATGTTGGTACGACATAAAATTACCCTTATTCAAGGTGGGCGAAGACGTTGAATTTACAAAAGATATTAGATATTTGACTGATATATCGCTTAAGTGTACAGAGGTATTGGCTAAAGAAGTCAAGGAAGCATGGTTTTACGAAGGAAAAAAGAAGAAGGGCGACATCTCTTTTCTAAAGCATGACTTTTGGCAAAAAACCGAAGATTTTTTCTTCAAACAAGTTAAGGAATTTCAAGGTGCTGAATTGGAAGAAAGGCAAAACATTAAAAGAAATTGGGGGGGGGCTCTTCGCAAAGAAGCAATAGGTTTATTTGATCTTTGGGTACCTTGGAGTGATCTCTGTAATCTTAAAGCCATGAAGGGAATTGCTTCCGCCAGAAAAAGACTTGAGAATAAGCTAAATAAGATAACAAAAGTTTAGTCAAGGGAGATACACCGGTGAGGAACCACAGATTTAAAAGGGATGGAGAACTGGCCAGAAAACTAAAAAATTGGTGGGAGGATCTAGAAAATCAAAAAGGGTTTCGATCCGAATTGAGAAGGGCAAGAAATGCCAACGATGTCATTTTTGTGCCCTCATTTCATCGATCTTGTCAATCTCTTGATCTCGATGTCCTTAAAGAGGGAGAGCGATGGGCCATCATTTTAGGACTTTTATCCCATGTGAAAAAAGATGATAAGAAGTGTTTGCTTGAGCAAATAGCACTCAAAGTAAAAGGGCCGCGCTTTCTAAGACTTCTTCAAAGGAAAAGAGAGGATGATGGATTCTATATGGATATGATGCGCATTATTCGATTGCTGAAAAATGAGCTTAACATTATTTATTTGGCAGAATCTGTTTATTATTGGGGGGCTGATAGAAAAAAAGAATGGGCCTTCGCTTATTTCCAAGATAAAAGAAAATGATTAACCTAACTATTATTTGATGAGGAGAATATTATGGCACGTTTTGTTCAGCTTCACCTTTTGACATCTTATCCACCGTCCAATTTAAACCGTGATGATCTCGGTCGTCCAAAAACAGCGATTATGGGAGGGGTTTCTCGAATGAGAATATCGTCTCAAAGCCTCAAAAGGGCGTGGAGAACATCAGATTATTTTCAAAATGCATTGGGGGATTTTATCGGCCAACGAACTAAAATCAAAGGATATAAAATTTTCAAAACCCTTTTAGAAAGCGGGGTGCCGGAGGAAAAAGCCACGGAATGGACGAAAAAAATTGTGGAAAAATTGGGAGATTTGGAAAATGGAAAGAAAGATTCAACGGATAAAAAGAATGAAAACTCACCCGAGAAAAAATTAAAGACTGAACAACTGGTGCATTTAGCCCCTG
>JAPONP010000026.1 GCA_026713835.1 Bacteriovoracales bacterium
AAGAAGATGGCGTACCAAAAAAATTGTTTGGCGATGACCTTGTGGTCGAAGGAAAAGACGTATTTGCCCAAAAAGGTCGTGGGCGCAGCGTGGGCGTGTTGCTCAAACATGGCCATAGTCAGTTTACTCCCATTCCCAGCCCCAAAGAGCTTCCGGGTGATCCGGGTCTTTGGCCGCCAGGGCGATCACGGCGGCCTCTCTTTCCCAGTCCGCAAAATCTTCCGGGGAAAGAAGCGTCATCGCGGCCGCCATCTTGTAATGATAGGTTCCACACATCTCCGCACAGGCCACTTCAAATCGGCCCCTCTCCTCCTCTTTGGATTGAATCCACATACGGGAAATCCTTCCCGGCATGGCATCCACCTTCACCCTAAAGTTGGGCAGATAAAAGGAGTGGATCACGTCCTTGGAGGTGAGTTGGAAAACCACCTTTTTCCCCGCCGGAATCCTTAAATCGTTCAACGTCACCACATCATCTAGGGTATTGAAGATACCGTCGGGCCCCGCATAACGAAAATTCCAGGCCCATTGTTGGGCCTGAACCTGAACCCGGAGGACATCCTCGCTCTTTTCGTCCGGAAAATTCCAATAGACCTCTTGAAGATCCGTATTGGAGCGGGTGGCGATAAAGAGATCGATGGTCAAAAAGACCGCAAGCCCTATGGCCATGGTGGAGAGGAAGTGTTTGGGTTTGTTCCCGTAGGTAAAATAGGGCGTGGGATGCCTTTTGGATGAATAAAAAAAGCAAAAGCCCACAAGACCTGCGCAAACCAGAGCAAAATAGACCGCATCCAAAATGGTGATATAGTTGAAAAGCCAATCGATGCGAGAAGCAAAGCCTTCGACGGAAATATCTCTAGGAGGAGCGAAAGATGCCCAAAAATCGTCCCTATTCATCGCAAACCCATATAGACATGAACCCCCCACATTCTATTAGGAATAGAATCTAAATTCAAGATTCAAATGAAGGGAGAAAAGGCCAACAATGCAATGAGTAATGTGGGGAGATAACAAAGGGTGGCCCAAAAATACCCCTTGGCCCAGCGCCTTTCATCGGGGAGGGCCTTAAAGGGGAAGACTCCCCGTAAAGCACAAAGGCAAAGGAAGGCCCCCAAGAGAAGGGCCACATAAAAATAGCCCCTTGTCGCCAGTCCCCAAAATGACGGGACGAGGGAGAGGGGAAGAAGAAAGGCACTGTAGAAAAGGATTTGAAATCGGGCCGCCCTATGCCCCCACACCAAGGGGATGGTTTTTAAAGCGGCCCTCCGGTAATCGTCTTCGAGGTAGAGGCTGATGGCCATGAAATGGGGAATCTGCCAAACAAAAATCAGGGCAAAGAGAATGAGCGGCAACATATCCAGGGCTCCACCGACGGCCGCATATCCCAAAACGGGAGGGAGGGCCCCGGGAACGGCCCCTATGAAAAGGGCCCAGTTGCTCTTTTTTTTGAGAGGAGTGTAGGCCACCAGATAGATGACCACGGCACTGAGACCCAAAAGAGCGCTCAAGGGATTGACCCCAAACCAAAGCAAAGCGAGGGCGAAAAGGATGAGGGGGATGAAGACGAAGAGAACGGTGGAGATGGAAAGACGACCACTGGGAAGGGCGCGAGTCCTCGTTCGTTCCATCTTTTCGTCCACATCCTTTTCCATGCAGCAGTTGAGGGCACAGGCCCCGGCCACCAAGACCCAAATGGCCGCCAAGGCCATGAGTCCCCTTCCAAAGTGAATGTTGCCCGGAGCGAGGAGCATTCCCACAAAGGCCGAAAGAATCACGAGCATGGTGAGCCGGGGTTTGGACAATTCGATCAAATCCCTCATCAGGGAAAGGGACTTCGGCCCACCGGCCCCTTTCATTTTGAAAGAGAGGGCAAAGGCCAAGGAAACGGCCAATAGGGCAAAGAAAAGGTGGAGGAGACGGGGAATAGGGGCCGATTCCCGAAACACGCTCCAAAGACCTAGGCCCATTTGTCCCAGAAGGGTCAAAAGAAGTAGGGCCCACGCCTCCCCCAAGTTCTCCCTTTGAGGTAACTGCTCACCGATTTGGCGATCTTGGCAGTCGTCTGCCTCATCACTCCCTGCGGCGTACTTAAAGTACGCCTCAGTCGTTCTTCGTTGTCTCCTGCCAATCTCCCCCAAATGGATGGCAGTTACATTGCCTTTATTACAGTTTTTGCTAGAGGTGCGAGCAGTTACCCTTTGAGTGAGGGGGCGACGGGACGATTTTCTCGTCCACCAAAACCCAAGGGCGGTGACGACAAGGGGCACCAAGGCCCAAACCCTATGGACGAGATGCCAGAGGAAATCCTCCGAATGTCTGGCCATCCCTCCCCAAAGTGCTTGGAGGAAAAGGGCCCCCAAAAGAATCTTGCCCCAATTGAAAGGCGATTCCATGCGGTCTTGTGTCTGCGCTTTTGGGCCTTCCCCTTGAAGGGAAAGGCCCAAGTAGATTCCCCATAGGGAACAGAGAAAGACCATGGAAAAGAGGAGATGAATCGTCGAAATGAGGGCCGGGGCGGCGTACTTACTCCCAAAGGCCCCCAAAAAACCTTGAAAAACCACCAAGACACAGGCCCACCACGACCATTTCAGGATCCTTTCCTCAAGATATTTTCTTTTGAAATAGAGGGTGAGAGAAAAGACAATCGTCACTCCTCCCACGAGTGAGGCCAACAAGCGGTGGGCCCAGGCCACCCATGGGAACGGACCGAAAGAAGACGCCCCCCCTCCAAGGCACAAGGGCCAACCGAAACAAGAGGAGGACTGCTCCCAAATATGGACGGCACTTCCCAAAAGAATCAGTACAAAAGTGAAGGCAATGTTGGAAAGGGCCAGTTTTTTGAAAAGGCCTAGAAGAAAAGACGCTTCCCTCAAACGCCCGGGATTAGGCTTGCTCCACAAACTCAATGGTACTCATCTTAGCATTGTCTCCGACTCTCCCCTCGGCCGATTTGACAATTCTCGTATAACCGCCGTTTCTGGTTTTAAATTGGGGGGCCACATGGGAAAAAAGTTTTTTGACGGCCCTGGAAGAATTGAGACGGGACTCTGCCAAGCGACGATTGGCCACGCTATCCTTTTTGGCCAACGTCACCAATTTTTCCAAAAACGGCTGTACGGCCTTGGCCTTAGCGTGAGTCGTTCTAATGGAATTATGGTCGATGAGGGAGACACATAAATTCCTGATGAGGGACTTCCTGTGGGCCGGATTCACGGCCAATTTGTTTCGATGTTTTCTATGTCTCATAGGATACCTCGAAGATTACCCTTCCCCTTCTTTATTTTGAACGTCATCCATAGAAGCGTCCAGTTTCATTCCCAGACCAAGTCCCATGCTCGATAAAATCTCTTTGATTTCGTTGAGGGATTTACGGCCAAAATTTTTCGTCCTAAGCATCTCGCCTTCGGTTTTGCTGACGAGTTCACCGATGTATTTGATATTGGCATTTTGCAAACAGTTGGCCGAACGAACCGAAAGTTCCAACTCACTCACGGGTCGAAGTAAAAACTCATTGGAAACCCCTCCGGCAACCTTGGCCCCACTGCCAAATAAAGTTCCCCTTCTTTCGACCTGAACCACATCGCTTTCGTCCTCGAAGTTGAGGAAAACCACCAGTTGATCCCGCAAAATCTTGGCGGCAAAGGCCACGGCGTCCTGGGGATCGATGCCCGCATTGGTCCAAACCTCAAGAGAAAGGCGATCGTAGTCGGTTCTCTTCCCCACCCTTGCATTGGTCACCGTATAGTTCACCCGAGTCACGGGAGAAAAGAGGGTATCGAGATAAATCCACCCTACGGGCAAATCATAGACCTCCTTGTTATCGCCGGCGATCACATAGCCTTTGCCCCTGGCGATCTTGAGTTCGGCCCGCATAAATCCCCCGGAAGAGATATTGCAAATCACATGATCCGGGTTTAAAACCTCGACGTTTCGGCTCTCGTGAATATCCCTTCCCGTGACGGGCCCTTCCCCCTCTTTTTCCAAAACCACAAAAACCTCTTCTTCATCGGTCAGTTTGAATTTGAGTTCCTTGAGATTCAAGATGATCTCCGAAACCTCTTCTTTAATGTTTGGAATCGTTCCAAATTCATGATCCACTCGATCGATCTTGATGGCGACGATCCCCGCACCTTGAAGAGAGGAAAGAAGGACTCTGCGCAAAGAGTTGCCCAACGTCAGCCCATAACCTCTTTCCAAAGGCTTGGCGATAAATTTTCCATAATTGGTCTTTAAAGATTCGGAATCCGGTTCCAGCCCTTTGGGCCGGATCATCCCCGTCCAATTCCTCGTTATAAATGTATCCATATTCTCAGATCTCCCCACTTTTTATGATTGTCTTTTCATTACTTACTATAAAGCTCGACCACAAAACGCTCTTGAACCGTCGAGGTGATGTCCTCCCTCTTGGGCATATCTCGAACCGTTGCTTTAAAAGCGTCCTTGTCCACTTCGATCCAGGAGGGAATTTCTCGAATGCTATTGGCCTCCGGCGCACTTTTTAATTTATCGGACTTTCTCGATTTTTCACGAAGCTCGATCACATCCCCCGTACTCACCACCATAGAAGGGATGGTGGCCTTGGAGCCATTGAGGGTAAAGTGACCGTGTTTGACCAGTTGCCTGGCCTCCTTCCTCGAAGCGGAAAAACCCATTCGATAGACCACGTTATCCAAACGCCTTTCCAAAAGAGAGAGCATGGTCTCCCCCGTCACCCCTTTCGTGCGGGTCGCTTTATGGAAAAGGTTGCTCATCTGTCGCTCGGCAATACCGTAGAGCCTCTTGAGCTTTTGTTTTTCCCTCAACTGGATGGCGTAATCCGATAACTTTTGACGTCTTTGACCGTGATGGCCTGGAGGATAGGGCCTGCGCTCAATAGCACATTTATCCGTATAACAACGAACACCCTTTAAGAATAACTTCTCACCTTCTCGACGACAAAGTTTACAGACGGCCCCTCGATATCTGGCCATGTCCTTCCTCCTTCGTTCTCAATCATTTTTATCTCAAAGACCTTCTCCCCATATTGAGGGAGATAAGGTCTCTCTTTCATCTAAACCCTTCTTCGCTTAGGCGCACGACAGCCGTTATGGGGCATCGGCGAAACATCGGCCACGGAAGTGATCTTGATTCCTGCGGCCACCAAGGCCCTGATGGCGTTTTCCCGACCGGCCCCGGGGCCTTTGACCTTCACGGAACAAACCGAAACCCCGTGTTCCTGTGCCCTTTTGGCCGCTTCCGAAGAGGCCATTTGGGCCGCAAAAGGAGTGGCCTTTTTGGAGCCCCTAAATCCCAATTGCCCGGCCGAAGCCCAGGCGATGGCGTTTCCCTTGGTATCCGTAAAGGAAACGATGGTGTTGTTAAAAGAACACTGAATATGGCAAATCCCGGTGGGGATATTTTTCTTGATCTTTTTCTTAACGACGGCTTTGTTCATCCCTAGATCCTATTTCAATTGTTTGACGGATTTCTTTCCGGCAATGGCCACGGCCTTACCCTTGCGGGTTCTTGCGTTGGTGTGGGTTCTTTGGCCTCGAACGGGAAGACCCCGACGATGGCGAATCCCCCGATAGCAGCTCAAATCCGTGAGTCGTTTGATATTGAGTCCAACCTCTCTTCTGAGATCTCCTTCGACCTTATACTTTTCCAAGGCCTGGCGAAGTCTTTGAATCTCCGTCTCCGTCAAATCGTTGGAATTTTTTGTGGGGCCGACTCCGGCTTCGTCCAAAACCCGGGCCGAAACCCTCTGCCCCACTCCGTAGAGAGCGCGGATGGCGACTTTCATCGCCTTATTCCTCGGTAAATCCACCCCTAAAATACGCGCCATAAAACCTTTCCCCTTTAACCTTAGCCCTGTCTTTGCTTGTGACGAGGGTTGGCCTTACACAGAACTCTAAGTACCCCTTTGCGCTTGACCACCTTGCAGTTCTTACAAATTTTTTTCACGGAACTCCTCACCTTCATGAGCCTTTCTCCCCTGTTATTTTTTCTTACTTCTAAAAGTAATCCGTCCTTTGGAAAGGTCGTACTGGCTGATTTCCACGGTGACCTTATCCCCCGGAAGGATCTTGATAAAATGCATTCGCATTTTACCGCTAATATGGGCCACGATAAAGTGGCCGTTGGGCAACTTCACTCGAAACTTCGTATTAGGCAAAATCTCGGTCACTTCGCCTTCAACTTCAATGGCCTCGCTCATGAATCTCCCAATAGTGCATTTTTATAGCGAATATCCCCTGTTAATGCAAGCAGTAATTCTCACACGATCTAGTCCCCAAAAAGCCTCCTCAGGAGTTCCCCGAAAACCTCCTCACTCCCCTTATCTGCGGCCAACTCCACCAAAATCCCCCGAGAGCGGTAACGATCCAAAATCGGCCCCACCATCTCCGTGTAAACATTGAAGCGGTTGGCGATCACCCCCTCTCGGTCATCATCTCTTTGGAACAAATGACCCGACCCACAATGATCGCAGGCCCCGGGATTGCGGGGAGGCATGGATTTCACGTTATAGATGGCCCCACATTTTTGGCAAACCCGACGCTGGGCCAGTCTTCCCACCAAAGTCTCCAAGGGCACCTTGAAATAGACCCCACGGTAGGGGCGATCCTTCAAAAGTCTTTCCTCCAAAAGGCGGGCCTGGGCCTCATTGCGGGGAAAGCCGTCAAAAATATAATCTGATTTGTCCAGGTGACAATTGGCCGTGAGCAGTTCCATCACGGTGAGATCATCCACCAAGTCCCCTTTCTTGAGGATGGCGTCGATTTTTTCCCCGAGGGCCGTGTTCTTTGCGACCTCTTCTCTTAACAGATCCCCCGTGGAAAGATGCACATGGCCTTTTTCTTTGGCCAAACGCTTGGCCTGGGTCCCCTTTCCGGAGCCCGGTGCGCCCAAAAAAACCAACTGGGACACGCCCTAAAACCTTTTATTGGTGCCGCTATACTTTCCACGAGACTTATAAGCGGTTTCATAGCGCCCGGAAAAGAGAAAGGCCTGGATGTTCATAATCATGCGGATAGAAACGCTCACCACGATGAGAAGGGCCGTTCCCCCGAGTCTCGTCTGAGGGTTGACGATGGAGGGGACGATACAAATGATGATGAGAAAGAGGGCCCCAAAAAAGGTCAAGCGATTGAGAACGAAATCCAAAAATTCTTTCGTCTTTTCTCCCGGACGAATCCCCGGAATAAACGCATTGTTCTTTTGCATCTGCTGACTCACCCTTTTCGTCTTGAACTGAATGGGGGCGTAAAAATAGGCCATATACATAATCAAAAGACCGAAGACAACATTGAATAACAACTGCCCCGGATAGAGGGAACTGGTCACGGTTTCCAAGTAGG
The DNA here is from genome assembly GCA_026713835.1 of Bacteriovoracales bacterium. Lineage (GTDB taxonomy): Bacteria > Bdellovibrionota > Bacteriovoracia > Bacteriovoracales > Bacteriovoracaceae > JAPONP01. The sequence goes on from JAPONP010000026.1 coordinate 7,338, forward strand.
GGGCGATAAAGCTCTCCTTTGGTACGAGGTTGAAGACGGTGGCCGGAGCCATGAGAAGAGACGAGGCCAAAATGGGGGGCATGACCCCTCCCGTATCCACCTTCATGGGAAGGCTTTGGGCCCCCCCATAGACCCTGTTATGAACCACCTTTTTGGCGTACTGGACGGAGACATTGCGATAGGATTTTTCGATAAAAGAGATCACGAAAAAGGCCATGATAACCACTAAAACCGTGCCCAAAAGGGCAAAGCCCGAAAGTTCTCCGTTTTGAAAGAGGGTGATTTTTCCAATAAATTCGGCCGGCATATCCACGGCGATACCCGCAAAGATGATAAGGGAGATGCCGTTTTCAAGCCCATACTCCGTGATTCTTTCCCCAAGCCACATGAGAAAGATCGTTCCGGCAGTGAGAGTAATCATCGTGGTCAAACGAAAAAAGACCCCCGGTTCCGGTATGACCGGAAGCCCGCTTTGGGATTGCACACTTTCAAAAAACGTGGCCATCCCATAACCTTGAACCATGCAAAGAAAAACCGTCGCATAGCGAGTCCATTTTTGAATTTTTTTATGTCCATCGCTATCCTCTTGAAGCTCTTGAATCTGGGGAATAACCTCTCCGAGAAGGGAAAAGATAATGGATGTGGTGATATAGGGCATGATCCCCAAAGCTAAAACGGAAAGTCTTTTGAGGGCCCCCCCGTTGAAGGTGTTGATGAGATCAAAGATCGATCTGGCCTGGGCATCAAAATAGGATTTTAAGGCCGCCCCATCGACTCCCGGAACCGGAATTTGGGCCGCTATCCGAAAAACGATAAGCAAGAGGAGGGTGGCCAAAATTTTCTTTTTGAGTTCCTCTAATTTTCCCTGACCGATATTCATAAGGCCATCCTCTATTTTTTAGCCTTAGGCTTTGGGTCTTTCCGGGGTGGGTTTTGAATCTTCCCCCCGGCCTTTTCGATCAACTCCCGGGCCTTGGCCGAAAATTTATCCACACCGGAAAACGTCAAGGCCTTAGAAAATTTTTCCCCGTCTTTGGCCAAAACCTTGAGGGGAAAGTTCTTTTTATTCCCTTTGAGTTGACCTTGTTTAATGAGTGTTTCTCGGGAAACGGTATCCCCTTCAAAACTCTCGAGTTCCGAGAGATTGACCACGGCGTGCTTTATTTTAAAGGGGGCATTGGAAAAGCCTCTTTTGGGAAGTCTTCGATAGAGAGGCATCTGCCCCCCTTCAAAGCCCAAGGCGATGCTGGCCCCCGCTCTGGCCTTTTGCCCTTTATGCCCTTTACCGGCTTGGGTGCCTTGGCCCGAGCCTTGGCCTCGACCGATGCGTTTCGTCTTGCGGGTGGCCCCTTTGGGGCTCTTTAAATTGTTGAGTGCCATCATGATTTTATCACCCTTTTCCCTTTCCCGTCTCATCCACCTCAAGCAAGTGAATGACCTTTTTGATCATTCCCCTCACGGCAGAGGTGTTTTCGAGGCTTTTTTCATTTCCCAATTTTTTAAGGCCTAGACCCCTCACGCAGGCCTTTTGCTTTTCGGTCAAACCGATAAGACCTTTTTTCAATTTTACGGTTATGGACTTTGCCATCACGACATCCTCTTAAACTAATTAAACTAAATCTTAAATCCGCACCTTTCCCACATCGATTCCACGAACTCGAGCGATCTGTTTTGCGGAACGCAACTGCTTAAAGGCCGAAAAGGTGGCCTTCACGATATTGTGGGGGCTATTGCTTCTAAGGGACTTGGTTAAAATGTTTTCAATGCCGGAAAGCTCAAGAATGGATCTACAGGCCCCGGCCGCCTTGATCCCGGTTCCCTCCGCGGCCGGTCTGAAAAGGACTTTACCCGCATTCCATTTCCCCAAAACCTCATGGGGGATGGTTCCGTTCTCGATGGAAACTGCAATCATATTTTTCTCCGCCGTCATTTTGGCCTTGCGAATGGCCTCTGGAACCTCTTTGGCCTTTCCGAGACCAAAGCCCACTTTACCTCGCCGGTCCCCCACCACGATCAGGGCGGAAAACGAAAACCTCCGTCCTCCCTTGACCACTTTGGCCACTCGATTGATGGCCACCACCCTCTCTTCGAGATCCACATTGGGGCCCGAAGTCCCCTGACGCCTAGAGGGTCTTTTGAAAGGCCTTCGTCCTCCCCTCTCTTGGGGTTTGGCCTTTTCAGTTGGTTCGGCGGCGGTTTTCTCCGGGGCCGCTTCCTTGGTTTCCAAGGCGGGCCCTTTGGAGGTCGTCTCTTCGCTCAAAGCCTTTTCCCCTTTGGGGGCCTTGGCCTCTTTCTTATCTTTCTTTTCGTCTTTTTTATCCTTTTCGTCGCTCATAAATACCCTTTTTAAATTTTGATGCCCCCTTCTCGAAGGCCCTCGGCTAAAGCCGCCACAATACCCGTATAGATATTTCCGTTTCGATCAAAAACCGCTTCTAAAATTTTCTCCTTTTGCAACCTCTTGGCCATCTCCTGACCGATCACCTTGGCCCCCTCCCTATCCACTTTGGCCTTTAAGGCGTTTTTCCCAAAAGTCTGAACGGAAGCGATGGTTTTCGATTCCACATCATCGATCACTTGAACCACGAGATGTCGATTTGATCTGATGGCACAAATCCTGGGTCTTTCAGCCGTTCCCTTGACCTTTTTTCTAATGGCCAATTTTCTTCTCATTTGCTTGGCCCTTTTGGGGGCCCCGATTTTTCCGATGGGTTTTCTCATAACGACCTACTTTTTGGCCCCGGCCTTGCCGGCCTTTCTAATGATTCTTTCATCGATATATTTGATTCCCTTCCCCTTGTAGGGCTCAGGAGGTCTAAAGGATCTGATTTTTGCCGCCGTAAGACCCAGTAGCTCTTTGCTACAACAGGAAAGCTCAATGATATTTTTTTGAACCTTGACCTCGATTCCCTTGGGGTATTTGTAATTGATGGGGTGGGAATAGCCCAGAGACAATTGCAACGTCTCCCCTTTGACCGCCGCCTTATAACCGACCCCGCTAAATTCCAATTTTTTAGAAAATCCGTTGGTCACTCCCTCAACCATATTGGCCACAAGAGTTCTGGCCATTCCCCAAAGGGAACGATGCTCTTGAGACTCCCCGTCCACGGGAGTCAAAGAGATGGATTTATCCGCTAGGGAAACCACCACCCCTTTGGGAAGGGTACGATCCAACTCTCCCTTTGGGCCCTTGACCGTAAGGGATTGCCCATCCACGTTCACCTGAACCTTATCCGGTATATCAATGGGTCTTTTTCCTATCCTCGACATCCGTCAACTCCTACCAAACATGGCAAAGAACCTCTCCCCCGACCTTCATTTCACGGGCCTTGCGGGAAGAGATCACCCCTTTCGATGTGGAAAGAACACTCGTTCCGAGTCCACTGAGTACCCTCGGTATCTTTTGATACCCTCTGTACCTTCTCAAACCGGGCTTGGAAACCCTTTGTAAACCCACGATGGCGTTTTCCCGAAAGGCGATTTTTAATCTCATATCGCTTTGACTCTTAACGATCACTTTAAAGGATCGGATATAGCCTTCTTCCTTGAGAACCCGACAAATCCCCGCTTTGATCCTCGATGCGGGAATCTCTACTTTCTCATGCCCCGCTCTTACCGCATTGCGGATTCGGGTCAAAAAGTCTGCTATGGGATCGGTCATCATAATATCATTCTCCTAAGTTTTACCAACTGGATTTGGTCACTCCGGGAATCAAACCCTTATTGGCCAATTCCCTAAAGGCAATCCGACTCATCTTAAAGGCCCTCAAATAACCCCTCGGACGCCCGCTTATCTCACAACGATTTCTCACCCTCACTTCGCTCGTTCTTCTGGGAAGCTTTTGCAACTTGAATCCTGCCTCAAGTCTTTCCTCATCGGAAAGAGATTCGTTTTTCACCTTTTTCCGAAGCTCTCTTCGCAAAGTCAGGTGTTTTTGAGACTCCCTGATCTGCCTTTTTGTTCTCGCGATTTTAGAAATTTTGGCCATAATAAAACCCCGTTTATTTTTCCCTGAAGGGCATCCCAAAAGCCTTGAGTAAGGCCTTGCCTTCATCATTATTTTTTGCGGTCGTCACAATCGAGACACCGAGTCCTCGAATTTTATCGATCTTGTCGTAGTTGATCTCGGGAAAGACGATCTGCTCTTTGATCCCAAGAACATAATTGCCCCTACCATCGAAGGCCTTGGTGGATATTCCCCTAAAGTCCTTTACCCTGGGCAAGGTAAAATTGACCAAACGATCGAGAAATTCATACATCATATGCCCTCTTAGAGTCACATAGGCCCCGAGAGACATCCCTTCCCGAACCTTAAACGAGGCGATGGATTTTTTGGCCCTGGCGGTCACGGCCTTTTGACCGGTGATGACGGAAAGATCGTTTTTGATACTATCTACAACTTTGCCATTTTGGACGCAATCTCTCGTCACGCAATTGACCACGATTTTCTCAAGTCTTGGAACTTGATGGATATTTTTAAACTTAAAATCCTCCTTAAACTGAGGAACGATCTTTTCTTTATACATCTTCATCAATCTGGCCATGACTCTTAACCTCTACCTCTTTTTCTCGCTCGCCTAGGGCAAAACGGATCCGCAGGCCACAGCGATGCGAACCTTCTTTCCATCCTTTTCACCTATTTTCACCCGCGTTGGTCTTTTGGTTTTTGGACTTTGAACCATGATATTGGATCGATGAATGGGTCTTTCCACGGTTTTAATTCCCCCACCGGGATTTTCCTGAGTGGCAGAAAACGTTTTTTTCACCATATTGATCCCTTCAACCAACACCCTATTTCTCTTGAAATAAATCTTTTTGATTTTGCCCGACTTGCCCCGATCCCTTCCGGCCGTCACCACCACTTCATCATTTTGTTTGAGCTTTTGCATGGTCTCTCTCTCCCTAGAGAACTTCCGGGGCCAAGGAACAGATCTTCGTAAAATTTCTGTTTCTAAGTTCCCTGGCCACGGGCCCAAAAATTCGAGTTCCTATGGGCTCATTCGTATTATTTAAAAGAACACAACTATTGGTATCAAAATTGATATAGGAACCATCCTCTCTTCTAATGGGATAAGTCGTTCTTACGATCACGGCCTTTTTCACATCCCCCTTCTTCATCTTGCCACTGGGAAGAACATCTTTGACGGCCACGACGATAATATCCCCCACATGGGCAAACATTCTCTTGGAGCCCCCAAGCACCTTGATGCATTGAACCTCTTTAGCTCCACTATTGTCGGCCACGCTTAATTTTGTTTGCATCTGAATCATCGTTACACTCCACAGTCTCTCGCCGTCCGGGTCAGGATTTTGGAACCCATAGCTCCCAATGTTTTTTGGAAGAAAAGGGTCTGGACTCGATAATCGTCACCCGATCTCCCACTTTCGCCGAGTTGGAGGCATCGTGGGCATGATACTTATGGGATCGAGTCATAAACTTTTCGTAGATGGGATGTTTAAAACGACGTTGGACATTGACCACAATCGTCTTGTCATTCACATCGCTCACCACCACTCCTTTGAGCCTGCGCCTAAACTTTTTCACCCCCGGGGTCTCTTTTTTTTCCAAATCCTTATCTCCTGGAGTGAAGGGCCGCCGTCATCCGGGCCGCTTCCTTTCTTTTGGCCTTGAGTAAATGGGGTTTTTCCAATCCCCCGGCCTGTTTTTTCATTTCCTTTTCTATCTTGAGTTCGAAGAGTTCGAGATGGAGTTGCGAAAGCTCATTCTCCAACACTTTTTTATCCGCACTCAGCATTTCCTTATACGTCTTCATTCCCTTTCCTTATTCCCTTTCTATTCCTTGGCGATAATCCTCGTCTTGACCGGCAATTTATACATGGCCAATCTCAAGGCCTCCTCGGAAAGCTCCCTCTCGACTCCCCCTATCTCAAAGAGAATCCGTCCCGGCTTGACCACGGCCACCCAGGACTCGGGGGCCCCCTTCCCCTTTCCCATCCGAACCTCTGCGGGCTTTTTGGTCAAGGCCTTGTCGGGGAATATCTTGATCCAAACGTTCCCCCCCCGTTTCGTCTTCCGGGAAACAGCTATACGCGCCGCCTCAATTTGACGATTCGTTATATAGCCACAGGAAGTCGCCTGTAAAGCAAATTCACCAAAAGTGATGGTACTGCCTCGATAGGCCTTGCCCTTCATCCTTCCCTTTTGGGGTTTTCTCCACTTGACTTTTTTTGGACTCAACATAAGCGTCTCTCAATCATTTATAGACTTCGCCTTTATAAACCCAAACCTTGACTCCTATAATGCCATAGGTGGTTTTGGCCAAAGCGGTTTCGTAATCGATATCGGCCCTCAACGTGTGGAGGGGCACCTTCCTTTCCGAATATCCCTCGGTTCTGGCCATATCGGCCCCCGCAAGACGTCCGGCACATTTGATCTTGATCCCCTTCACCCCACTGCGAAAGGCCTGCTGGATGACCTTCTTCATGGCCCTCCTAAAGGCGACCCTCTTTTCCAGTTGGGAGGCTATATTTTCGGCGATGAGTTTGGCATCCGCATCGGGCCTTTTCACCTCGGCGATATTGAAAATCAACGTGCCCTTGACCTTCTTGGCCAAATCCGATCTCACCTTATCGATGCCGGTTCCCTTCTTGCCGATGGCGATTCCCGGCTTGGCCGTATAGACCGTCACCCAAATCTGATCGGAAGTCCTCTCAATATCCGTTTTGGAAACCCCCGCATTTTTGAGTTCCTTCTCCAAATACCTTCTCACCTGCAAATCCTCGTGGAGGATTTGGGCGTAGTTTTCCTTGGTGTACCAGTTGGAATGCCAATCCTTTATATAACCGAGTCTAAAGCCGTAGGGATGTACCTTTTGTCCCATGGTTTTCTCCTTTATTCCTTCTCTGTTCCTTCTCTTCCTTCTTCCGCCAGTTCCACCGTGACGTGACTGCTTCTCTTGCGAATCCGAAAGGCCCGGCCCTTGGCCCGGGGTTGAAATCTCTTGAGAGTCCGGCCCCCATCCACGGTGATCTTGGTCACGTGAAGAAGATCCAAATCCACTTTCTCGCTCTCCACGGCGATGGCCAAGCCGCTATTGATGAGTTTGGTCAACACCAGGGCGATCTCTTGCTTGGGATTAAATCGCAAGACCTTCAAGGCGTCCTGGGCCGAACGGCGGCGGATCAAATCGGCCACCAGCCTGACCTTTCTGGGGGCAATTCCGATTCCTCTATTTTTTACCGTCACGACCATCGCTCAATCCTTTCATCCTTTCGTCAAAATTTATTTTTTCTCCGGGGCGGCCTTTTTCTTGTCGCCGGAATGGCTTCGCCAAGTGCGCGTCAAGGCAAACTCTCCCAGTTTATGCCCCACCATTTGATCCGTTATATAGACGGGGATAAATTTTTTACCGTTGTGAACGGCGATCGTAAGGCCGATAAACTCCGGAATAATGGTCGATCTCCTCGACCAGGTTTTTATCACCTTGCCTCCACCACTCTTGTCATCCGTAGCGGCCAAGGCCTTATCCAAAAGGTGGTGGTCAATAAAGGGTCCCTTTTTTAACGATCTGGCCATTATTTCTTCCCTCGCCGTTTGACGATAAATCGATCCGTCCTCTTATTATTTCTGGTCTTAAATCCCTTGGTGGGTTTGCCCCAAGGGGTACAGGGGTGGCGTCCTCCGCTGGTGCGCCCCTCTCCTCCTCCATGGGGGTGATCCACGGGATTCATCACGACCCCTCTCACCTTGGGTCTGTGACCCAAAAGACGCGACCTTCCCGCCTTTCCCAATTTGACCTGCTCTTTTTCTAAATTCCCCACTTGACCGATGGTGGCCCGGCATCCCTCTTTGACCTTCCTCAGTTCTCCCGAGGGCAAGCGAAGAAGGGCCTCACCGCTTTCCCGGGCCATGAGTTGGACATAGGAGCCCGCAGAGCGAGACAATTGCCCCCCGGCTCCGGGGTTGAGTTCCACATTGTGAACCAACGATCCAATGGGAATATCTTTGAGTTTCTTGGAATTGCCCACCTTGATATCGGCCTTGTCCGAAGAGACGACCTGATCCCCCGGCTTTAAACTCACAGGTGCCAAAATATAACGTTTTTCCCCATCCGCATAGTAGAGGAGGGCCAAATTGGCCGACCGATTGGGGTCATAATGAATCGCCGCCACCTTGGCCGGGATATCGATTTTATCTCTTTTAAAATCCACGACTCGGTACTTCCTCTTGGCCCCACCGCCTCGACGCCTCACCGTAATGCGCCCGTGGGCATTGCGACCGGAACTCCTTGTCTTGGCCCGCAAGAGGGATTTTTCCGGGGCCACATCTTTCGTCAAATCCCCACTTTCGAGCAAGAGGGTATGCCTTAAAGACGGCGTTCGAGGCCTAAACTTTTTCATCGCCATAATCTAGGATTCCTTCTCTCTATACACTCTATCTATACACCTTTTAAAAGTTCGATCTTTTGCCCCGATTCAATCTTCACCAAGGCCTTTTTCCATTTCGAGCTTTTCAACACCCGTTGCTTTCGCCTTCTCAATTTACCGGGATTGATCATCGTCTTGACATCGATGACCTTCACCTTATAGAGCCATTCCACGGCCTCTCTTATGCGGTTTTTATTGGATCTCAAATCCACATAAAATCCATAGACATTTCCATCATCCGTGGCATTGGAAACCTTTTCGGTGATGAGGGGTCTTACGATAACATCTTTTAAGGAAGACATGATTAACCCAACCTCTCCAGTAGCTTTTCCAACGCCTCTTTTTCGATAATGAGATTTTCGTACTTGACGGCTTCATACACGCTAAAACCTTCCACCGGAAGCCCTTTGGCCCGGGGCAAGTTGCGCGCGGCCCTCAAAACCAAATCATCCTTTTTAACCGTGACCAATAACGAGGGGAAAAGATCCCTTGAATTCAAGGTTTCGTAGAGCTCTTTGGTCTTTCCCGTGGATTCCCATTTTTCCAAAACCACGAGTTTACCCGCTTGGTATTTATCGGCCAAAATCGAATGAACCGCCTTGGAGGCCATCTTCTTATTGATCTTCTGGCGGTAACTTCGAGGCTTGGGCCCAAAGGCCACACCTCCTCCCACCTGAATGGCCGAACGGATGGAACCTTGACGGGCATTGCCCGTTCCCTTTTGCTTAAAGGGTTTGGCCCCTCCGCCTCGAACTTGGGCCCTGGTCTTGGTGCTATGGGTGCCCTGTCTTCTTCCGGCCAAAGCGGCCTTCACGATCTGATGGACGACCCCTTCGTTGATCTTTTCAGCCGACAAATCCATATCCGTCTTCAAGGAAGAAGATCGCTCAAAACTCGAATTTAAAACATCGATATTCACATCCTACCCCATAGTCCCTAGGTTCCTTTGACCGCGGCCTCCACTCGAAGAAAATTATTCTTGGAGCCGGGAACCGGACCTCTGACCAAAAGATAGCCGTCCTTGCGGTTCAACTCCACGACCTTAAGGTTTTGAACCGTCTTGGTCTCTGCCCCCATGGCCCCGGGCATCTTTTTATTTTTCCATACCCTTCCGGGGGTGGCCCTATTCCCGATGGAGCCAGTGGTTCGATGAAATTTTGAACCGTGGGATTTCGGCCCTCCCCTGTGGCCGAATTTTTTGACCACCCCTTGAAAGCCCTTCCCCTTGCTCACGCCACAAACATCCACATCGCTACCCTTCTCAAAGTCACAAAACACTCGCTTCCCCAGGTTTTCCAAAGCCGCTTCGGAAACCTTAAACTCGCTAAAGCGGCTAAGCATGGAATCGATTCCCGCTTGGCGAAGAATCCCCTTCACGGGTTTTGTAATCAATATCTCCCGCTTCTCTCCGTAGGCGATCTGATAGGCCTCCAAGCCGTCCTTTTCCCTTTTTCTCACCCGAGAAATAAAATTGGGAATCAGCTTGATCACGGTGACGGGAACGTGATTTCCAATCTCGTCAAACACCCGTGTCATCCCGGCCTTCACCCCGTAACAAACCGGAAGAGAGACTTGTGTCCCTTCCTCTTTGGCTTTGTCCTTGTCTTCGCCGCTGTCTTCTAGCTTTTCTTCGGTCATTTTTTCTCCATAGAGCGACCTCCCCCCAAAAGCTCGGGCAAAGCTACCGGGTATCGGTCAAATAACCCTATTATGTTCTGCGAAATCCTACTAGTACTTAATCTTTACGTCAACACCCGCAGAAAGCTCCAATTTCATCAGACTATCCACGGTTTGCTGAGTTGGATCGATGATATCGACGAGTCGCTTATGGGTGCGAATCTCAAATTGCTCACGGGACTTTTTGTTGACATGGGGGGAGCGAAGAACCGTAAACTTGTTGGTCTCCGTAGGCAAAGGCACGGGGCCTATCACCCGGGCCCCCGTATTCTTGGCCGTTTGAACGATCTCGGATACAGACTTGTCTAAGATACCGTAATCATAGGCCCTAAATTTGATTCTCAGTCGATTTGACTTCACTCTCACTTCCCTTTTTTAGCTTTTCGCCCCGGTCTCGGCCAAGGCCAAAGCAAAATCAGTCCAAAATCTCCGAAACGGTCCCGGCCCCGATGGTTCGTCCCCCTTCCCGAATCGCAAAGCGAAGCCCCTTTTCCATCGCCACCGGCGTAATCAACACCACTCCAAAGGACGTGTTGTCCCCGGGCATCACCATCTCCACTCCGTCTGCCAACTCTATATCTCCCGTCACATCCGTCGTCCTAAAGTAAAACTGGGGGCGGTACCCTTTAAATATCGGCGTGTGCCGACCCCCCTCTTCCTTCGTCAAAATATACACTTCGCAGTTGAATTTCTTATGGGGCTTCACCGTTCCGGGCTTTATCAAACACTGCCCACGCTCCACTTCCTCTCTTTTCGTCCCCCGCAAAAGCACTCCCACGTTATCTCCCGCTCGACCCTCATCCAAGAGCTTTCTAAACATCTCAACTCCCGTCACCGTGGTCTTTTGGGCGTCTCGAATCCCCACAATTTCAATCTCATCTCCCACCTTCACGATTCCTCTTTCCACTCGTCCCGTCACCACTGTTCCCCGTCCCGAGATGGAAAACACGTCCTCTACGGGCATCAAAAAATCCTTGTCGATATCTCGGGTCGGTGTGGGGATGTACTCATCCACTTTTCCCATAAGCTCCAAGACCTTTTCCCGGCCGATCTTTTCGTCTCGCCCCTCCACGGCGGCCAAGGCCGAACCGGCCACGATGGGGATATCGTCTCCCGGAAAATCGTAGGAACTCAAAAGTTCGCGAACCTCCATTTCCACGAGTTCCAAAAGCTCTTCGTCATCGACCTGATCCACCTTGTTCAAAAACACCACGATGGCCGGCACCCCCACCTGGCGGGCCAAAAGAATATGCTCGCGAGTTTGGGGCATGGGCCCGTCTGCCGAAGACACCACGAGAATGGCCCCGTCCATTTGGGCCGCTCCGGTAATCATATTTTTCACATAGTCCGCGTGTCCGGGACAATCCACATGGGCGTAGTGGCGGGTGGCCGTCTCGTATTCCACGTGGGCCGTATTGATCGTAATCCCCCGGGCCTTTTCCTCGGGAGCGGAATCGATGTCCTCATATTTTTTCACCTCACCGCCGGATTGTTCCGAAAGGCAGATGGTGATTGCCGCCGTTAGGGTCGTTTTACCGTGATCCACGTGTCCAATGGTTCCAATGTTCACATGGGGTTTTGATCGATCAAATTTTTCTTTGGCCACGAGAAACCTCCTGCAATAATCAATAAATCGTCCAAGTTACGGAAATCGGGTACTTGACGATATGCTATAGCCGAAAGACCTAAATAGCATTTTGCCCACAAGGAGGCAAGACCATTTCTCGATTATTTTGCTGAGGGCCCAAATTGGCGCGCCGCGCCTTCCCCCCCTCTTGCCGCAACGTCATAGGCCTAGTACACTGGGGCGGCCAAAAGGCAAAACTCTAGGAAAACTCCATTTAAGAAGCTATAGGCTTCGAGGTAACCGATCCCTTGTCAGATTTTGAATTCGCCACCCCAGATTATTCCAAGCTCAAGGCCTCCTTCCCGGATATCCATGCGGATTTTAGCGAACACCTGAATGCCCCTACGGATCCCTCGGTTCGCCCCATCAACCATGCCCTGGCCGTCTTAGAAGTCATCGAATACATCGCCCCTCGAACCCAAAAACTCTTGGAGGCCCATCCCCATTTCTTGCCTCTCTTTGAAAAGGAATGGGGTGATTACAAAAATATCACCGACCAAGATTCCATCTGTGAGCTTTGTTTTTTGGAACAATTTTTGTTTCCGGAAAATCAAAGCTGTCCCATCCAAGAAGAAACCTCATTGGCTTCCTACAAAGAACAATTTGACCAATGGATGGCGAAGACCGAAAGCGATCACGAAGAATCCCAAAAACAAATTCAAGAACATTTTTCCGAACATCTCTCCCCTCTCAAATTGCCCTGTCGATGCCCCAAATGCACCGGAGACCTTAGAACCTTTCTGAGAGAAGATCTCTTCAATAAGGCCAAAGAGGATATTTTAAACTCAACGGAAAACTTCAAGGCCTTGCCTCCCGAGTCCCCAAGACACGACTTCGTGGATATTTACTATAAGCTCTGCAAAAGAATCGATCGGCGAATCAACAAAGCGGCCCCGAAATTGAGGAGGGGAAGCGTCCATAAATTGAAAACCCAATTGGATTCTCTCATTCAAAGTCATTTTCGATACGAAAACGAATTACTGGGCCTCTACCGAGAAAAACTGGATGAACTCATTATCCAAGAACTCCAGGCCAAAGGCCTTAGAAAAGATCTCATCGACGAAGGCCAAAAGACGAGATTTTTTAAACAGAGGGGACGAGGCATCTGGAAGGGCGACCAAGTTCTCGCAAGGGAAATTCAAAGACTTATCCAAACGGTTCTTTCCCTCAAAAGGAAGGATATTTCGGCCAAGATTTTACAGGATTATCTCGGGCAATTTTGGATTCACACGGAAGCGAGAAAGCTCAAGCGAAGGGTGACCTATCACATGGGACCCACCAACTCCGGAAAAACCTGGAATGCCATCCAAAACCTCTCCAAAGTCGATAAGGGGTGTTATCTGGCCCCTCTGCGCCTTTTGGCCACGGAACTCTACGACACGCTCAATGAAATGGGGGTCAAAACCACGCTTCTTACGGGAGAAGAGGTCATCGAACTCAAAGACGCCTCCCACACCTCCTCCACCATCGAGATGGTCAAGCTCCACGAACCATTCGATATGTGCGTGATCGACGAAATACAGATGATCAACGATCCTCAACGGGGATGGGCCTGGACCCGGGCCCTCGTCGGCGTCCAGGCCCCGGACATTCATCTTTGTGGAGACCCTACGGCCTTAGAGCTCATTCAAAAAATTTGTGACCTCTGCGGAGACCATCTCGAAATCAAAGAATACCACCGCATGACTGACCTCAAAATCCTTCCCCATAAAGTTAGGGCCGATGAGTTGCAAAAACACGATGCGGTCATCGTCTTTTCGAGAAGAAATGCCTTGAGATACAAAATCGATTTGGAAAAACTCGGCTATAAAGTCTCCATCGTTTACGGGCGTTTAAGTCCCGAAGTCCGGCGAGAACAGGCGAGAAAATTTGATGCGGGGGAAACGGATATCATCGTCAGCACCGACGCCATCTCCATGGGGATGAACCTTCCCATCAAAAGGGTCGTCTTCACGACTCTGAGCAAATTTATCGACAATAAGGAAATTCCCATCTCCAATAGCGAAATCAAACAAATTGCCGGACGATCGGGCCGTTACAATCGATTCCCCACAGGCTTTATTTCCACCCTCGAACGAGTGGAAGACGGTCTCGAAAAGATACAAGATGCCATGGCAGAGGAACTTCCCCAAAAAGATTTTGCCATGGTGGGCCCGGACTTGGATATTTTCTCAAAAGTCAATCAGGCCCTCAAGGCCGCCTCCCTTCCCGATCTCGGGTTGGCCGAATTTTTGAGATTATTCAATACCATGCAATTTGACTATCCCTTTTACTGTGTCGATCTCAAAGAAATGATTGAAATTACGGAAATGGTCGAGCAAACAAACTCCAGGGCCGACTCCTTAGACCATGCGGAAGTCTTTGGTTTTGCCTGCGCTCCCGTGAACCTTGGGCTTCCCGATCACGTCCAATTTTTTCTCTCCATCGTCAATCGTTACGTCCATCAAAAAAGTATCACCTGTCAGAAGACCGACTCCAATTCCGAAAATATCGACTACCTCGAAACATCGATTAAGTGCATCGAACTCTATCAATGGCTGGCCAGACATTTTCACAATAAACACTTCGAGTACGACGAACACGAACTCTTGCACAACAAAACGGCCGCCATCGAAAAACTCAACGCCCTCCTCTCGGAAAAGATGACGCTTTCTTGCATGGTCTGTGGCTGCAAGTTGCCCCCTAAACACGAGCACATGATCTGTGATTCATGCTTTCAAAAAAGGCGATTTAGAAGAAGGCGGCCCCGCAAGGCCTTCGGTACCAAACCGACCGCCAAAACCGATGGGCAAAGAAGTGAAAGAAGTGGTAGAATGAGTAAGGGCAAGAGAAGTCAAAATCAAAACAGGAGAACGAGAGGGAAAGGAGGGCCAAAGGCCAAAAGATCCCACCCCTTCTCAAAGAGGTAGCGGCCCAAGGGCATTAGACTTGAATTTTTCCAATATCATTCAAAAATTCAAAAAGAAAAAAAACTCCCCCACCTCCGAACCAAAAGAGGGCCAAGAGGGCGAGGAAGAAACCCCAAAATCTCCACCCTCTTCTCCACCTCCCAACGAGAAAAACAATAGGAAAAAAAAGATCCTTCAAATCGTTATCGCCCTTCTCGTGATCGGGCTTATCGCCGATGAATTTCTCGCCCCTCCAAAAAAGACCCCGGAGCCGGAAGAGGGCCCACCGCAGGTGGCAAAATCCCCCGCCCCTCAAGAGGGCATAGAG
>JAPONP010000027.1 GCA_026713835.1 Bacteriovoracales bacterium
ACCTGAATTCCGGGCCATTTTTATACACAACACTTTAAAAACTCATAGTTGCTAGAGTTTTCTTTTTATGGCCTTTAAGATATTTTCCTGATGCTTACTGAGTATCACAGTTCGGTAAAATTTTCTCTTTTTCTTTTTATCATACAAGCAAACTCTGTACATACTGTGCAAGTCTTCCAATGCTTGCGTAGGAGATATTTCCAGTTTCTTCAATTTCATTTTTAAAATTGATAACAACAAACAGGAAAGGTAACATATAAATATGTGAGCAGTTACTCTATTATAAAGCCAGTGACGGATCGGCCGTAAATTAGTAATTCCTTTTAGAGTTCTAAATGCCTTCTCAACAACATCTTTGTCAAAATACAATTGCACCATATCCTTGTTGGATATTTTTTTAGTGGAAAAAATACAAGAGTAACCATCAAACTCTTCCGCTTTTTTTAATTCTTGTATTCTCAACCTTCCTGATGCAGTAAAATATTTCTCCAATCCATCTTTAATTTTATTTTTTGATGACAAAAGACGTTGTGCGTTTGTAATTTCATCCAATCTGGATTCATGTATATCCAATTGTTTTTTTCTATTGAAACAAATTGCTAACTTACCCTTGACACCACCGAAGTTATGATTAACACATTGTGTATAGATAGTGTTATTGTTAATTGAACATCTGTTGTTAATATCAATGATGGGTTCATCTTTTAACACCTTTCTGATAATATTTTTTTCCCTATCTTTGATAGATACCCCACAAAGCGTATCCCAGCCCAATTCCCCTATGTAATTGATGTTTTTAACCGATGTAATTCCTCGGTCATAAATAAACAAACCCGGAGGAATTTTATATTTTGCAAAAGTATGAACAAGGTCATTCAATGTCTTGCTATCATGAATATTGCCATCAAAAGTCTTATGAAAAACAGGAATGCCTTCTTTTTGAGTCGTTGCCAATCCTATTTGAATCAATAGGTTTTGCCGCTTTCCTTCTTTGCTTTTCCCAATCTTTCCAAACAAACATTTTTTCCCATAGAGATAAGTATTTGTAACATCGTAAACAATGCCTCTCGAATTTAATCTATATTTCTTTCTCACATTATGGAATATCTCTTTTTGGCATTCATCACCATTGGATTCCAGTGAGTCCAAGGCAGAAAGAAGAGTGTCTTCCGTCAATCCTTCTAAGTCCAAAATTGTATTCAAATCTGTTCGCTTGTACCATTCCGGCATATTGTTAACACTTTTATAGTCTAGGCAATGAGCATACACCATGCTTAATATTTCACTTGAATATTCTCCAAGTATTTCAGGTAGGTTGATCTCGGTGGCAATTTCATGCAAAATAAACAGTGGCCCATGAATCTTGACATCTTCAACCTCAAGGTCAGTTGATGTAATTGAGACAGATGTTTTCTTATTGACTTCCTTACCTATGTAACGAATATGCTTTTGTACAACTTTTCCGTCAATCCTCTTCCCCTCTACTTCCGCCAAATAGATTTTATTGCCTTTTTTTATTTTTCTTATGTAACTCATTGTTGTGTATAAATTATACACAACAATGCTATAAGAAAACAAGCCTTTTTTACAAAAAAAAACAACGAATTTATATATTTTCAGAGGGAATAATTATACAATTTGTTGAAAAACAGAATATCTCAAAATGTTGTGTATAAAAATGGCCCGGAATTCAGGTTAATAAGTCCGTTGGATTCGACAAGTGCTCCTTGGCCCAATAAAAACTCAAGAAACTTAAGGCCTTGGTCGCCATATTCCTTTCCATAAGATACCAAAAAGAGTACAATAGGGAAAACTTTGGGAGTAGAAAATATGTCCGAAAAGAAGACACACAATCTTCATGATGCTTTTTTTAGAAGAATTCTCATGGATACCGAACTGTGCAAGGCCCTTTTACAGACGGCCCTTCCAAAGAGGGAAATTGAACTTTTCAATCTTTCCACCCTCAAGGCAGAACTTGGCACTTTTATAGACAAAAATCTCAAGGAACACAGGAGTGATGTTATCGTTTCCCTCAAATTCAAGGGAAGCAGGTGTAAGGCAAAAGTATTTTTTCTCCTAGAACACAAGTCCTACCGTGACCCCAAAGTTCTCACCCAAATATTGCGATATCAGTCTGAGATTTATTCAAGTCAGGAATACCTATTGGAGAAAACCCCTGTTTATACGGTTCTTGTGCATCAGGGAAAGAGGCCGTGGGATTTTTCAGGAAACTTTCAAGATTCAGAATTGAAAAAATTTCCTCCGGCGGCAAGGAAGATATTGAAAAAGAGATTTATTGACTTTACCTGTTCCTATGTTGATCTTCAGGGAAGAGACCTGCAAAAAAAGACAGGCCATCCGGGCCTGAGTTTGGCCCTTTTTGTGATGAAAAATATTTGGAAACTGAACGACAAAACAGTGGAAAAGATTCTCCTACAGGCAAAGGATTTGGGCCGTGAACAGAAGACACTCATTTATGACATCTTGAAGTATATTATGAAATATGATAAAAGATACGCTATAAAAGAAAAAATTTTGGAATTGGAGGATAATGCTTTGAACAAGAAAGACAAATTTTTAGAAAATGACCCACTTTTGATGTTTCCTTGGGAAGAGAAGGCCCTGAAGAAAGGTCTTAAAAAAGGAAAAATAGAGGGAGAAAGGGAAGGTCTTAAAAAAGGTAAAATAGAGGGAGAAAGGGAAGGTCTTAAAAAAGGAAAAATAGAGGGCAAAGTAGAAGGTCTTCAGGAAGTGGCCGTCAGGATGTTAAAGGAAGGAATGGCCCTGCAAAAAATCCACAAACTGACCAAGCTACCCAAGACAGCACTCAAAAAGCTAAAAGAAGTAGGATAGGATGCAAGTTTTGGAATCCATAAGAATTCTTCGAAAAAAAGCGTCATGAAGATTTTGTGTCTTTTTTTTGGACATATGTTTACTCCCTATGAAAAATGGTTATCCGGTTTTCCTTGTCTCTACCAATGCCTGTGACCTGTCT
>JAPONP010000028.1 GCA_026713835.1 Bacteriovoracales bacterium
CTCACCGCCTCTTTGAGATATTGGCGAAAGGCATCGTCCGGCCTTGGCATTTTATCCGTTCGGTCAAATTGCATGGAAAGATTACTACCCCTGGGAAAACCGTTGCCGTAAAGCCAAACGACCATATTTTGCGTCTCAAATCCGATCTCTTCCATGGCAATCGCCAAATGATGGTAAAGCCCGGCCGAAGAGAAGGCCAAAATATAGCCGCCTGGTTTAAGGACGCGAAAACACTCCTTCCAAATGGCCGTCTTTGGCATCGCCTTATCCCACTTCTCACTCAAAATCGAAATTCCGTAGGGAGGGTCGGTCACGATGGAGTCGATGGAGGCCGAGGGTATTTTTTTTAGTCCCTTCAAGCAATCGACATTATGAATGACGTTCATTACCTCTTGCTTTCTCCTTTTTGTTTTCCGTCGCCAGTTTGGAGACGACTTCGAGTTTGGTCAGTTTTGGATTTTTTCTTTCCACTTCCTCGATCTTCGCCTTATCCACGGGATCGCTGGTGGCAATCCAATAGGATAAAGGGTCGGCCTTGATGGAAAGAACGGTCGCTCGGTCTTGTTGAATCAATAAGGCCTCGGTAAATTCCCTTTTCACCGACTTTAGGCCCTTGGCCGTTTCGAGCTTGGCCTCGTCGAGTTGGAGGCAATCGGCAAAATCGTTCCAGTCGATTTTTCTTTGGGGCAGAATGAAGATGCTTGCCGTATTGATTAAAATGGAATCCCTGATCTCCTCATCTCTTAAAAAGTCCCTGTAGTTTTGAGAGATGGCCCAAATGCCGGCCCCAAACTTTCTAAACGTCCTGTAGGCCTCTATGGCAAATTCACGTCCACAGGGATTTTTAAACATTTTCCAACATTCATCTATGATGAGAAGAACGGGCCTTCCCGAATCCTCCGAGGCCATGGAGCGAATGAAGTCCGTAAAGATCAAAAGCATGACGCTTTGAAGGTCTTGGTGGTTATCGAGACCGCCCACTTCAATAACCGCTAAGTCTTTGTTCAGGTCAACATTGCTCGGCCCATCAAGCATTTGCCCGTAGGCACTCTTTCCCGTCCAAGAAAACAAAATTTGAGCGTATTGGCGCATTTCCTTTTCGGAGTGCTTTTCCAATGCCCTTTTCAAGTCACTTAAAACGGGGGTTTTGCCTCGCCCATTTTGATAAAGGGTCTGGACGCACTCTTCTAAGAGGGCCTTATCCCTTTTGGGAAGGGACGTCCTGCCCTCATCTTTTAAAATCTCTTCGAGAACGGCCAAAATAAGTCTGATCTTACTCGCAGACGGCAAGGCCTTGCCTTTAGGAAGATCGAACATATTGAGACGCAGTCCCGAGTCCAGGTTCAAATCTATAAACTGCCCGTCCAATATGGATTTATCCAAAAGGCGTTTGCTACTGGCCCCATTGTCGATCCAAACAATTTTGGGCCTTGGGTTTTGGGCCGCAAACTGCATCATGCATTGAAGAACCGCAAAGGACTTTCCCGCCCCGGTGGGGGCAAATACGATGGAGTTCCAGGCCAAAAGTTCTTCGGGAAAAACGTCAAACTTGACCAGTTCCCCGTTTCGCCCGTGGAACAGGCACACCGGCCTTTGATGGCCGCTCCAGGGGGCATAAATGGGCATCAAGTGGGCCGCATTGCTACTTTTGAGTTTCTTGGCCCTAAACTCTTCACAGGCCCCGGGAACCGCCGCTAGAAGACCGTCGTAGGCCGCCACCGTCTCCACCAACCCTTCGGCCTGCCCCATTCCCCGAAAGGCCGAGAGAACCTCATCGCACTTGCCATCCAATTCGCTTGGAGATTCCCCCCAAACGATAAGCGTTAGGGATTGGGAGACAACCCTTTCCGTTCCCTCCAGCAGTTCCTCAAGCAGTCCCTCGATCTGGGAAAATTTAGACTCGCTTTCCAAGTCGCTGACATTTGCGCCGCCGGAAGAGAAGGCATGGGCCACCCTTCTGGCCAATTCCAGTTTTTCAATTTCTCTTGCCTGCTTGGGAATCGAAATTGTTTGGGATAACCAAAAGTGGAACGGCAAGGTATTGAGAAATTGATCTATCATTCCTGCCCAAGTTCTTCCTTCCGGCAAGTTCTTGAGAGTCAAGACCCTGAAATGGTAACGTCCCATTTTCACTGAGTCCGGGTAAACCTGTAAGTCCGTTAACAGGCACTGCTCCAAGAGGGGATCACTCAAAGGGGAATGATCCCAAGTCGGCCGTCCCAAAATTTCGCTTCTCGATAGATTAAAAAAATCAAAGAGAAGGTTTATCCAATTTTCATCATTTAATCTTTTTGGATTGAGTCCCATTCGTTCCAGCCCTGACTCCACTTGATCTCGATGCCTTAAAAATTGCGTCCTGACTTTTTCAAACTCCTCTCGACTCAATTTTTCAAACTGTTTATTTGATTGCCAAAATTTTCTCATGGAAAATTTCTGTCCTTGCCCCCTCACAAAAAAATAGATTTCTGGAATAAAAAACTTTCCGCTCTTTTGTTCCTGTTCTAAAAACTCACACCTCGACTTTATAAGCACCTTATGGGCCTTGTCGGCTTCCTTGGAGATGCCCCGATGCTCCTCTATCAATGCAGAAGCATTTTTCTTAAAGCGATAGAAGAATTGCAGCTTGACCTCTTCTCCAACGTCACCAAGAAAATTTTGTAGGCCCAACGCAATTTTATTAACCTCATCATTTGTTGAACAAGAGATATTTAGACCCACCAACTTAAAACCGCAACCGAACGAACCGTCGTCATAAATCATAAAGCCTTTTTTTTCGATCTCTCGAAAAGAAAATTGATCACAAAGCGCATTGCTATTCGTTTTTTTCATATTGAAAATGCTCCTTGGAAATAGTATTTGGTAAATTTTTATTTTAACTTTACTGCGTAAGAATCTACCTGTCTTTCATCCTTGCCGGGCACAATCTCGCTCGTTTTCATCATGAAGGTGGTTTTAGGATAGGTTCTAAATCTAATTTTTAAAAATTTGACTATCAATAAGGCCGTCCGGCATCAAAACATCCTTGAGAGAATCATCTCCCAAAACGGCAACGGCCATATCCACATCAAGGCTAACGACAAAAGGTAGTGTTGAAGATTGCAATGCGTTTAAAATCATCGCATCGGAAAAACCGATTCCCATATTCGAACAAATGTCCATTGCCTTGTCCCAACTAATTTCTTTGTTGAAAAATTCTTTCCCATCATCTTGATATTTGCTCAAATAATTAATTTTTAGCTTCTCAAGGCTTTTGTACTCTATGGGTAATTGATTCTTTAAAAACTCTCGGCATAAGTCTTTCCAGCTATTAAAACCTTTAGGACTTTTAGGATCGTAAAAGGCTTCTCTGATCTTTTTAATTTCTCGGTCATAAAAGACGGGATCATCCCCCCGCTGCTCTCTTTTTTTTAAAACACTCGATTGCGCCTCTATTAGCTTTTTTTCTTTTTGCGGGATTTTAATTGGAGAGCTAGCGTGTATGACTGTTCTCAGGCCTTCCGTGATAAGAAGACGCCGATAAAACTCTAAATACTCTTGTGTCGTCGTCACCGTTGTAAAAAGCTTAATCCCTTTTGCGGTAATTTCTTTTTCAATAAAGTTCAAAATTCTGGTGTGATATTTTTTGGGAGAATAGCTCAAAGTAATAATGACATTTGCATCTAAAATGGTACCTTTGACTTCATCTCTCTCTTTTTTTAGATTATCTAAATAATTATCAAATTCTGAAAATCGAACTATGCGGCCCATTCTTATCTTAAATTTCTAAAGGGCGAGACCGCTCGTTTTTACTCTTTGCCACTTTTGGGAGTTTAGGAGATTCCACTTTTTTATTCTTTTTTCTCTCTTTCTCAATTTGTCGGCTACGTTCGTTGATCCGATCAATAGTTTCTTGAGATATATTGATCTTGCGGCCCTCTTCGGCCTCCTTAACAAAATTTCTCACATCTTCCGGGGTTGTTGTTTTTAAGGCCATAAATACTCCTCTTGCCAGGGATTTCTCATATTGTAACCATATTAACACAAAAAACAATGGCCTAACCTATTGATATTACTGGCCTCTTTTGAGCCCAGTTCCTTGGCCAGCTCAATGGCCTGGGTTTTGAATTCCTGTGAATAAGACTTCCTGGTTTTGACTGTTTCTCCACTCATTGCGCACACTCCTATTTTTTAGGTCATGCACTTAATACCATGTCCCACTTTTCGGGGGAGGCCCACTTCGGCAAGTGCTTGTAGTATTGTCGGTAAACCCACGCATGGCCGCATACAACCATTCGTTCATTGACATTGATTAATTTCGATCCTTCTTCCTTGTAAATTGTCGCCACGATTCGGTTATAATAATCAGCAATGTCATGAGTCTCCAGGTACACAGTACAACGCCCCCCTATTAGCTTTTTAAGAGCATCTGTTGCCCTATCACCCCAAGACTGATCATATTCAGGGCAATCAATAGCGGAAAGGCGCACTTCAAAAGTTTTTTCAGAGTCTGAGATTTCAACGGAATCACCATCAATTATACGTCTTACTTGAACCTTCGATAGCTTATTAACTTTATTTGAATAGCCATTTTGAACAGCATCCAAGATGAGTGAATTCAAGTAAGCACGTTGCTTTGTCGTCAAACGATCCAAATTATTGTAGCGAGATATATCTTTTAGGAATTGGAGGTTCCTAGGGGTCCAGTAAGGATTATATGGGAGGCTTCGATCCATCCAACGCATTAAATGTAAAATTTCAATGGGAGTGTTTAAACGAGGTATCGTTGCGAGGGGCAACTCCTCTGACATGGCTTCCTCTTCCAACTCATTATATCGTTTTTCTTGAGCAGGAGTTATTTCAACCTGATCCTCATCGGTGAGTTCTCTATATAAGTTCTTGTCATAATTTATTTTTCGCCCATCGGGATTTATCAAACTCTCATCGTCTAAAAATAAAAAGGGCCTTGCAGTCTTTTTATTTATAACGATGTCATAAGATGAAAGGTCATTATTTGCTTTGGGTATGCGATATGGATTTTTAGGAGAAAGGGGCTTTGCTTTTTTCGCTAAAAATAGCATCAAGAGGATCAGAAATGCAGTAATGGCCACACCTTCCATCATACTCAGATATCGGCTATTTTTAAGATTTCCTTAAATGCCATTTTATCAGTTCGACCCTTTTGGCGATCGATGCCGACAAAGGCTTCAAAGAGTTGTCGGTTCCCCAATTGTACATCGGCTTTAGAGACGAGGTTTTGAAGTTCGGGATTCATAGGGGGAAATTATAGAGAGCAGACAAAAAAGTTTCTACGTTGGGATAGAGAAAGATGGGGTATTGGGGATCGAAAATCATGAGCCGTTATTATAGACCCAATTAACAATTTAAGCTGCTTTAATTTCGACTTTGAAATTAAGGCCGGTATTGTTGACTTGTTCTGCAATAATCTTTGATAAGAATAAAGCTTCCGAATGGCCGAGAGCTTGTGCAAGTCTCACAGCGAGTTCTAAAGTTGGAATTCTTCGTCCTTTTTCAAAGTCACAAATTTTGGCTTTGCTTGTGCCGGATTTTGTGGCCAACTCCAATTGAGTCATTTCCGCGGTTGTTCTGGTTGCATAAAGGAGGTCACCAAAGGTCAAGGGTCTCTTTCGAATTTTCTCCAAATCTTTAATGGCTCGGCTTTTTTTTCTAGTACCCATGCTTACTAACCTCCCTAACAAAAACGATCATTACTTTCTCTTTTTCAATCGTATAGATCGCCCGATAAGATCGACTCAACCGTATGGATCGTTGCCCCTTGCGCTTGCCTTTTAAAGGCTCATCATGAAGTCCCGGCAATTTTCTAACCTTATGAAGCCCTTGGATTTCAATGGCTTCAACCCAAGATTGAAACTTGTCGAGAATCGTCGCCGGAACTCTTCTCAAATCCTTTAATGCAGCCCTCGAAAGGACAACATTGCGTATGTCCATAATTTAAAATACCCTAATTGGGGTACTTTGTCAAGAGATCATTGGTATGATGATTTTTATAGACTTTGGGGAGTTTTGTTCATTGGCAAGCCTGACGGCCAATTCTTATCTTAACCACCGGGTGAGCATTTCCACGCTTTCATTCAGGGAGACGATTTTAAGAGCCTATCCTAAACCCACCTTCGTGATGAAAGCGAGCGAGATTGTGCCCGGCAAGGATGAAAGTAAAAAATGTCTGAAGGCGTGCTTGTGGCACGTTGAGGGCATTTTTTGCTTAAAGACGAAGCCCGGCACAATTGCAGCCGATTGTAATAGAAGGTGGTTTTAGGATAGGCTCTAATTAAAACTTGGC
>JAPONP010000029.1 GCA_026713835.1 Bacteriovoracales bacterium
GCCACAAAGCCCAAGATGGGGATAGAAGGGCCTCTACATGAAAATATTTGCTCTATCCGGCGTGGGAATGACCTCTCTCGTAAGAGTGACCTCTAGGTTTGCTAAGTTAGGAAATACGGCAACAATTTTTTTCGAGTAATTGCTGCCAATTCTGGGTGGAACTTTAATGATAATGCTAAATCGAATACTACTGTACTTATCGATGTAATAGTAGGGGACTGTCCATTCGTATTCTCCCTCATTGTGATAACTGATTTCTCCCAGGACAAAAGACCCGAGATAAGAAGTTCCATCAGCATATATTGTAGAACTGGCACCTTTTCTACATTGCCACCTATTACAATTCACAATACGGGGAACAGTGCCCGGTGAACTTACCAGTTTAAAACTAAACTCTACTCTCTGTTCAATACCGTCCTTGTTGTAAGAACCAGCATAGACCCCATCTAGCATAGGGGTTTTCCCTAGAGCATTTCCAAAGAGGAAGATTGTGAAAAATAAAAATAGCGTAACTCTCATTTCTTTTTCTCCTTAATATCAATGTATCGATAAAGCTCTTTTGTATTGTTATATACGATCTCCTCGATTGGCAATGGAATTTGGCATTTTCCGAGCACTTCGGTCGGATAAGGGGCGTTTATTTTTTTCTGATAGCATCGGGAAGGCCGTCGTGAGGGCCTAGGTCATGTGGGGGGGCATCGTTCCACCATCGATTTTTGTTTCGCTCTTTTAATTCCGGGTTGAGGGGAAAGAAGAATTTATTTGTCGCTTTAGTCTTCTCGCCGACGACCAAGAGCCGTACAGTGTTGTCGGTATTATTGATGAAAGTATGGCAGATGCCGGTGCCGCAGGGAAACCCCACACCATCTCCGGGTTTTAATGGGTGGAGATGGCCGTTGATCCACACATCCGGTGTTCCTTCAATGACAAAAATGAACTCCTCTTCGTCAGATTCTGCATGGGGGTATGAGGTTCGTCTTCCGGGAGGAAGTAGGTCGTGGTAGATGCCCAACTTTTTAAACCCAAATGCTTCTCCAAAAGAAGAGCCAATTGAAGTCCGTTCATCGCTATTGGGAAAGTATCTGCTATCGTCGTTTTGAATTTCTTTATAGTGTTTAATGGCAGAGTGTTTGGATGTGGATGACATAGCTATTTTTAGCATAGCTTTGACTTGAGAGCAAGTGATTTCAATGGGGAAACTGTCTGATCAAACCCTGGCTTTTACAATATTGGTAGTCTTTTTTCTGCTAAGGGGTAATAACAATAATATCGCGTAGTTTTTTTAATTGTGATTGGAGATTCTAACTTTTTTATTTCTGAAACAAACCTCCCCCAAAAATTTCTTCTCCACTCCTCATAACTTGCTATCCTTAAACTTCTTTTCATCTCCCTTTCTTCAATTAAAAATATATTGTCATGAACTGTTTGAACCCATTTGAATGTGGATTGTATGCTTTCTTTATTGGCATTCCTAGAAGTTCGACTGGATAATACTGATCCATGATTGTAAGATTCTTCGATACTTTCCTTGGTAAAC
Organism: Bacteriovoracales bacterium; assembly: GCA_026713835.1. GTDB lineage: Bacteria > Bdellovibrionota > Bacteriovoracia > Bacteriovoracales > Bacteriovoracaceae > JAPONP01. Next base: position 1,538 of record JAPONP010000029.1, read on the forward strand.
ATATTGGAAATATCCCAGACTCTGCCTCCATAACTAGTAAAATTATAATATAGTGGTGCAGGAGGAACAATATAGATCATACTGAATGTTGTAATTTTTCCTTTTTTTGTCATATTTTTTAAATTAATACGCTGTTTTTCAGAAAGGTATCTACGATTATGCTCTCTTTCATAAATACACTTTCCATTGAGTACGATAGAGCCATCTCTTTTTGGTAGATAATCTGAAAAGGGTAGGCCTTCTTTTTCGGTGAATAATTTCTTAACTTCCCAGAAAAGATCCGCATTATCTTTTATATCGCCATGTACTGCCTCATCTATTGATTGAAGAGAGCGATTCGTTTTGTTCATAGTATTGGCACAAGAAACCATTGCCCAAATCAAAGAAATATTGATAATAAAAGTAATAGACTGAGCCATTTCTCCTCCGATGTTAAAAAATACAACTATTGAAATCTTTTCGGATTATTTTTTTAAAAAATGAATATTTTAAACAGTCATGCGAATTGCCTCACATTATGGGTTACCGAAATGAGTCAACACGATTCTGAGTCGGCCGCCGTGACGGCCGTAGGTGTACCAAACGGCGAAATACCACGACATTTGGGGAAATGATGCGACGGGAGTAGAGGAAAGCGAGCAGAGTGCTGAACGGGATTTCAGGGGGTTGGAACTCTTCAGAATTGTTGACTTTTTGCGTTATTCGAGATAAAGTGGCCGAAATTGGATTGCGTTTGGTTGTGGTGAATGGGGTGCCCGACGGGGCTCGAACCCGCGACAAACAGAACCACAATCTGCTGCTCTACCAACTGAACTACGGGCACCATAGAGGGTATATTGAGCTTTTATAGGCTTAATGGGCGTTGAGTGTCAACTAAACTAACTAAGAGGGATCAAACGGCGAGGCAAATAAATGATTGGTTTACGAGGATAAGTCATAGAACTTTTCGCATAATGGTCATAATTTTGCTATTGTAAAAAAAAGCACTTTTTATGGAGTTTTAAAAGATGAAAAATTTAACTCTTATTTTTATTCTTTCCTGTTTAACCACGACCTTTGCTCAAGGGCGGGGCACTTCTTCCTATCCCTCCAAGATTCGACAAAAATACGTTTCGGCTGAACTGACCGGGGTTTTATCCGGTGGTTCCGAGGTGGGCCTTCAAGCAAGGTATTTTGAGCGTCTGCGATCAGATTTATCTTTTAGTGCAGGGTTTGGGTTTTCGAGTGGAGATCGGGCCAATAGCATCTTTGCTTCGGCAGATTATGAATTGTATCCCGATTACAAAATGCAACCTAGGATTTCCCTTGAGGCCAGTTTGGAGAGAAGCCTGGAATTTGGAGACTCGCACCTAAAAGCCGGGGTGGCCCCCGTGGTTTCCAAGGGCTTTTCTTTTTGGGGAAAAGAAGTTTTTCCCTTTATTGGAATTCCCGTAACCTTGGACTTGAATAGCGATGATAAAAGCTACGATCTTGCGACACAATTGGCCTTCGGGGCAGCTGCTCAACTCTCCCCTCATAAAGGATTACTTGCCAATATCGAGATCAATATCGATATTGATAATTCCTATTCAGGAGTATTTCTGGGGATTTCACATCCTCTGAAATAAAAATAAAAAGATAAAAGAAATTTACAATTTTTTGAAATCTTTAAAATGATGGGTGACTTTTTCTGCGACTTCTTTTTCAAGACATCTCGATTTGATCCCCAAATTTTTTTGCATCCACATGAGTAAATCCTTGGGCAAGTGATCCATCACCCATCTCATTTCACCGTTTAAAGGGAAGACGATGCCGAGAGCATGGAGAGCGTGTCTAGGTATCTGCATGAGATCGTGATCTTGTTGACTGGCCACTCGATCCTTAAACCTTCCAAAGAGTTCAATTCCTCCATCATAAATTTTATCTCCCAATAATGGATACCCATGGAAGGCGGCATGGGCCCTTATCTGGTGTTGTCGTCCCGTCTTTGGGAATGCCAGACCGACAATAAAATATTCGTTCTCTAAGAGGGGATAAAAATCGGTATGAGCTTCTTTTCCTCTTGAAGAATCATTATCATAGCAAAGTGTTTCAATTCTTCCGGAAAGGCTTTCAAGGCGTTCTTTGGCGCTGAAAGGAAAGGGTTTCTTGGGGGTCTTTTTGTGAGAGATAAAAAAATAGCACTTCTTGATGTTCTCAAACTCAAAGGCTTTGACTAAAGAGCTGGCCAGCGTCGAATTTTTTGGAAAAAGAAGAAGACCCGAAGTTTCCCTATCAAGTCTATGGACACCGTAAGTCGAGACACCACGATCTTTTTCTATCTGAACGGTAGCGCAATGGAAAAGGTGTTTTCCCGTCGGGTGGGTGGCCATGAATGGAGGTTTTGAAATGATGAGAAGGTCGTTGGATTCGTAAATGTATTTGAGGGGGGCAAATGGTATCTTTTCCCCTCTCCAAAACTCATCTTCAACCTCATTTCGATAACAATGCATCTCGATGCGATCTCCAGATTTGATCTTTGTAGAAGGGCGACATTCGGATTCACGCTCTAAGATAATGATTTCTTTTTTGGCGATTTTTCTTTTGATAAACTCTCTTGAAAAACTTGGGAGATGAAGTCCAAGAAATTGATCGAGTCTTAAATTTGATTCTTGCGGGCGAACCGGATAGCTTACGATATAACAATCCTCTTGAAAGCGCCTTAAAATTTGAGTTTTGTTATTCACAGAACGCTCTGGCTTCAGTGGATCATTAGGGTAGGCTCTTAGTAAAGTTCTTGAATTGTGTATTGAAGGAGCTTAATCGCACCTTCTTCTGAATAATGAAATCGTTTTTTCAAATTATTTATTGTGATGACGATCTCATCTCTCCCTTCTTTTCCAAGAGACGCAGCGTTGATGGCCTTATCACCACTCTTTTCAGCGATGAAGTAAACGAGATCTTTGGCGATATTTTGAACTTTTCTCTTTTGCTTCTTGTGAAAAGATTCTTTGAGTTTTTTAGTGATTTCAGGAAAGACATGGGTGTAGATAATTTTTTGATTGGGATTATCTAAGGAGAATGCTCCTATTTTTGAAATCATATGTTTTCTAAATTTATCGGTGTCTTCTTGAAGATTGATATTACTTTCAAATTCCTTGATAAAAAAGAGATCACTTTCTTCCATCTTTCCGGTCAATTCGTTTTTGATTTTTTCTCCTTTAATCAATGCACTTATCTGTATGGTATATTTTGAAATATAATCTTCGTAAGAGCGTTCATCAACTAACTCTAGGGCAGACCTTAGTTCTAGATCAAATCGGTGGAGGGCATAATCTTTGACTGCTTTACAGAAATAAGTGGGATTATGATAGTTTCCTTGAGGAGTGATATTGAGAAATTCGTATTCGTTTTTGCGCTCTATAAGTTTTTCGATACAATCAATTATTTCAATAAAAGAGATCGTTTTACTTTTTAGAGAAATTTCATAAAGAATTTGTTTGATCTCTCTTGGAGAAATGCCAAAGTTTCCTTCGTAGAGATTGTCATTTTCATATTCTGCCAATACAAGTTCTTTATTTCCCTTGAGAACTTGCTTTTCTTCTATGTTAAATCTTTCCGGCAAATGATCCTTGCGGTAAAACAAAACCTTCTCTAGGGGGGAGAGCCCCGATGCGATCTCCCCTAGACTTTCATTCTTAAAGTTTTTTTTCTGTGAAGGACGGATTCTCGTCATCACGGCAAATAGGCAAAGGGCCTCTAAAGCACCGGGTTCAAAAATGCAGCGATTACTCAAGTTTTTAACCTGCTCGTCGTAAATATGCTCTTCTTCACATGAGGATAAAAGGTAAGGGACTCGAATAAAATTCATACGGGCCTTAAAAGAATTGAAGTCGGGATGCTGTTTAAAGGCTTGAAAATGAATCTCGTTTGAGGTTCCTACGAGAAAGACGTCTAAATCGAGCAAAATTCCCTGTAGGTTAATGCTTTTATTTTCTACTGTCATTAAAAGATATTTAAAAGCATCAAGGGGGCGTTTGAGCAGATCCGAAAACTCTAAGATTCCACGATTGGCTAAAATGGCCTCACCTTGCAATTGGTAGAGATTGAGAGACTGCAAACTGGGGGGTAAAGAAGCCAGCCTTTTATCCATAGTGAGTTGTTGCATCTTTGCATCGACGTGCATTTGTGGTTCTACACTGGCGACCGACATCGACTGGCTTTTAGAAATACTAAATCTTTCAACACGAATATGTTTGAGAACCTTGAGGTGATCACCCTTGTAGCTCTTGAGAAGAGCATTGTAAATCATCTGATTTTTTGTGGCCATTTCTCCGTTATAGAGAAATGATTTTTTTACGCTTTCAAATACTTCCCCATCGTTTGAAAGCCATTTCTTGAGAAGCTCCTGGCGAGTTTCTCGAGGAACCAAAAGTAGAGGATGATCTTTTAAATCTGAGTTGATGATGGCCGCAATTTCAGAATCGTCGAGATAAGCAAATGAACTCAATTGGCTCCTTTGATCCATATTTTGAAGCCCCAGGGTTCCTTTGATATGGCTTTCAAGGGGAAATATCCAGCTAAATGTATGTAATTTCCCTTCATCTGTTTGAGAATACTCTTCCGCAGCAAGCATAATTTTTCGTATAAGAGATGTCTTTGAAGAGCCGTTTGGGCCGATTAAAAGAATAAACTTATTATTAAATCCTTCCTCATAGAAATTTGAAAGATTTTCGTAAATTTTTTGTTGGCATTTAACTTGCCCACAGATCGGAATAGAGTCGGGATATTCCCTTTTGAAAAGTTGAAAGCCGTTTTTTTCATTTCCTCCAAAATAGTGAAATAAATCTCTAAAATAAATAGCAGAAGATCGAATATAGGTTCTGGGGTTGTTGGCTGTTTGGTGCATATATTCCTCAAAGGAAAATATCTTATTCCAAGAATCTTTTCTTTTATTGACCTCTTCTATCCATTCCATAATAATCCTCGTCTTTTTTCTTTATTTTACTTCTTAAAGAGACCTTAGTCATTTCGATAAAGTCATGGGATAATCGATTTATAATGGACGGTAAAGCTCGGTTTTTTATTGCAGTGGGGCTACTGGGTACTCTGGTCGCTTTCTCTGTTTTAAGAAAAAGTGAATATTCGGGAGCTAAGATCCTAAAAAGGGAACGCTCTTTTCGCATCCTTTTGCAAAGTGCCGAGGCGTTACAACGACGCTATGAAAGGGGGGACGAGGAGGGCCTTATTCAAAAAGGTCTTTTAAAATGCCCTGACATTCCAAAATCTTCACTCATCCATCAAGAGAACTACTTAAAATGTAACCCCCATTACCTCAATTGTTTTTTGGGCTCCGGTTCTAAAAATCTGCAAAACAAATTTCCGGTTCATTTTGAGGGGAAAGACTATATGACTCGGGTCAATCCCGTGGCCCAAGGCCGACCTCCCCAAAAAAAGAGATATTATCGCGTTGTGTCTAGGGCGGTTTTTCCGGGTCAAAAAGTCCCCCCTTACGCCATCGAACTTTCCCTCTCCATAGAAAACGAAAAAGGGCCGGCCCTCCATGTTCTCTTGGAAGATACTTGTGGAGACGCCTATCTTCCAAAAAGGACTTACGTTTATAGAGAGCATAGTTTTTCTAAGTCGAAAGAACATATTTGGGATAATTTCAATCGAGATATTTATATCGACAAAAATCTTGTGACTTTTAGAGATATTATCGATTGGCTGGAATTAAGACCCGTCAAAGATATCTCCATTCCTTCAAACCCTGCCCATTGGTCCCTTCCTGCCTCGGGACTTTCGCCCGGGCAGATGGAGCTCTTTTGCCATTTTCGCGGTAAACAAGTGGTCGATGCGCTCGTTTATGATGCCGGGTCTTTTTTCCCCACCGATCTCAAAAAGGCCGACTACATCGATCGTCAATTTCCCCCTTTCCCTTGGTCGAGAAGAAAAATCGGCCATAAGCTCTCAAAAATTCAATCGGGGAAGGTCCCTTTTGATAAAAGCATTTGTTCCGACATTTGGACTTTGGAGTGCAGGCAAAAGTTTAAAACCCTTCAAGGGCCTTCTTTTCAAAGAAGCAGTTGGATGGGAATGAAAGAACTTTTAGGCGGCCACCCTGAATATCTACAAAACTCTATGAATCCTCATTATAATGTTAGGCCTTCGAGTTTTTATTTAAGGGCCGATAGCCCCCTTCATCGTCTTGGAAAAAGAGTTCATTGGACAAAAAAAGGTTTTCAAATCAAAAATTTTACATTGGAAGATCAAGTCATCTTTCAAGAAGAAGATGTCTCAAGAGAAAGTAAAAAAGAGAGTGATGATGAAAACCAAAACATAAAGGTGGGATTTCGATGTATGTTCGAGAGACGACAAAAATCCTAGGGTCGGTTTTTAGTCAATATTTTTTACCTCTTTTCTTTTTACTTGTATGTCTTTCTTGTGTTTCAGATAATTTTGTCAAGGATTCAAAACTTCTCAAGGCCAAACTTTTTTTAACCCTTAGCTCGTCGGTGGAATTACTTTATTTGAAAGAAGGTGAAATCAAAAACGAAATAAACAATGCGTCGCCAAGACTTCTTCTTGAATACGATAGCTGGCCCGGAGATTCCTTTCACATCGCTCGCTTTTGCCTTTTTTTCTTTAATGAAAGTTTAAGTCTAGTGGAAATACAAACCGATCAAAATTGCTTTAAAGGAAAAAAAAAGAAGGAATGGGCAGCCAAACATATAAGATTTCTTAGGATGATTTTTGAAAAGCCAACCCCCGGTTCAGGAGGGCAATTGATCATTAAGGGATTCATCAAAAAGAGAGAAGATTTGAGAGGGGAAAAAATTCAATGGGTTTTTCCCCTCTACAATATCGCCATGGATGATGTGCCGGGTGAAATGTCCGAATCTCCTCACGACGCCCAAAGGTTTGCCTCTTCGAGAGAGCTTAATTATAGACCCGGACTTCGTATCATAGGGTTAAATAATAATGCTTCTCCCTCTTTCTCTATTAAGGATTTCTTTAAGGGCCTTTTTATCGATAGAAAAGTATTGAAATAAATTGAGAAGGGCCCGGCGGTTCGTTTGATCGTAAAAAATGGTCTTTCGATCATCTGAAATACGGTCAAAAACAAAATCGTAGTATCCGATATTATTGTCACTAAAAAAAGTAAGAGTTCCAAGTGTGTACATTTTATCATCTTCAATTTGACTTCCATCATTTAAACGAATGGATTTGAGACGTTTTCTTTCCCAAGGCTCCTTCTTCCCATCACCGTTCAAATCCCGATTCTCCAAGACTTCATTATGAAGAACGATTTTAATTCCTGAAAACTGCCCTTTTACAGGCCCATCTCCCGAAGTTGCAATCTCGACGAGAAGTTTAAGTTCTTTACCGCTTATAACGATCTTTGATAAGTATTCTTTTCTCGGGAGAATTTCATAGATATCTTGAAAGGTGATATGAGAACCCTGCCGATTTTTGGGGACGGCGGCAATTTGATCCGCAAGACCGACTTGAGCGTTGGTGGCCTTGCGAATGGAATAAGAGACTATATAACTAAGAGTTGAAGGTGTTAAGAGTTGTCGGCGAAGGTTTTTATCCAATTGAATCACCATTTTTTGAGAATCTTTCATCACCCTTTTTTTATATTCATCCACTGTTTTGGAGATGGAATCGAGAGGGTAGATGGATTCTCCCAAAAATGATGCGGGGATGAGTTGTTTGGGGTGGGCCGTGCGCTTCCCACTGTAACAATCCGAAGTCGAATCAAAGAATTGATGGCAAAGTTTGGTCGGTTGATAAATCTTGGTTTTTTTGAGATCGATTCTTTTTTCAAGTCGATCATAGATCAATTCCATTCGTCCGATAAAGCGCCCTCCCGAAAACGATTGAATAATGGGAATACCCTTATAGAAATTGGCGATCTTTGATTTTGAATAACCTGCTACGATCCCATTAACCGTTCCCGGCGGCATATTGTTGATGATTTGAAAAACCTCATTTTCGGAGTGGCAAAAACCCTTTCCCTTCGGATTAAAATTAACCTCGTATCGGCTGACACGATGTTTTTTCATAAAATGACGTCCGCAGCTCCCTCCGGCATGAAGAAGGGCCACGACGATTTCGGCCCCCTTTTTCCTCGCATGATGGGCATATTTAATTAAAGATTTACTCAAATCCTTGATATAAAGGTTTCGCAAGTTTTTTGTTCTGATAGATCGCCAAGCAAAAGAAGAGATGCCCCCAATCACGGCCACTTTGACGCCACTAACTTCCTTGATGATATAGGGCCTGGTATTGGCCCAATCGATAAGGCGAGATGTCTTCAAATCGATGATATTGGAGATAACGTAGGGAGCTTTATGAAGGACGATATTTCTTTTGAGTTGCCCCTGGGGATCGTCGTGTAAATCGGCCACATTCCTCTTGGAATCGATGGGGCCGAATTCAAAATCACTATGGCCGATGGTGATGGCATCATATCCAAGTTTATTGTAGAGCTTGGCCATGGATTCTCCCTGATCGTGGTCGGAAACCAAGGTTCCCTTGTAGATATTGCCTGCATCCAAAAAAAGCGTTTGCCCGGGGTATTTGCGGCGAAGAATTTCAAAGTATCGGGCCAAAACCGCAAGGCCGCCCACACGGTGAGATTGGCTTTGGGCGTCCTCCGATGTGGGGGCCTTTTCCAAGTGAAAGTCCATTTGTCCGAGATGGTCGTTTGTCCCGACGACGATAATCTGTGCATATCTTTGGGAGGAGGTGACGGGATCACTCCAACGAGGAGAAGAGTAAACCTCCCTGGCCTCTTTCCCGATGACCTCTCCGCGATCAAAGGGGTGGGGCCAACAGCCTGAAAGAAAGAGGGAAAACCCAATAAGAGGGATAAGGCCGGGGAGGAGCGGGAGTTTTATTTTTTTCATTGGCCACCATTATACCCTCTCTAGGTGTTAGGGGCCATTTCACTCAAGATTATACGAATTGCCTATAGCGTGTAACTGCTCACCCCCCGGCAATCTTGGCAGTCGACTGCCTCGTCGCTTCCCTGCGACGTGCAGGAAGCACGCCTCGGTCGCTCCTCGTTGCCTCCTACCAATCTTATCCGGGTGGAGAGCAGTTACCTTGCCTTTATTAC
>JAPONP010000030.1 GCA_026713835.1 Bacteriovoracales bacterium
GATGAAAGCGAGCGAGATTGTGCCCGGCAAGGATGAAAGCAAAAAATGTCTGAAGGCGTGCTTGTGGCACGTTGAGGGCATTTTTTGCTTAAAGACGAAGCCCGGCACAATTGCAGCCGATTGCAATAGAAGGTGGTTTTAGGATAGGCCCTTAAGCCTTAAATCCTCTTATTTTTTGCCTTTTTGGGGGGATAAGATGGCGATAATTCGACGCCCCATGAATTTGGGCTCGCTTTCGATTTGGGCCCCAAAGTCCATGACGGTCTTGATGATTTGGTCAAATTTTTCAAGGCCCACATTCTTATTGGCCATTTCCCGCCCTCGAAACTGCATGATGAGTTTGACCTTATCCCCTTGGCCCACAAAGGCTTCGGCCCTTCGGAGTTTGACACCGAGGTCGTGGGTGTCGATATTGGGACGAAATTGAATCTCTTTGAGATTGCTGGTGGTCTGCTTTTTTCGGGCCTCATTGGCCTTCTTTTGTTGGGTGTATTTGTATTTGCCGTAATCGATGAGGCGAACCACGGGAGGATCGGCGTTGGGGGAAACCTCCACGAGATCAAGGCCTTTGTCCTTTGCAATCCTGATGGCCTCATCCAGGGAAAGCACTCCAAGCGGCTCCCCCTCATCTGCGACTAAACGGACTTCATCGGCCCGAATCTGAAGATTGACTCTCGGGCCTTTGATCTTTTTTTTGCCAAAATGTTGACCTTGAATAGCGACCTCTTTTCCGTTTTGAATCGGGGAAGTTATAGCTTGAGGAAAAATGGGATGTCAATATCTCTAGTTCCCTTTTAGAATCTTCAAGGCCTTGGCCCGGTCTCGACACAGGATTTCTTTGATTTTTTGAGGGCCTTGTTCAAAGATGACTTGGGCCTCCACGGGCCTTCCGAGACGGGACAAAAGGATGGACGTAGCTTCCCCCACCCGTGCGGTTTTGGACAACCTCTCCCATTGCTTTCTCAAAAAGCGCACACCGCCCACAAAGAGGATTTCATCTCCCCCGTTAAGCCCCGCCCTATAGGCCGGGCCGTCGAGAATGACCCGATCGATCAAAACCCGATCCCCATTAAATTTGACCCGGGCCCCCAAGGTGGGAGTGACTTCTTCGTCCCGGACGACCTCGAGACCAATGGAGGCCAAATGGGCCTCAAAGTCTATCTCCCGGGTGGTGCTGACGAAGGTCTCAAAGGATTCTCTGATTGTCGGGCCCCCGAGGGATTCGATCATCTCGTAAACCTCGTGGGCCAAAACCCCTCGGTCGGGGTCTTTTTTGTAGCGTTTCCACAGAAGATGAAGGAGGTCCACCATATCTCGCTTCTTTTGGGCCAACATACACTGGAGGGCGAAAAAGACGAGCCCTCCCTTGAGATAGTAGCTCACGGATGAGTTTTGGGTGTTTTCGTCCGGGCGGTAGAGCTTGATCCAAGCGTTGAAGGAACTTTGCTCCAAGGAGTGAAACTTTCGCCCCGGAGTTTGGGCCAAGGCATCGATCTCACGGGCCAACTTTTTAAGGTACTCTTCGAGACTCATAAGACCCGATCTCAACACCAAAAGCCCATCCATAAAACTGGTGAGTCCCTCCGTGAGCCAATGCATAGAGGTGTAGTTTTCTCTTTCATAATCAAAGGGGCCCAGTTCCACGGGGCGAATCCTTTTGACATTCCAGGTGTGAAAGTACTCGTGGGCCACCAACTCCAGCCAACCGAGATACTTTTCCCTGTCGTTCATCTGGGTGCCGTCGAAGTGGAGGACGGTGGAGTTGTGGTGTTCGAGCCCTCCGTAGAGATCCGGGACGGAGTGGGTGATAAAGACGTATTGTTCGTAGGGGATATCCCCCCAGGTTTTGGAGACGGTCTCCACGATGGTTTTGATGTCTTTTTTGAGAGTGCTCAGGGGGGAGGAGATGGGCCCGTAGAAGTTTAAGTGGTGGGGGATGCCGCCCGTGGCAAAGCCATCGCTTTCGTGGCAGCCGATTTCGACGGGAGAGTCCAAAAGCTCGTCGTAATTTTTGGCCCGGTAGAGAAAGACATTTCTTTTGGGGGAGATATCCTCAAGGCCCGTGGCCAGCTTTGACCAAAGGGGAGGGAAGCGAAACTCGATGGTGGGAGAATTGAGGGGAGCGTGGGCCACTCCCATGAGATAGGAGGGACCGTGGAGAAAGGCGTGGGACTCATCGATATGGGAGGTCCTTACGGTCATCTCATGGCAATAGACATCGTAGGAGATGGAAAAATCTTGTCCCATTTGGATGGGGGCATTGAGATCGCTTTTGGAGAAATCGATGGCAAAGCGTCCCTTGTCCATTTGCTCGCACCAGAGAATTTCGCCGTTTTGTTGTTCGGCCCTGAGATTTTGGATGTGGCGAGCGTATTCTCTTATCAGGTAGGAGCCGGGGGACCAGGAGGGAAGAAAAACCTCCACCCTTTCCCGGTCTTTTTTCAAGTTCAGGGTGACCGAAACCAGATGATTTTTGGGGTCTTTGACGGTAACGAGGTAGTGGGCCTGCAAAGTCGATCGTCCCTATGGAGAGTTCATATCATTTTTTGATAGTTGGCTTGTCTTTTCATCAATTTTTGGATAGTTTTGCCACAGCCGAGGAGCATTGGCAAGTATGGGGAGTGAAAAACCTATGATCGATAGAGAGAGGATTCCCCCTCCGCGGGTGGAACTTTCCCAAAGGGCCTTGGAACAATTGTGCCTGATGCGGGCCCACGACCCCACTTTAATGGGGCAGTGCATCCGTATCCAAATAGCGGGAAAGGGCTGTGAGGGGTTTCGCTATGCCTTAGGGTTTGGCCTAGGCCTGCCGGAGGATATCGTGGTGGAATCCTGTGGGCTTTCCCTCCATTTCGATCCCTTTTGCGCCTTTTACCTCCAAGAGGGCCTGGTGGATTACCAAATCCTGCCCTCTGGAGAGGACGGTTTTGTGGTCACGAACGCCCACGAAGAAAAGTATCGGGGCAAATTTTGGAAGGATCGAAAAGACCTCGTTCCCCCCCAAGTTTCCTCGCAGGAGGAGTCCCCGTGATCGGCCCTCAATCCCCTCTTTCCGTGGAATACCGCTATCTCAAGGCCTTTGTTCTCACGGCCAAACATTCCTCCTTTTCCAAAGCCGCGATGGAACTCAAGGTGGCCCAGTCGGCCATCTCGAGACAGATCAAATTATTGGAACGATCCTTGAGGCAGGAACTCATCATCCGTTCCTCTAAAAAGGTCGTTTTGACCGAGAGGGGTAAAGAACTCTTTTTTGCAGTTCAAGGCCTTGAGGACAATGTGAAAAATATCTTTGGGCAAGAGTCCAAAAGAACGATCCGAATCGGAGTTCTTCAAGGGCTTTTGGAAAATTGGTCCCAGCGAATTTTTGAAACCTATTACGGGGCCCACGAAAACAATCTCTTCATTAGGGTAGCTGCGCCCTCCAAACTCAAGGCGATGCTTCAAGAAGGTCGATTGGATTTGGCCTTTACCAACGAGAATATCCAAGGGGAACTCATTTCCAGCTTGAAACTTTTTGATGAAACCCTCGTCCTCATTTCCAAGGAAAAGGTTTGCATGGAAACCATCGATCGATACCGATGGATCATTTACGGAGACGATGACAATCTCGTCCAAACCTATACAAAGAGGAGTCGGGATATCATCGAAGTTAACGATATGTTCACCATCGTCCATTTGGTTCGGGCCGGGGTGGGGATCGCCGTCGTCCCCTCCCATATCCTCTCCGATCTCCAAGGTCTCGTGGTTCAAAAATTCGAGCGATCTCAAAAGAGCGAGATCTATTTGGCCGTTCTCAATTTCAAATCCACGCCCTCTTACTTAGAGGAGTTCATTCAAATCGTCATGGATCGGCGACGTTATGTTGAGGATCAAGGGTTTCATTAAAGGCCCTCGACCCGCCAGTTACCCGTGCCCGGTGTCTTGCGAGACGAGGCCTTTTTTGCCATAATCCCTTCCGTTGTTTAGATTTTGAAACGGGGGAGAGCATCATGAACATCGCTTTTTTTGGACTTGGGAATATGGGCCTTCCCATGGCCTTGAATTTGGTCAAGGCGGGCCACCGGGTCGTGGGCCGAGACCTGTCCCCAAAGGCCCAAGAGAACTTTGTTCGAGAAGGGGGGTTTGGGGCCGACTCTATTCCCAAGGTTTTGGAGGGAGCGGAAGCGGTGATCTCCATGCTTCCTTCGGGAGAGGCGGCCAAGGAACTCTACCTTGGAGAAGGGGGCATTTTAGAGCATGGGGGCGCAGGCCCCGACGGAGTTTTGATCGATTGCTCCACCATCGCAGCGATGGATGCCGTAGAGATCGCCGAAAAGGCCCTTTCCCACGGTTTTGATATGATCGACGCTCCCGTGAGCGGCGGAGTGGCCGGGGCCAAGTCCGCCACGTTGACCTTTATCGTGGGCGGGGAGGCCAAGGGTTTGGAGAAGGCTCGAAAGGCCCTCTCCCTTATGGGAAAAAATATCTTTCATGTGGGAGGGGCCGGGGCGGGCCAAGTGGCCAAAATTTGCAACAATATGCTTTTGGCCACCCACATGATCGGAACCGCCGAGGCCTTGAACCTTGGGGCCAAGCACGGTCTCGATCCTTTGATTTTAAGCGAAATGATGAAACAAAGCAGCGGAGACAATTGGTCTCTTCAACAATACAACCCCTATCCCGGCGTCATGGCGGGGGTTCCCGCAACGCGCGACTACGAGGGAGGCTTTGGGACTAACCTCATGCTTAAAGACCTGAATTTGGCCATGGAGGCGGCCAAAAGGGCCAAGGCCCGGACTCCTCTGGGGAAAAGGGCCAAAGAGCTTTATGAGAGTCACGCCCAAGACTTTGGGGGACTGGATTTTTCGAGCATCTTAAAATCTATAGACAAAGACGAAAAAAAATAAAAAATAGGGAGAGCGTCCATGAAATATGAAACCTTAAAGATCGAAACCGACGATCGATTGATGACGGTGACCATCGATCGCCCTCGACAACTCAATGCTTTGAGCGAGGCGGTGCTTGGGGAGTTCAAGGCCTTATTCGAGGAAATCGATTCGAAAGAAGGCCCGGTCGGTGAGTCTCCTTTGGGGATGATCCTCACCGGAGAGGGGGAGAAGGCCTTTGTGGCCGGGGCCGATATCAAGGGCATGAACGAAATGACCCCCGAAGAAGGGGAGAGCTTTGCGGGTCTTGGCCAAGAAGTGGGACGCCTTTTGGAAAGAGCGCCCTTTCCCGTGGTGGCCTGTGTGAACGGTTATGCCCTAGGGGGTGGGTGCGAATTGGCCATGGCCTGTGATTTTATCTATGCGACGGAAGGGGCCGTCTTCGGTCAACCGGAGGTCAACCTGGGACTCATCCCGGGCTTTGGGGGACTCGTTCGCCTTCTTCGTTATGTGGGCCCCGGAAGGGCCAAGGAGTTGATCTATAGCGGGCGCAATATCAAGGCGGAGGAGGCCCTCTCCATAGGTCTCGTCAACAAGGTTTTTCCCTCCAAGGCCCGGATGATAGAAGAGGCCCGGAAGATGTTGGAACTTATCAAGACCAAATCCCCCCTGGCCGTTTCCATCTGCAAGGAAACCATCAACTCCATGTACGGTCAAAGTGTGGAGAAGGCCCTCGAAAGGGAAAAGGAGGGCTTCCTCCGCGTCTTTGCCAGCGACGACAAAAGGGAGGGGGTGAGGGCCTTTGTGGAAAAAAGACCCGCCGTCTTCAAGGGGCGGTAGTGGAGGGCCCGGTTTTTATGTTGGCCTCGCTGGCCCTCCTCTTCTTTCTCGCCACCCTTATTCTCATAGGCCTTCTTTTCCATCGCAAATCCCGTCCGAGAGACGAAGAGCTTTCCACGGTGATGGAAAAACTCTATGGGGGACTCAAGGTCTTTGAAGATGCCCTCGTGGCCAAGCAGACGAGATCTTTGGAAGGCCTTGGGGAAAAGACCCAAAAGACCTTTTCCGAAGTTTTGGAGCGGATGGGAAGGATCGATGAGGCCCAAAAAAAGATCGAGGCCTTGAGTTCCGATGTCATTTCCCTTCAGGACATCTTGACGGATAAAAAGTCCAGGGGAACCTTTGGGGAGGTGAGGCTCGAGCAAATCCTGGCAGGAGTTTTTGGGGAAAAAAACGACGCCCTCTATCGCCTCCAATACACCCTTGAGAGTCGCAAGACCGCAGACGCCGTTCTCTTTCTTCCCCCGCCCATAGGAAATCTTTGCGTGGACTCCAAATTCCCCTTGGAAAATTACAGAAGGATGTATGACTCGACGTTGCCCGAAACCGAGAGGGAGGCGGCCCGGAAAGAATTTAAGCAAAATGTGAAAAAGCATATCCAAGATATCGCCACCAAATACATCGTCTCCCAAGAAACCTCCGATCAGGCCGTCATGTTCGTGCCGGCCGAGGCCGTCTTCGCCGAAATTCACGCCCATCACGGGGATTTGATCGTCTTTTCCCAAAAACATCGGGTGTGGATCAGTTCCCCCACCACCTTCTGGGCCCTTCTCTCCAATATCCAAATCTCTCTTAAAGACAGCGAAAGGGGGCGACACGCTCGAACCATTCAGGAGGAACTGGCCAAATTGTCCCTAGACTTTGAACGCTACCAAAAGCGTTGGGATCAACTCGTCCTCCACCTCGAAACGGTGGGAAAGGACGCCAAGGAGATTTCCATCTCTTCCGGGAAAATTTCATCCCGCTTCGACAAGATCAAGGCCGTGGAATTTGACGGCGGTTTGTAGAGACACCCCCATGACGGCTAGAAAATGAGTAAGAGATGTTCTAGGGGGCAAAATCACCTTTGGGCCGTGATGTTTCATTACTGAAAAAATGTGATGAATCAACGGGTGTACTATCGTGACAACATTCCCCCTTAGTGGGACTGTGGCCCATGGAAAAAAAGCGCAAGGGGCCGATTCAGGGCC
>JAPONP010000031.1 GCA_026713835.1 Bacteriovoracales bacterium
TCGACACCTATTTGTTTTTAATGCATTTCTTTGAAAGTCACGGATGCTCATCAATTCTTCATTTTTCATAATATCTCCTTGAGAAAACTAGACGTTTCTGACTTTTTCCATTTCCCCTTCCTGTACCAGTCAATTTGGGCATAGGAGGAGTGTACAACAAGTTCACCGACTTCTAATCCAACTTGTTCAGCAACGAAGCCCATTAAGTAGCCCAATCCCCTCAGATTGCCTAGTGCTCGTTCGATGTAGTAATGGGAGCGATATATTGCAGTTAAGTTTATTTTAGCTTCTTGGTGATTTATTTTAAAGCTTAGATGGGATAAACAGGGCCCTCCCATTCTTCTCTTATAGTCTTCGTCACTTTGATAAAGATTGCACTCAAAAGATGGGTCTGATAATGATATTTCATAGCATGCCCTCTTCGGCCCTCTTTTTTCTAGTTCATTTTTCATTTTATCAACTAAAAATTCTAGTGGATTGAAGAACGTTCCGTTTTTTGATTTTCGAACAAGTCGGTATGCATATGTACCCCAGTCTTTTTTAATTTTGGGATATATTTTTTCAGGGTATATACTATAAACTCCTCGAACCCCATAACTCCTATATTCAGACGCTGGGAATATAGTTTGTGCAATCGTATTCAAAGATAAGTTGTATCTTGATAAGAGCCTATCTAGTTTTTCCTCTATATCTCTTTCATCCTGATTATACGAGGTTGGGTTTTCAATAGATAAGATAATATTATAGCCGACACCATCACCTTTATCTTTTAGATATCTAAGGGCTTCAAGCCAAGCCTCTGAGCGTGTATTTGCACTAATTGGAGTCATTCTATTACATCCTCAAACTTAAGAATTGCACTTGCGTATTTATTAAAGAAGCTTTCCGTTATCCATGCGCAACCCCTTTTAGCCCACTGTCCTCCCCAACTATTCATAATGAATAAATATCGACAATTTGATTTAATTGCCGTTCCTATTAGCAAAACGGCATGATGCCCTTGAATATCTTCTCCAACATCGTCAATGTAGATATTTTCCTTTGGGGAAAAGAACATTCTTGTCACGCCCGTACAGGCTACCGCTACATTATTATTATTTATATAGTCCCAAATATTTTCAAAATCTGGCCTTGCTATGACAGACATACATTTAAATGTTCCTTCAATTTTCTTTAAAAACCTTGCTGGCCTTTCCATGTAGGGGCATTGTTCTTCATAAGGTTGTCCAATGCTGCTTAGAGTGCTGGATATAGATTCAATAGAAAGGCCTTCAATATCCGAAGTAAATATTTTTTTTCTTGCAAAGTAGGAGATATATTCTGGTGAAAGCCAGCTTCTTAGCCCATGCTGATAGGAATGCCCACTTGATATTGCAAATGCCAAACAGGTTGGCCGATCACCCTGGTCTCTTACGGGAGGAAGTTGATTCCTTAAATCTACGATGACTTTCATGCTTCTTAACTCAAAATTTGTGGCTTCATAAATGAAGGTATTCCATTCTCATTTGCTTTATTGATGGTAAGATTAGTTGAAAAGTTTTTTATAACCTTTTTTGACCTGAGCCAAGATCGCCGTTCTTCAAGTTCCAGCTTAAAGACTCCAGGCCCACGGTATTTTAGAAGGCCAGCAACCTTCTCTCGTCCTCCAATCAGATTTTTTGAGGAACTTATAAGGTAAAAGTCATGAATGATATCAAGATTTTCTTCAAAACAAGAATCCTTGAAGCCCCATGTATAGCCCATTGGAGAACGTGAAGGAAGCTCCAAACGCACATAATCACCTTCTTTTAAGTCAAAGTCCCTATCGTGGTCAGACTCCGTCATTTTCCATACATCTACCCTGGGGTCAGGGTCATACTCCCCGCGGAAAAGCTTCTTTTTTAAGTTGATAGGCTTAACCTTTTTAAGGTTTGTAACATCATGAGGAGAGATAATGTTATTGGAACGAAGTCCGTATATAGTTGCCTCATAACTAGCACCCATACGAAGCGATAATTGATAGACGTTATTAGGGTCTATAGCATCCTCTTTAGTTTTAATTCCTAGCCCTCTTCCCTGAATAGTATAGAGCCACCTTGGGAAGAGGAAGGAATGGGCAAACCAATTGGCTGAAACCTCCTCTAGTGGTCGATCTTCTCTGTCTTCGTCAACGATCTGAAATATCTCTTGGTCAAGACTATTTCCATGCCCCATCCTATGATGGCCGAGTTCATGAGCAGCCGTAAATCGTTGCCTTGATAGAAGCTTTTTAGAGTTTATTAGGATTCCAGGTGAAGGATCTTTTAAACAAATTCCCTCAAGGTTATCTAAATCTTTAAATAGAAGGGGAACCTTTAAGTCTTTCGAAATTATCTTAAAAATATCAATAGGCCGACGATTTCCCCTGACTCTATTCGCCAAGTTCAGTTGCTCGTGGAGTATAGACGCCTCCCGAACTCCAATCAAACGAGCATTTCTCTTCTGGGCATATTCTTCCTTTCCTCCATCAAACATTTTTATTTACCTTCGACTTGATCGAGATTTAAGGAATTCAGCAAACTTAAGCACTTCCCTAACATCATTTTTAGATAGCCCTTTAGTTGCTCTTTGAAGACCTGTTAGTTCAGAAATTTTTGGTAGCTTCATTTCTCCATCACCAGTGAAGAACGAAACGGGCCGCTGGTAAAGTTTTGCAAGTTTTTTTAGCTCAACAAGATCTATTTTTCTTCTTCCATTTTCAATAAAAGAGATAGCCGATCTTGGAATACCAAGCTCAGTGGCAGATTCTAGTTGAGATAGCCCCAAGTATTCTCGCGCCTCTTTTAATTTTTGGCCGGTTTTGATTCTCTCCTTTTCACTCATCCGCCTCTCCTCCTTCTTTTTCTTGATTTGATTTTTCCTGAGATTGCTTTGACTTTTTCTACATATTTTTTATGAAGCTTAGTTAAGAAATCCCTTACCAGTTCCGTAATGCTATCATAGCCCCCTTTTCTAATCATTTCTTCGCTAACCTTTAATTTAGTTTCTTTTTCTACTTTTACGGCGAATACAACAGCTACTTTAGAGTCAATTGTCGGCAGTGCTGACCAAATGTCATTTTTCTCCTCACTGGAGGGAGCCTCATCTTTCCTACTACTTTTCTCTTCCTCCCAAGCATTATGGAGAATCTTTTCAATTTTTGGAGTAATTTTGTAAAAATCCTCTTCTGTCATAGTTTTTTTATCGCTCATAGCAGATTCTCAGAAAAATGTTTTATTTTCAAACATATTGCCACGAGCTGGCTCGAAAATCAAACATTTCTTTGCGAGGCCTATCCATTTGAATTTATTGGCTTTTTCCAGAGAATAGAAAAGATTGCCTTATATGATTCTAGTACGATTGCTTTCCCCTCAAGCTCCAGTATTCCGTTATACTTTGAGGTCACAGAAAGATTGTATATGCAGTTCTGCCCCTCAATCGTTGCATTTGTAAGCTCAATATCCTTGAAAGAGATACATTGAGGGCATCCGAGATAGCTGATGCATTTATAAGCCGCTTCTTTTACGGAAAAAAGAGCAGTCATAAGATGATCTTCTTGGAACTGTATTTTATTCCCCAAGATTTCTCTTTCGTTTGTTGTTAGTATTCTATCTTCTAAAGTTTGATCTGATTTTTGAAAAAACTCTAAGTCAATCCCTATAGAATCAAATGACTTTCTAAGAGAAACTGCTGAGATGACAAGGCTTCCCTTATGGGTGATGCTTCCAACGAAGCCTTTTGGCCATATAGGAATATTTCCATTTTTGTATTCTAAGCTAGCTGGCCGATTTAAAACTTTCTGCATCGCCCCCTCGGCAGCCAATTTGCCAGTTGTGTGCTCAATAGATCTTCTTCTTAAACCTAGGACATTTTCAGGGAGCATCAGAGCCCTAATATATATCGATTTTTTTAGAAGGTAAGCACAAATAAGAAATTCAATATTTTTATTAACTTTAATTTTCAATTCTTGAGTATTCTCTAGAATCATACCTAAAATGGGGTGACAATCTCTTGCTCAATCTTATAATTACTCTCCCTATAAGTGTTCTGGCTTCTTGAGTTTAAAAATTTCAGAAACTGATTCCTAGAGTTAATTCCAACACATCCACTTAGCTGATCATTTTCATTAAAAGCTTCCACCAAGGCTTTCTCTTCCTCAATTGTAAAATTCTCTTTAATTTTTTTCAATTTCTTAAAACGATTTATTGTCTCCCGGTAACTTGGGCTTTGGGTAAATGAGGAAATGACCGCTTTTCTTGTGATACCCAAGGCGTCAAATCTTTTACATATCGTTTCAAATATTTTCTCTGCAGCTTCTTCCATATTTTTATGACAAGCCCTTAAAGCCTGGAGTGTCCCCATAAAGCCTTGAGGATCTTTGTTTGAAACCTTAAGGGGAATGAAAGGAGTTCCCATTGCGATTGCGAAGCCCACTTCTTGGCTTGTCCAAACCCCTTTATAGAAGTCTTCCGTTAAAAATGCCAAAAATACATCCATCGACCTCAACGCCCGCTCTATTTCACGTCTCCACTCCTCTGTTGGCTCAATATCTTCATGTGCAACAAAGCACGAAATACCATAGGACAAAAGATGCTCTGCCAAGAGGGATACATCTTTTTTGTGAGAATCTCTATGGCTAATAAACAGTTTTAAGTGTCCCTGTTTCCAAAGGTGTTCGTGACCCTCACTTAAAGGTACTATTCCGCTCGAAGAGATTGCTTGTTGGCACTTTAAATCACTCGGGTCGTGTAGCTCTATCAGTACATCAAGAATATATTCATCATCTACAGCTCTTAGTGCTTTATTGAAGCTTTCAGAGATTTTATCTTCTAGTTGTTTTCTTTGCACCTTCGCTTCTAAATATAGCGACTCACTCACATAAAAAATCAACCTATGCCCAAATGAATCCCCATATTCCTCAAATGCCTCATCAATATAAACAGGAGATATAACAACTTTATTCAATAACTCATACCTTGAACCTTTGTGGCATATAGAAAACTCCCTCCGAAGATGGTCTAATTTTTTCTTAATTTTAAAATTTGGCATTTATTATATCCCTTCGGCGAGGCAGTTTAATTCCCTCATTTTAAGTAGTCAATGAGAAAGAGCCAATCACCCATAATGTGCAGTGCGACGCTGGAATAGCAATATCCCACTTTTCCTATTACAAGTGACCTTGGTACTTCAATGTGAGTAAAACCGAGCTATCTCCTCGAAAGAGAAAAGACATTGGGATGATTCTCAAGAAGGCGATACTTCAACTTTTCCGTGGTTCCCTCCTTAACATCGACCCCGGCAAGGCGAAGGTACTCGTTAGTGGTGGAAACTTCGCTATGCCCGACGAGGGCCATGACTTTGACGAGGGGGACACCCTCGGAGAGCATATTGGTGATGAAGGTGGCCCGCAGATCGTGAAACTTGACCTTCGTAATGCCAAGCCCTTGGCAAAACTTTCCCAAGGCAGCGGCCTGAAAACCAAGCCTCCAGTCCCGATTTCGGGGAAGGACGAGATCGGTGAACAACTGCTCCTCTCTATTGGCATTTTTTTGAATGTGATAAAGGCCTATCCAAAGTTTCTCTTGAAACGGCCCAAAAGATTTCAATTCCAAAAGGATTTTTTTGAGTTCCGGGCAAATCGGTACGACCCTATTGCGGTTGGACTTGGTTTGATGAAGCCCGTCTTTTGAAGTCCACTGTCTGCTAATGGAAATAAGGCCTCGGGCAAAGTCCACGTCCGTCCACCTCAAGGCGTAGAGTTCACCGTTTCGCATCCCCGTAAAAAGTGCTACGGCCCAATGATAGTAAAACCTATGAGAGCATTCTTTTGCCGCCATAAGGAGAATTTCAACCTCGTTTGAATTGAGGACTTTTTGCTCAGCTCTCGGGGCCTTGACTTTGATCCCAATCGCCGGGTTGCGGTCGAGGATCCCCTCTTCTACGGCCAGTTGGAAAATTCTTTTGATTCTCCTCAAGACGGCCTTTTGGGTATTGGGCGTGACCTTCTCTCTTTGGGTAATGCGCTCAAAAATAAGATCGAAAACATCTCTTTTGGTAATTTCTGAAAGAATTTTATCATTCCAATCGGAGGGCATCCATTTTTTAACAAGCCCATCATAGTTTTCGACAGTGCTTTTTTGAAGGGATATTCTCATTTGGCGCAAGCACTCTTCATGCCAACTCTTCCATGTCCATAGACCTCCTTTCCCCAGTATATGATCGCATTCTTTTTTTATCTGATACTCAACCCTATCGGCGACTATCTTTGAGCTAATGCGCTTTCCGTTCTCATCAAGTTTTTTTCTTTTACTCATCCTTTTGCCATCGGCCATTCTCTTACACGTTCGTACCTCATAGTATTTTTTCCCGTCCAAGTAATAGATTCTTTGGGCCATCTCAGTCGTCCTTTTTCTTTATCAGAATATTGATATCTTCTCTTTTAAACCTCAATCGGTTTCCTATCTTGTGGGCCTTGATCTTTCTCTTATGCACCATAATCCTCAACGCATTGGGAGAAACTTTCAAGTACCGGGCGGCCTCTTTTGTCGTCAACCATTCTTCATCTTTTTTAAAAACCATATCAGTTCTCCTTTCTTTTGAGAGGTCTTGGGTTAAAAAAATTTTCAAAAAAGTAAAATGTGAACGGCCGTGTCGTTCCACGATTTTTAAAAATGCCGAATTGAACGGCCGTGTCGGTCGTTTTTTCTTGCCGAAGCCCCCCCGGAACCTGTAGGGTCGGCCGTCTTAAAATAAACCCTACGGAGGATCAAAGAGATGACGACACCTACGGATTCAAAAGAGCTACTTATGGGAAAAGTCCTCGATCGACTTATCTCCCTTGAAGATGAACTCAAAGGCCTTGCGTCCCTATTTCAATCCGGCAAAAGAGAGATTCCCTTAAGAGACGATGAGTTTTATGGAATCGGACAGTTGTTAAGGCGACTTTCCGGCGAGGCCTCATCTCTTAGCGAAATCTTACGGGAAAGTGATATTTTGGAGGAATAGGGAAATCCATCTGTGAGGCAAAAAAACGGCCGTCCTGTTCTAAGAGAAGTCGTCCTTTAAAAAATTCTTGCCTCAAAATTTGGAGGATTGACGATGGCCGAGCTATTTCCGGTTGCTCTGATCACGAATAACTTTTGATTTTGAGAGTATTTATCGGAGGCCGAGTCGGCAACAAGATAGGCAACGGCCCCATAAATTTTTTTATCGGCGTATTCGGGGTAGATATTTTTGAA
>JAPONP010000032.1 GCA_026713835.1 Bacteriovoracales bacterium
TATCCGGGTGGAGAGCAGTTACCTTGCCTTTATTACAGTTTTTGCTAGAGGTGCGAGCAGTTACAAATTAAGGGCCTATCCTAAGGGCAAAAGCTTTCGGCCTTGGCCTTCTCCCAAGAGCTCATCCAGGCGACCGGTGCAAGGCCCTTGTCGAAATCTCCTTTTTCCAAAAAGGTGTAGATTTCCCCGTAATGTTTGATCTCTCGATCGTTGAGTCGTTTTTGAATGTGGTAAGGGCGCAGTTGGGAGGGATGGACGAGTCCCGCAGCGGCCATCATTTCAAAGAGGGATTCCAACGTGGCCCGATGAAAATTGGCGACCCTCTTGAATTTGACCTCGGGGACGAGTCCACTGGTCAAAGTCTTTCGTTGGGTGGCCACCCCTGCGGGGCAATCGTTTTTGTGGCAGCGAAGGGCCTGGATACAGCCCAGAGAAAACATCATGGATCTGGCCGCATAGCATAGGTCGGCCCCGAGAACGAGTCTTTTGAGCAGATCAAAACCCGTGATGACCCGACCGGAAGCGATGATCTTGATATGCCGACGCAAATCGCAGGCCGTGAGGGCCGAGTGGATAAAGGAAAGCCCGTCATTGAGGGGGTGACCTATGGAGTTGGCAAATTCCAAAGGCGCGGCCCCGGTTCCCCCTTCCGAGCCGTCCACGGCGATAAAGTCGGGATAGGTTTGGCGCATGAGCATGGCCTTGCACAGGGATAAAAACTCGCTCTTTCGTCCTACACAGAGCTTGATTCCTATGGGAAGGGAGCCGGAGAGTTCTCTTAAGTGTTCGATGAAATCCAAAAGTTCCAAGGGGGTTTTAAAGGCCTTGTGGTAAGGGGGAGAGTGAACGGTTTGCCCCTGCGGGACTCCCCGTATGGCGGCCACTTCCGGGGTGACTTTTCGTCCCGGAAGAATGCCTCCGTGTCCCGGTTTGGCCCCTTGGGAAATTTTGATCTCGATCATCTTGACCGTGGGGTGGGCCTGAATTTTTTCTCGAAACATCTCCCCATCGAAATCTCCCTTTGGGTTTCGACACCCAAAGTATCCGGTACCCAGTTGCCAGATGAGATCCCCCTTCTTTTCCGTATGATAGGGGGAGATGGAACCCTCCCCCGTATTGTGGGCAAAGCCCCCCTCTTTGGCGGCCCAGTTGAGGGCCAGGATGGCGTTGGCACTGAGGGAGCCAAAGCTCATGGCTGAGATATTGAGTAAAGAGGCATCGTAGGGCCTTTGGCAGTGGGGGCCTCCAATTTTAATTTTGGGGAAGCTGCTTTCGGGTCTTAGGGGAACCATGGAATGGTTGAGCCATTCATGGCCTTTGTGGTAGTGGTCGAATTTGCTCCCAAACGGCAGGGCATCGATAACATTTTTGGCCCGTTGGTAGATGACACTTCTTTCCTCTCGGTTGAAGGGACTTCCGTTGC
This sequence comes from Bacteriovoracales bacterium, assembly GCA_026713835.1. GTDB lineage: Bacteria > Bdellovibrionota > Bacteriovoracia > Bacteriovoracales > Bacteriovoracaceae > JAPONP01. The sequence continues at coordinate 1,424 of JAPONP010000032.1, forward strand.
TATCGTTTTCCACAAAATACTGTTGAATTTCCGGACGAATGGCCTCGAAGATATAGCGAAAATGGCCGATGAGGGGAAAGTTTCTAAGAATCGCATGGCGGGTCTGGGTGTAGTCTATGACGGCCCGAATCGCCAGAGGACCGAAGAGGGCGATGAGGTAGATGAATTGAGGATCAACCGTAAGCCCCAAGAGCAAGGGAAGGGAGGATAGGCCCAGGGCCGTGGCGACGATAAAATGCCTCATAGGTCTTATTTTAATATGGGATGGTGCAAGAAAAAGCGAGGGAAGAATTGTCCTGGGGGAAAGGAACCAAAGGGGCCCCGGAGGCGTTTTGAAGGGGGTGACAACTTCTCCAAAGGCGGTCAAAATGTCCTTTTTCATTCAATCTTAATGGGTTTTGGGGCACTCGGTGGAATTAGAAGAAGAGAAGACGAAAAGGGATGAGAGGGCAGGTCGGGGGGAGAAGGCCTATAGGGACTATGTGGCCGGACTTCCAAGTTATCTCGCCGCCTTTGCGGAACCCCAACATTACGAACGTTACACTTCGGAAAACCAGGCGGTTTGGCGTTTTATCATGCGCCAACTCACTCGCCTCTTTAAGCTCAAGGCCCCGGAGATCTATGAGAGAGGTTTGGCCAAGGCTTCCATTCCCGTAGAGAGAATCCCCCGCATTGAGGAGATGATCGAATCCTTGAACGAGATCGGCTGGGGGGCCATTTGTGTCAACGGTTTTATTCCCCCGGCGGCCTTTATGGAATACAATGCCCATCGCATTTTACCCATCTCCGCCGATATGCGAACCCTAAAACATCTCCTCTACACCCCGGCCCCGGACATCGTCCACGAAGCCGCAGGCCATGCCCCCATCGTCTCCGACCCCAATTATGCCCGCTTTTTGCAAAGGGTGGGAGAGATTGGGGCCAAGGCCCTCTCCAATCGCCATGACCTTAGGGTCTATGAGGCCATTCGCAAGCTCTCCATCGTCAAAGAACACCCCCACTCCACGGGAGAGGAGATCGACTCGGCCCAAAAGGAATTGGATGAGGCCAACGGACAAAGGGCCCGGCATCCTGCCAGCGAGGCCCAGGCCATCTCTCGCTTTCATTGGTGGACCGTGGAGTACGGTCTGCTCAAACATCCCCAAAGGGGAATGCTCATGTACGGGGCCGGGCTTTTGAGCTCCCTCGGGGAGAGTGTGAATTGCCTTGAAGACCGGGTGACAAAGATCAAACTGGACTCGGATTGTGTGAAGACCGATTACGATATTACCGACGAACAACCTCAACTTTTTTATGTGGAGTCCTTCGAGGAACTCTTTCCCGTCCTCGAAGCCTTGGCCGACACCATGGCCTTTCGGGTGGGAGGGGCCTTGTCTTTGGAGAAGGCCATGGAGTGTGGGTGTACAGCTACGGCGGTTTACGATTCGGGGATTCAGGTGAGCGGTGTTTGGACGAAATGTCTCAAGGGCGTTGGCGGCGAAGCTCTTTATATCGGAACGTCGGGCCCTACCTCCTTGTCCTTTGGAAACGTGGAGCTTGAAGGCCATGGAGAGGGCTACCACGCCCACGGGTTTAGCTCTCCCGTAGGACGCCCCCTCGGGGCCGATACCCCCTTGTCCCAAATGGGGGATGGGGAACTCGCGGGCCTTGGTCTCGTCATTGGAAAGAGGGCCCGCTTGAGCTTTGACGGCGGTGTCACGGTGGAGGGCCTTCTTCGCCGGATCGTGACGAAGGAAGGGCGTCATCTTTTGATGAGCTTTGAGGATTGCCGGGTCCGAGGATCTAAGGATGAGGTTCTTTTTGAGCCCGAGTGGGGAACCTACGATATGGCCTTAGGAGAGCATCTTGTGAGCGTTTTTGGAGGGCCTGCGGATAAGAAAAACTATGACTTCATCGCCAAAAAATCCTCGATGAGATCCCCTCTCATCGCCTACACGGAGGAGGAGTCCGGGGTTTTCGATTTCTACGGAAGGCTTCGGAAGATGAGGGAGAGCGGGGGAGTTCGCAAGGGGTCGGAAAAAGAACTCGAAGAACTCTACGAGTCGGTGAGAACCAAGGCCCGTGGCAATTGGCTCTTGCCCCTCGAAGTGATGGAGCTTATTCAAAAGGGCCCGGACTCGGCTTCCTTGAAGAAACTCAAAGAGAGGGTGGAAAGGGATCTCGAAGAGCTTAAGGGGCAAGATTCCGAGACGAAATCCCTTATCGAAATGGGGCTAGATCTTGCCCACCTCTAAGGCGTCCTCCGATTCAACTTCTTCCGATCCCATACACCCCTCTTGGCCGGATTCTTTGAGAGAAGAACTCAAGGTTTCCTATATGATCGAACTCAAAAAGTTTTTGACCCGGGAATTGGAACGGGGAAAAACCATCTATCCCTATGGGCCCGACATCTTCAAGGCTTTGTCCGTGACCCCTTTTTCCGACTTAAAGGTCGTCATCATAGGACAAGACCCCTACCACGGTTCGGGTCAGGCCCATGGGCTTTCCTTTTCCGTTCGCCCCGGTGTGCCGCCCCCGCCCTCTCTCATCAATATCTTTAAGGAGCAGCAAACGGATTTGGGTCTGCCCCTGCCCTCCCACGGACACCTTCTCTCTTGGGCCCGGCAGGGAGTCTTGCTCCTCAACAACGTCTTGACGGTGGAGGCGAAAACGCCCGGCAGCCATCGGGGCAAGGGCTGGGAGAAGTTTACGGATAAGGTGGTGGCCCTCATAAACGAACTCAAGGAAAACGTGATCTTTTTACTCTGGGGCTCCCAGGCCCAGAGTAAGGGCAGCGTGGTGGACCCTCTTCGCCACCACATCCTCAAGGCCCCCCATCCCTCTCCTCTGAGCGCCCATCGGGGCTTTTTTGGCTGCCGTCACTTTTCCAAGGCCAATCAAATCCTTTCGGCTTCGGGGCGAACCCCTATCGATTGGGCCTTGCTCGATTCTCCTCTTTGAAAGAAGGCCGATAGATCAAGGGAACTTTAGGAGTCATTTTAATAATTTCTAATTTTCGGCCCTTTTTTAAAAAAGAATATTTGGCCGTTTTCTTTATAGGACTTTTGTGGAGCCGGGAAGTTCGCTTAGAGTTATTTTCATTCGTACGAAAATTTCCAACTTCCGTATATTTCAACACTATGTGAATCTTTCCGTTTTTTTCTTTAAGAATCTCCTTTATTTTGTAATCTGAGATTAAAATGCCTCGGGGGGTTTCACCGTTTTTCAAGAAAAATATCGATTTCCCTTGAATCATATCTTCTATAAAAGATTTTAGCCTTTTATCCAGTGGGGAAGAAATATCGGCAGCATGGGAATAGGATACAAATAATACAAATAATAATCTAATAAAACTCATAGAGTCCTCACTCCTTAAATCGCACTATAAAGGCCTCTCTTTCCTCTTTGCCTTTTATATCATCATCTCTGGCAAAAGAATATTTATGACATTTTTCTTCGTAGATTTCACGAGTAAATGCACCCACCGTGCGATTTTCATTACCGGAGGCCTCTATGCTATGGAGTCGAATTTTTCCGCTACTATCGACCTTGTATCCTATAAAAATAAAGATATGTCCCAAGTAAACGACCATATCGCCCGGACGAAGCTGACTTTCACAATATAATCGTTCAAAATTAAAACTTCTATCCAAGTTTTGATAAGCGGCGAATTCTATGTCGAAAGAAGATGGTCGGCTTTTTTGCTTTTTGGCCGTTTGAACAAAGTGGTTTGTCGTTATTCTAAATGTTTTATCACCTTTTTTATTTTCGCCATTCTCGTATGGAGAAAATGATTCAATCCCAAAAGCACAATATTGAATGAATGATGAGCAATCAAAACTCAAGCTGTCGCCTATATTATTCATCGATACCATGTTTTCTTTTTGTGCCCCATAGAAGAATCCATCGTGAATAGAATATTGAAATCTTCTCTTGAAATGGTTATGAGCGAAATTATCATCCGGTGTTTTCATTTTAAGATGTATCCTACGAGCGAATATATTAAAGTCCTCCATATATTTTTGTGTTTTTTGAGAGTCCAGATGGTGCTTTTCTCTTAGGAGTTCAAATAAAATGATTTTGGATATCCCGGGGGTGAAATTATTTATCAGCGGTGAAGGCGATATACTATAATCTTGAGACTGCATCCTTTCGATTAAGTATTGGATAGGGTTTTCTTGCTCTTTTAAAATATCCAATCCACTTTTCAAGTAAATAGTTAAAAAAATTCCATCGCTACTTTCGATCTGCCCCGTAAGTACTGTTGCCATTTCAAGTCCAGGCCCGGTATATGTTCTCCTCGATAAAAGTCCACACTGCGTCTTTTCATAGCAACATTTGTAATGATTGTACCAATTGTTAAAATGCTTCTCATCATGACATCTATTATATTTTGAAAGCGGAGTTTTGAGAGGAGCAATAAGTGACTCAATCATTGCTATTTGATCCGACTTATTCATTTTATTGATTTTTATTTTTTCAATTTCGTTTAATATCTCACGGTGATCGGACATCCTCTTCGATGCAATACTATCAATAAGTCCCATTATGCATTTCATGAAATGATTGCTTTTAGAGCTTTGATTTATAATTCTATCCGATCCCGATGCCTCCATGTTTTTAGCTCTCTGTTCTTGTACTCGGTCGCATCCCCCACCCTTACAGCCCTCTTTTGGGCCGGGTTTTTGCTCAGAGCTTAATAAGATGAAACTTAAAAAGAGTCCGATTATAAGCGGGATAAAAAATGTTTTTCGTTTTATCATGGACAGTTTTTCGGTTTATGGAGAGTCAACGCCGGATTTATGTCGTCGGTGCGACTCTTATGATTTTTGATACCCTACCCCCATCGAGTCCAAAAGGAGCAACGCTCCATAGGCGAGACGAGCGTTGCGTCATGAGCTGTGAAGCTGGAGGCCATTGCCCCTCGTGTGCTATAATCGAGGGTATGAGTGGATGGGTGATCTTGGCAGGGCTTATCCCCCTGCTTCTCTTTGTGATCGTAGATAGCTTCTACGGCCCGAAGGCCGGGATCGTGGCCGCGGCGGTGGCGGCCACCATCGAACTCGTTTTCAGTCTCGTCCTCTTCCAAAGCGTCGATGCCCTGACCCTGGGCTCCTTCTTTTTGATCTTCGTCATGGGATGGGCCTCTTGGAAGATGAATGGGGCCCTCATCTTTAAAATGCAGCCGGTGGTGGTGGGTCTGGCCTTTTCCCTCACTCTCATCATCTCCTACGCCATAGGGCAACCCATCTTGACCCTTCTCATCACCAAATACAAGGCCCAGCTTCCTCCGGAATTTGTGGCCCACATCGATAACCCCCTCATTCTTAGGTGGTTCGATCTTTCCACCCTCTTTGGAGGATTGGGGATCTTCGTTCAAAGTCTTCTCGTGGCCTGGGCCGCTTGGAAACTCAACAATTGGTGGTGGATCGCTTTTAGGGGAATAGGCTTTTACGTCTTTTTTATCGGCGGGGCCCTAGTGGCCCGCTTTGTCGTGTTTTAGGATAGGCCCTTAATAAGTAACTGCTCGCACCTCTAGCAAAAACTGTAATAAAGGCAAGGTAACTGTTCTCCA
>JAPONP010000033.1 GCA_026713835.1 Bacteriovoracales bacterium
GGCTGCAATTGTGCCGGGCTTCGTCTTTAAGCAAAAAATGCCCTCAACGTGCCACAAGCACGCCTTCAGACATTTTTTGCTTTCATCCTTGCCGGGCACAATCTCGCTCGCTTTCATCACGAAGGTGGTTTTGGGATAGGCCTTTAGTTTTCGATACAAAGAGATGAATACCCTTATTATCTTATTTGGTGATTTTGCCGTGGCGTTTAGGCGCTTACTTCCCTACATGGCCTATAATTTAGTTCTTTTATTGGCCTATTTATTTGTTATTTCCATTTTTTCATTTTTCCACTTCATTTTGGGCCATGAATTCAATCTGATCGAAATTTTTGTTCAAGAAAACATTTGGATGGTTCTGACCATTTCTAAATTGATTGGCTTTTTTATCATTTATCAATACTATAAGATTCAAAGCTTTAAACATTCTTTAACATGGGCCTACCTGACAAAATCTTTTGAACTCCCTTCTCGAAGTTTTTATGTGGTTTTGACTTTCCTATTTCTTTTCTTTGTCATTCAACTCCGTCCCGAATTGAATGAGAAGTGGTCATTTGTTGATGTGGTGGGACATTTTGTCGGCCACTCGGTCTATTTCTTTACGGATTTTTTGGTGGTGAGTTATCTGATTAAGGTGGATAGGCCTAAAACAAAGGGAGATACGACCCTGACTCTCTCGTTGGCGTCCTTATTCTTTGGGGTTTTAAGTTATGTGATCGTTCCTTCCGGTGAGAATTTCTCCTTTTTTTTCGTCTTTGGTTTTTTTCTGATGCTCTTTTTCTATATCAGGAAGGAAGGTTGGGGGGCCAGTGTTTGGGTGCTTTTGTTTTTCAACAATGTCCTCAACGTTTTTTTCGGTCAAGACATCTTTGTTGAAGAAAATATCGGACTTTTTCATTGCGAAAGAGGATTGGGCTGGCCTGAAATCTCTTTGGCGTTTATCCTTTGTCTCATTTACTTGAAGTTTCGTTACTTTTCTTGGAGTCACCCTCATATCAATTGACCCATTTCCATCAAGTGGTGTACAATGGATTGTGTTGATGATTCATCGTGAATCATTTATTTTAAGGAGTCTTTGTGGAATTAGATATTTTTCAAATTATTTGGCAATCTGGATGGGTCGTCAAACTGGTTTTGATTTCGTTGATTCTAGCTTCAGTCGTTTCTTTGTCCATCGTGTGGAAGAAGCGGAACAATATGCGAGAGGTCAAGGAGAGTAATGAGCTTTTTCTCCGGGAATTTAAAAATAGCACCGATCTTAAAGAGCTTTTTGAAAAAACCCGGGGTTTGCCCGACGGCCCTCTCAAGTTGATGTTTCAAAGAGGCTTTTTGGAAATCGATCGATTGAGAGGGGAGCGATCGGAAGAGATGATTGGAGAGATATTGGAGCGTTACGTCTCAAAATTTGGTCTCTCTCTTTTTAGTCGATCTTTGGAACAAACAGCACTTGAGGCCAATGAGAGATTGGACAGATATCTTTCCACGTTGGCCAGTATCGGAGCTATCACCCCCTTCGTAGGACTTTTTGGAACCGTTTGGGGCATTATCGATTCCTTTACCGGACTGGCTTCCGGGGGAAACTCCTTGGATGCCGTGGCCCCGGGGATTGCAGAGGCTTTGGTGGCCACAGCCGTAGGGCTCTTTGCGGCCATTCCGGCGGTTTGGTTTTATAATTATTTTTCAAATGAAAATTCAAAGGTTCAATCGGCGATGGATTCTTTTTCCAAGGAATTTCTTAACTCTATTGAAAGAATACTGGTTTGAAGGTGAGGGGCTGTTATGGGGATGAACTCCGGCAATAAGGGAAGATTCTCCGAGATCAATGTGACTCCTTTTGTGGATGTGATGCTGGTCTTGCTCGTCATTTTTATGATTACGGCACCCATGATGTTTAACGGAATTTCTCTCACTCTTCCAAAGACAAAACAGGTTAATCGGCTGACGTTGAATAATGAGCACGTCATTCTTTCCATTGCACCGACGGGAGAACTCTTTTTAGGAAAGGAAAAACTCTTGATGGAGGAGTTGGCCCAGACTCTTCGGGAAAGGTTATCCCAAACGAGAAATAAAACCGTCTATATTCGAGGCCATTATAGTCTTAAATACGGAAAGGTGGCCAAGGTCATGGGGCGTCTTAAAAGGGAGGGCTTTGGGCACTTGGCCTTGGTGACGGAAGTCGAATGAAATCGTTGGCAAAAAGAGAAATGAAAGTTATTGGGGGATTTCGAGGAGATGACCCTCTTTATAAATATATGGCCCTTATCTTTTTGGCCCATCTCTCCTTTTTTGCCGCCTTCTACCTTCTGGGTTCTCTAAAAAGCAGTTTTTTTCTTTGGAAAAAGAATTCCCTCAAGGTGGTTCAATCATCTGTCCGAGTTGATGTTGTGGGGATGCCCAAATTTACCCTCAAAGAGTTGCGCCAAATGGGGGCCTTGGCGGATTCTTCCGGCAAAGGTGCCGTGAGCGTGGGAAAGAAAAAATCGGTACCGTCATTTTTGGATAAGATCAAAAATTTTTCCAAGAAGACGGTTAAGGTGAAGAAAGTGAAAACGAAAAAGGGTGCAAGAGGATCCCGGAAGACGCGCTTGGAAAAGGACTTGGGGGGTCTGGTCGTGGCCGGAAATAAACTTTCCAAAGGGCCTTCCCTTGTGGGCGATGTCAACACGAAGGATTTATCCAAGCTCCACCTCTACATGGAGTCTCTTCCCCAATTCGTTCGTCCCCATTGGATCTTGCCCAGCTATCTCAAGGAATCGGAAAAAAAATGTCGCATTCAAATTTTTATCGGCAAAGAGGGAAAACTTCTTAAAAGTGCCGTTATGGAATCCAGCGGGGATCCGCAATACGATAATTACGCCCTGGCGGCCATTCAAAGGACGCAATTTCCGGTTCCCGAACCGGATTTGGTAGCGGAGTTGGCCTCGGGGGTCGTCGTTTTGGGTTTTCCGCTCTAATCAAAAGGGGTCGTCCATGAGACATTCTATTCTAGCTCTTTTTTTACTCCTCTTTTCCCTTCCCTCCCTCTCTTCTCTTTTTGGGAAAAGCGATAATGAATTGGGGGTGATCGCAGTCGGAGAGGCCGAAGTCGTAAGAGAAAGGATCTTCATCGTTCCCACGGCCACTCAGGGCAAGGGTGGAGAAATGGAGGCTTCGGCCAAAAAATATGATGACCAATTGGTCAATAACTTTGCCTTTTATCGAAGATTTTTTGAGGTCATCAAAGCGAAGCCCTCTTTTTCCAAAACATTTCAAAATTTGGGTTCATTCGACTATTCCCCTTGGGTCAGAAAATCGGCCAGATACCTCATGGGCTCCCGTTTAGTTCAAAAGAGTGGAAAGGGGGGCAAAAGGCCACCCTTCGAGCTTCAGGTCAAGGTTTTCGATATCACTCAAAAAAAAGAAATTCACTCTGAGACCCTGCCCTTCCCCCGAGATGAAAAAAATCGCCGAGGGATCACCCATGCTCTCTCCGATCGAATCTATCGTTCGATGGTCAAGCGTCCCTCCATCTTTGGCAGCAAGATCGTTTTTGTTTCAGATGTCCAATCCACAAAGAAAAGGATGATCAAAGAACTCTATATCATGGATTTTGACGGGGGAAGAAAGGAACGTCTCACTTGGCATAAGGGAATCGTCATCTCTCCGGCCATCGATTTAAAGAGAAAGAGGGTTCTTTACAGCCTGATCCGCTATACCCGTGGGAAAAGAAACGTCAATTTGAGGTTGTTGAACCTTGAGACAAAAAAGAGCCGTCTCATTTCGGCCCGGGCAGGGATCAATTCCGGGGCCGTTTTTTCCCCAAACGGAAAGAGTATCTTTTTAACCATGGGACGTCGTGGGAATGCGGAGATCTATGAGATGAACTTGGCCACCCTTAAAACCCGAAGGGTGACTTCTCACGGCGCTTTAGACGTGGACCCCTCTCTCAATGAGGACGGTTCTCGTATGGCCTTCTTATCCGGGCGTCCGGGGAAGGCCATGATCTATATAGCGGATACGGATGGCATGGAAAAAAATGTGAAGCGAGTGAGCTATACGGGACAGTTCAATGCAACTCCCCGTTTTGCACCGAGTGGGCGAGAACTCGTCTTTTCAAGTTGGCAAGACAATCGCTTTGATCTTTATCGAATTGATGAGAATGGCAAGGCCTTGGCCCGACTCACGCGCAACTTTGGCTCCAATGAGTCTCCGAGCTATTCTTTAGATGGGGAATTTATCGTCTTTTCTTCCCTAAGGCCTAGAGGCAGGAAGAAGGCCGATCAAAATCTCTATATTATGGATCGAAATGGAGATATTTTGGGAGCCGTGACGAAAAACTATGGGAAATGTCTTTCTCCCAGGTGGTCGAAGTAGCCGACAGGTTTTAGGATAGGCCCTTAATACCAACTCGGCCATCCGAAAGATGTCAGTAGATGATTTTACTGGGATGAATGGATTTGAGCTGCCCCATTTTGGTTTTGATCAAGTCGAGGATAGATTTATGGGCCAAAATAGGGTGTCCTCCATCGGACGATGTAACCAGGATAAATTTCTTTTTCTCAAGTTTGATGCCCGGCAGAGAGGTCAGGGGATAGGAGAGTTTATAACGGGATTGGCTCTTGTCATTTTTTTGGAAGGTCACACTAAAAAAGGGCCTTTCCATAATTTTGGCGATGCGGTTTTCGAGTTCAGGGCCCCTTTGATCGAGAATGACCTCTGCCTTCTTTGAAAAGAGCCCGGTCATCCATTCGTTCACCCTTTGCTGATTGAGTTTTTCCCCTCGCTTTCCCGACCAAATTTTTTCTTTTTGGATGAGGTTGAGGAGGGCAAGTCCCCTCTTTGATAGGTGCTTGGCCACTCGTATTTGCTGGATTTTATCGATGGTTTCTTTGAAGATATGGGAGTCGATGAAGTCTTCTAAGCCAAGGCTCTGAAGGGATGGGCGAAAGAGGTCGATCTGATAGATCAGAGAGGATTGATCGTCCATGAGGTAGGTGGAGTCGTCTATGGAGTTGATCAAGCCGATTTTGAGTTTTTGGGTCTGTTTTGTGCTTTTGAGATGGATTTCAATGGTGGGATTGTCGAGAGAAAAATTTTGGAGATTGATCTTATCTTTTTGATAGAGGTGACGCACCCTCAGGTTTTTTAGAGACGTGATGATTTGCTCGACTAATTCGTTTCGGGCATGGAGGGAGCGGGGGAGATGAAGTTCCCAGGATCCTTTTTCTTTGGCCAACTCGTATCTTCCAAAGCCATTGGTGATGGTCATGGAATGGAGGGTTTCGAGAACAGAGGTCTTGACGGGACTTTCAAAGGTGGGGAGGTGGTCGGCAGGGCGTAGAGGAAGTTGGAAAAATTCATTGAGGGCCACAAAAAAGACAATGATGAGGGCAAAGCTTAGGGAAAGATACTTGATCCATTCGATAGCAAAATGATTCCCTCTTAACATCGCTTGGGCCTTTCGTTACAATAGATTTAGGGCGCAGGGCCTTTTTGACGGTGCGATCACCGATCCTATCACGGAGAGAGTGAAAATGGAATTTTGGCGGATTTTTCAGGAGGGGGGATGGGTGATGTACCCCCTCCTTTTCTTTTCTATAGCGAGTTGGTGCATTATTATCGAAAGATGGACGTTTCTGCGAAGTTTTCACGGGCTTTCGTCGAGATTTTTTGATGAAGTGGGGCCTCTTCTTAGGGGGGGAGATTTGAAAGGGGCCTTGGAGGCCTGCTCTCGTGGAGAAAGAACATGGATTGCCGATCCCCTCAAGGTCTATCTGGAAGCCGGGGATGGGATCGGGGCCTTGGACTTGGAGGCCATTCACGAGAGGGCCCGGAGAAGGATTTTTGACATTCAACTTCATCTCAAAAAATACCTATGGGTTTTGGCAACGGTCAGCGCTTCTGCACCCTTTATCGGTCTTTTTGGGACGGTGGTTGGGATCATTCGATCCTTCGACGATATTGCCGTCGCCGGGAAGGGGGGATTTTCCGTGGTGGCCGCAGGAATTTCCGAGGCCTTGATCGCCACGGCGGCCGGAATTTTGGTGGCCGTCATTGCCCTTATTTTCTTCAATTACTTTCAGGTTCGTCTTTCTCATTTAACGTCTGTCTATAAGAATCGCCTCGAAGACTTAAAAGACATGATCGCTTCCACGAATAAGCGTTTGGGCTGATCGATGGGGATGGGACTTCATACTCAAAAGGACAGGGCGGATTCGGATTGGGATGGACAAGACGATGTCATAGGGGACATCAATTTAACCCCTCTCATCGACATCATGCTGGTTTTATTGATCATTTTTATGGTGACCTCCTCCGTCTCTTTGGAATCGGGACTGGATATCGATCTTCCCCAAACGGCAGAAACGACGGAGAGTCGGGAAGGCAATGCGGTGATCATTTCCATCGATTCGGTTGGGGACGTTTTTGTCCAAGGGGCCAAGGTGAGCATGGAGACCCTCGAACAAAAGGTGGCCGAATCTCTCAAGAGTGAGGGGACGGGTCTCGTCATTTTAGAAGGGGACAAAAAGGCCTCTCTCCAAAAGGCCATGGACATTATGGGGGTGGCCAAGAAGGCAGGGGCCAAAAAATTTGCCATTGCGGCCGATTCCGTGCCATCCCCTTAGGGTCTATGCAGCTATCTTTTCATCGTCTCCTTCCGGCACCGCTTCCGGGGTTTCAATCTCTACACTCTCATCTTTGGGAACATCCTCTGCGATGGATTTTAAAAACCTTCTCAACATGGTTCTTTCCCCAAAAAGGCTGAAAAGCCACCTGGCGTGGAGACGATAGGGAGGGCGATTTTGGGAGATGATTTTCGTACACATATTGTATGGGCGACATTCCAAAACTTTGGCCGTGACAAAAAAATGATTGGGAACGAGAAATTCGATGATAATGGTTTGACCGCTAATATAATTGTGGGAAGAAAAACATGAGATCATGTCCATATTGATGTCCATTAAGGCGACGACTCCATCTCCAAATTGGTGTTCTTCCATTGTCGGGCGGCTTCTATGGATAACGAACAGATTGTCCCCTTGGGTGACCAACTCCTTTATTTCTCCCCCTTCCGTTTGATCTTCATCTTCACTTTCTCCCGAGTCAAAGGAGGCGGGGGCCGTGTGGGGGCGGTAGAGTTTTTTCAAATCGGAAATATTGACTTTGGAGGTGTCGTGACCGACTTGCTTGAGTCTTTCTTCAATGATGGAAACCAATTCATCTCGAAATTTCCAGATTTTAAGATGTATTTTGTGGACTTTGACCGGGTGATGGGAGTTGGAGTAAATCATGATCTCTTCTATTGTTTCATTGGCCTTAGAGCTTCTCTAGAAGGAAAACTTTATCCAGGGAGGGAGCAACGATTTTAAGGGATGGCCCCTGGATGGTAAGATATTGAAAATACGTCCTTAAAGGCTAATTCTCCAGGGAAATCTTCCGGCTTAATAGTTTTTTCAGGGTTCTCTTTTTTTCTTGCGTTGAAGGGCTTTGGGCATTATGGTGTGGTGCAAAATGCGAGATTTTAGGATGTCGGAAAAAAACTTACGCTTTCCCACTACGCCTCGGCGGAGACGGGATTTATTGTGGATTCTGATTTTCTCCATGCTCTCGGGTACTTCCTTTTCAGGGGGAAGGGACACCCAGATCCAAGAGGCGGGCCCGGTGGATTTGACCCCCATCCTTAGGTTTCGCCCGGCCCAATGCCCCCTGACGGAAAATCTCGATTCCGTACAGGCCATTCTCGGTCGCCTTGAAAAAAATTTAAGACAATTCAAATGCCGTAAGGCCGAGGATGGTTTATCTGCCCTGGAAAAGTACAGAGAAAATCTAGGTGGTCTTTTCATGAGTGGAGATGATGTCAATTTGGATGATTTCGTTGAAGGAGAGAGTCAGGATGACGTTTTATTGGCAGATCAGATCAAGGCCATGTCTTTAGTTGTGGATGAACTCGCTGAAATTAGGGAGGATAAGGCCTGTCTTAAGGATACGGGCAAAAAGAAATTTTTAGAAAATCTTGCAGATACCATTTTGACGTTTAGTAAATGGAGGCTTCTTTCTTCCGAAGGCATAGAGATGTCTATCTATGGAGCCGCTCTTTCCGGATTGGTTCGACTCATCAATCGTTTTTTTAAAAATGAATACAATTGGAACGATCACGATGAACGTATGTTGTTTAACAAGTTTAATTGCACATTTTTTGAGATTCGACGCAATTTGGATCAAATGGGTATTTTTCGTTTTGGCAATGAGAAGACTCGAAAAGAAGAAGATGGTTTGAATAGCGAACTTTTATCTTTGAAAGAGCAGAAAAAAATCTTCGAGGAAGAGATCAATGCTTTGGAAAAGGAGAGGGATACGGGATTTGCCCGTATTTTTGAAAATTCGTTTTCGAGTGATGAAGAAAAATTTTATCAATTGGCAAAAAACTTTGATATGGCATTTTCTTTATCGTCGGAAGGAGAAATCATTTTTAATGAAACTCAACTCGCATGGATATTTATTCACAAAAAGGAAATCATTCATGGATTAGGAAAGATTCCTTGGGACGTTGATGTGGCAGAGGAATTGGTTCCTTTGGTTTATGATGGTTTAAGAAACTTAAATCTTAACTCTAGTGATGATCATCCCCCCGGAATGGGATTTCTCTACGGTCTTTTTCACCATTATATTCACTCTTACGAACAAAAAGCGGCTTTTATTAAGAAAAATTGGGAAGAAGGAAGGCTCGTGGTTCTTAACTCTAATATCGAAAATAAGACGAAAAGTATTCAAAATCTAAATCAAGAGATGACGAAAAAGCAAAATCGTATCGATATCTTGGCCTATCGAAACTCTAGGGGAGAATATCTTGTAAATGACTCCGGAGTGGCCACCATTTTGGCCTTGCATGAAAGTTATGAAAAAACTGCTACAAAAATTTACGGCAAGATTGGAGTTTCATTTGTGAAGAATATGATGAAAAAGATGCGATCAGGTTACAAGGTTTTTAGGAAAGGGCACGATATTTTTGTCGAAAGAGGCTATTTTGACGATGGATTATCCGGTGAAAACCTAAATAAAGTCTGTTCAAGGGCCAATATTCTCATCAAAAAATGGGGAGAGGCCAACGATTGGGGACAATACGGTTTTGATTTCTTTGCCACCAATTTGGACGTTTTTCACGATGTGGCCATCCTTACGGGTAAAAGGAGCTTTAAGGCAAGAAGGTCTTCGTGGATAGAGACCCAGAGCTATTCGGCACTTTATGCCAAAGCCTTGATAGATGACCAAAAGGGCGATCAAGATCATGATGGCGAAGAGAGTAAGGGGGCCCAAAATATTAGCATAGAGGAAAAAATGGAGGAATATGGACTTTCTTCCTCTTCATTTGGAGAGTTAATGTTTCGTATCGGCATAGAATCGGAGAAGGTGTTGAAATTAGAAAATTTTATCAAAGATCAGTGCCATAAGATCAATAGATAAAACAATCTTAGGATAGGCTCTTAGGCCTTTTTATCCCTTTTTAAATATCGTATTGACCGAGAAGATGCATAATCCTTTTAAATAGAGGGGGGATATGGAATCATTCACGGCTTTCTTGGCCAAAGTCAATGCGGGGCTCGTCTTTATCCTCACCAAAATAATTCCGGGTTTTGAGGATGAGAGCGTTCCTTATCAAAATGAGGACGACGATCAAGAAGATGGCGATAAGGAAGACGATGAAAAGGGTGAAGGGGAGAAAGATAAAAAAAAGGTTTTTTTTATTTTTGGTTTTCGGTCGATTGCATTGGTTTCTTTTGCGATTTTGTCGATTGGTGGGAGTACCTTTTTTATCTACAAAAATTCAAGAGAAATAATTATTGGAATGGAAAAAAAATCGAATGAGAGTGATTCCTTTTTGATTCCAAAAAGACCGCCTTATTTTCGTGCTGAACGAAAGCAGACTTATCTATCAAGTCTTGAGGTTCCCATCTATTTTCAAAAGAGTCCAAGTCGAGTGTATTCTTTGAGGGTCGAGTTTATTTTTGAAACATCAAATCGTTACCTTAAGCGATATATTGAAAACCATGAGCATGAGATTCGCGATTGTATCTTGACGAGCTTGGAACCCATTACTCAAGAATTTGTTCTGACAAAGGAGGGATTTGGAGTTATTAAGTTAAAAGTTTTAGATGAGCTTAATAAACTTATTTCCAAGAAGAAGATAAAGGGTCGGATTAAAAATGTCAGTATAGATCAGGTTCTTTCAAGTTAATAGAGGTGTGAAATGTGAAAATCGTACCGAGAGTGTAGTTGTGAAAGCCAAAATTTGATTAGAATTTTCTGGCTTTGAAATTGCTGTTGTTGATAATTTTTGCGCTATTTCCAGTTGCCCTAATAACATAAAGCCCTTGCTTTTCTGCATAGATATTAGCTGCTTGATCTGCTTTCAAATAGGCGACTGCTCCATAAGTTTTTTTATCTTTATACTCTTTGAGCAGATCCTTAAAATCTTTCAAAAATTCTACAAATTTATCGATATGCTCTACTCTCAATGTCGTTTTAACTTCCACAGCAACGACCTCATCTCCATTGACTGCAAGAATATCTATCTCCCAGTGTCTGTCGCCAAGCTGCCCCTTGGCCCGTGTTGTGGTATGCTCTACCTTAACACCTCTCTCTTTGAGGAGATTCACTAATTCTCCTTCTACGAGGCTTTCCATCAACTTGCCCCATTGCCCCGTAAAGAGATCATTGAGGTTATTAAGTCGGCGGTCACTCTCCATCATTCTTCGATCGGTTTCTTTCATTTGTCGATCGGTTTCTTTCATTTGTCGATCGGTTTCCATCATCCTTCGATCAGTTTCTTTCATTCGTCGATCGGTTTCCTTTTGGTTTTGTGAAACTTCTCGTAAAATCTTTCTAATCTCCTCAAAACTTGTGTCTTTTCGCTGACTTTGTGCCATATCGATTATACTCCTCAAGTTGAAGCCACCCGATCCTCTTATAGCATCGTGCTGGCTTAGAGCCTATCCTAAAACCACCTTCTATTGCAATCGGCTGCAATTGTGCCGGGCTTCGTCTTAATTTCAAGAACTTAGCAGTCTATTTTTGTCTCCTCCATAACCCTACGAACATCCGGTCATCGCTCCCTCTATATAGCCCCTAAGAGTTGTAGGGCTTATCTTTAATATCTTGGCACCGAGTTGAACATCACGCCCTGAGGATTCAAAGACCTGTCTGGCATAACTTTTTTTTACAGAGCCTAAGTCCAAAAAATTTCCCTTTTTATTTTTCGTTTCGATTTCCAAAGGTTTTTGTAGGGAGTAATCAAAATGATCGATTTCAAATTTTCTTCCGGGAGAAAGAACTTTTTTGGTTCGCAAGTGGCCGATGAGTTGTCGAATATTACCCGGCCATGGGCATTTTTGATAAAAATCGAGAAGTTGTGGGGAAAGAGAAATGTTTTCATCTTGAGAGAACTTTTCACAAATCCTTTGGATCTGTTCTTTTTTTTGTCGAAGAGGCTTTAAATTGATTTTATAGCTCGATTGAATCCTAAAGAAAAAATCTTTGCGAATCTCACCTTTTTCTAAAAGATCTTGAAGGCTTCTTCCCGAGGCGGCGATGAGACGGGTATTGACTTTCTTGCAAGAATTTCCTCCAACGGGTCGAACCCTTCCATCGTCTAAGAAAAGAAGGAGTTTCACTTGCAATTCTTTTGTCAGAGAATCCATTTCATCTATAAAGAGAGTGCCAAGGTTGGCCTCTACGATGGCACCGTTTTTATTGCGATCGGCACCTGTGAAGGCCCCTTTGACATGACCGAAAAGTTCGCTCTCAAATAATGAGGTGGAAAAAGAGGAGAGATTGAGATGGACGAGACGCCCGGTCTGTCCGCTGAGTTCATGAATTTTTTTTACGAGATGGGTTTTGCCCGTACCCGTTTCTCCTTCGATAAGGATGGGGAGGTCACTCCTAATCACCGAGGAGGGAATCGTAAGGTCATCTTGAACTTTTATATCGCTCTTGGTTTGAATTTGGTGGAGACCAAATTCGATCTCATCACCTCGCTCGACAAAGCTTTGATAACAAAAATTTCCATTGATTTTGAAGGGGGTTTTGCAGTGAGAGAGGAGAAAATAACGCCCTTCCTCTTCTTTTCCGTCGGAAAGGAGCTTTAATTCCAAATTGAACTCTTTTTCCATAATTTTGGGAAGATCGATTCTCCAAGGCTTTTCTTCTCGAATTTGATGGGAAAATTGATAGCTTTTTCTGAGCAATCTAAGCTTTTGAGTCCTTTCGTTAAATGGGCAAATAAGGATCTCATCTCCGGGGCGAAGCCCTTTTTGGCGGATTCGTTCTAAATACCATTGGTTTTTGATGCTTTGTAGATTATTCATTTTTAAAAATCCTCCTTTTTTTCCTTTTTCTTCCTTCTCCCATACAATTTCCATGCCATTTGTGATAAACGCAAGATCACGGCTTTACGGGCCCAAAGTGCTTATTTTCTTTTTCAAGGGGTTTAATAGTTGGACCGAATTTTAAAGGGAAGAACCAAATTTATTCTCAGCGTGACCGATCCCGGGCAGATGGAAAACTGGGTGAAAGAAAATGGGCATATCAAGTCCCTGGCCATGGTGGGGGCTTCCAATGTGGGCAAAAGTACTTTGATCAATTCCCTATTTGGAAAAAAGACGGCCCGAACGTCGAAAACTCCCGGAAGGACGAGGGCCGTCAATATATTTGAATTTGAAGTCCATGGGGAGACGAGATATCTCTACGATTTGCCGGGACACGGCCATGCCCGAATCTCAAAGGAAATGAGAAAGGGATGGGATGCTCTCATGGGTTCCTTCTTCCGCTCCCTCGGGCGGGCCACACTCATCGTCAATATCCAAGATGCCAGGCATCCCCGCCGAATCACGGATCAAAACTTTGATGATTACTTTCAAGGTCTCAATCTTCCCCTCATCCTCGTTTTGAACAAAATCGATAAGCTCAAGACCCAAAAAGAGAGGCTGGCTTTTGAGAAAAGAAAAGATGAGATTTTTTGGCAGTACCGAAGGGCAGAGCAGATCTTTTTCCTTTCGGCCCTCTCTCGAGAGGGTCTGGAAGCCTTTGAATCGACTCTCCTCCAACGTCTTACTTAGGGCCTATCCCATTCATCACGAAAGACTATTTTTGGTATTCTTGGGATTTGATATCTTTGACTTCTTTTTCAAACTCTTCCAAGTTGCGCTCGTAGGTTTCAATCTTTCTCAAAAGATTTTTGACTTTATCGTCATTCCAACTGAGTTTTTCCTGAAGAATTTGGTCTCTGGTGTATTTTCCCAAGTCTTCAAAGGTTTTATGAAGTTCCGTATTGGTTTTGGAAGCCGAAAGCATTTTTTGGCCGATCTTCGTCGTCTTTTTCAATTCTCCCTGGCAGATATTGATGAAGTCGCTAAATTTTTCTTTCCACTTATCGTTGTCCATAATTTGGCCCCGTTTCCCTGATTTTTTGAGAAATTATGCCCTAGATTTTGATTTAAGGCAAAGGAGGGTGTATCACTGGGTGAAAGGGATGTTTTGGCGAAGCGGCGATGGGCCATTGGGGCCGAAAATCTTAAAGAGGGATCGATAACTCCTTGAAAAAAGGCAAAAACGTCAAAATCCTTCAAGTCACCCTCCCCTACGACCGGGATCTCCACGGTCATTTGGCCGTGCATTTCCCCCATATCGAAGACTATAGAATCCGTTCTCGCTCCCTCGATGCCCGCGGGGTGGGGAAGGGAAGGCCCCCTCGCTATCACTACGTCTTGGAGTATAGGGAGGCGGGAGATGAACCTTGGCCCGTGATTCATCAAAACTTTGTGACGAAAAAGAAATTTTCCACCCCCCCTCTCATCGTAGGGGCCGGTCCTGCGGGTCTTTTTTGTGCCCTTAGGTTTGCCGAATACGGGATTCCCACCAGGATTTTAGAGCGGGGGGATACGGCCTCAAAGCGTATGCATAGAATCGCCAAGTTTTGGCGTTACGGGGAATTGGATGAGGAAACCAATGTGTGTTTTGGTGAAGGAGGGGCCGGACTTTTTAGCGATGGAAAGCTCGTCACTCGAATCAAGTCCCCTTTTGTCTCCTATGTGATGAAAAAATTTATCGATTACGGCGCTCCCGAAGAACTGGCCTGGGTTTCGGCCCCCCATCTTGGCTCCCACAAAATCCGCAAGATGATTTCCTCCATAGGACAGGATCTCAAAAGGCAAGGGAGTCGCATTGAGTGCAAGAGCAAGGTCGTGGGGTTGATCTTTGAGGACAAGGGGGAGGACAAAGGGGTGAGGGGAGTTGTTCTCGAAAGCGGGGAGAGGATAAGGGCCGATCATGTGATCTTGGCCACCGGACATAGTGCCATGGATATCTATCTCTATTGTCGCCAAAATGGGATTGCCCTCGAGGCGAGACCCTTTTCCGTTGGAGTGCGCATCGAACATTCGAGAGAGGCCTTGAATCGAATACAGTACGGGTCATTTCCATTTGAAGAGAAATTGGGGGCGTCTTCCTATCGCTTGAGTTGGGAAGATCCCCAAACCATGAGATCGGCCTATAGCTTTTGTATGTGTCCCGGAGGATATGTCTTGAGTTCGGGAACCCAAAAGGATGGATTGGTCACCAATGGCATGAGCAATGACGGGCACAATTCTCCTTGGTCCAACGGGGCCATCGTGGCCCAGGTTCAGTCCGGTCGGGACTTTACGGGAGATCACGTCTTAGCCGGGGCCTTTTACCGTGAGGCCATCGAGAAAAAGGCCTTTGAGCTCTCCAAACTCAAGGCCACGGGAAGGGAGCTTCCCGCCATGTATGTGGGGGAATTTTTGGAGGGAAGATCTGCCGATCGCCCCTTGCCACCCCATTCCTCTCCTTCGGGGATTTTTAGGCAAGATCTTCGGGAAATCTTGCCGATGGATATCGTCGATCATCTCAAAAAGGCTTTGAAAAAATTTGATCAAAAGATTGCAGGCTTTGCTTCTTGCGATCGGGCCATTCTCATTGCGCCGGAGACTCGAACATCTGCGCCCGTGGCCATAGCGAGGAATCCGTTCACCTTGGTATCCCTTTCCCACCAAGGCCTTTATCCCTGTGGAGAAGGGGCCGGTTATGCGGGGGGGATCACTTCGGCGGCGGTGGACGGAGTCAGGGTTTGTGAGGCGATTTTACATTCTTCCCCGA